>NZ_JAASRO010000001.1:7331150-7647544 GCF_011761605.1 Kribbella shirazensis | reverse complement strand
GAACTCCCGTCCGCCCACGACGGCGCAACGCGAGAGCTGGGCACGGCAACGTGCGGAGCTGGCGCAGGGACGGACTGCGAAGGATCTCCAGCGCGAACTGTTGCCGGTGCTGTTGCATGCCCCCAACCGAACACCCGGGCTCGATGAGTTGGTGCTCACGATGGGGGAGGAGACCGGTGCAGACGTACTGAGCCGGCAACTGGCGACCCAGGCGACACGGATCGACGAGCGCCCGGGGCTGCAGCGCATCGGCGTACCGACGCTCGTGCTGGCCGCAGCGGCGGACGCTCTGTGTCCGGTGGACCGGCACGAGGAGATGGCCCACCTCGTCCCGCACTCCCGGATGGAAGTCCTGGAGAACGTGGGCCATCTCGCCACCCTCGAGGCGCCGGACGACGTCGCGGCCGCCGTCACGCGGTGGCTTGACCTGGAACCCGAACGTTCCTGGGAGAGCCGCTAGTCGACCCGCAGCTCGGTGAAGTGAGTCATCAGCACGTGAGCGACGTTGTAGGCGACCAGTTGCGCGCCGTCGGCGAGCGACGCCCGCGCCGCGGCGAGACTCGGCACCAGGTCGCAGCGCAGGGTTCCGGTCCCGTCGGCGTCCGCCCTGATGGACTGGATCGCCTCGGCGACGGAAGGATCGGTGTCCGTCGACGACGCGCCCAGATCGGCGGCGCCGATCAGGTAGCCGTCCACGCCCGGTGTGCGCAGGATCGCGCTGGTCGCGGCGACCGCGGCCGGTGACTCCAGCATTGCGATCACCAGCGTCGACTCGGCGGCCCTGCGCAGGTGATCCTCCGGTACGACGGTCCCGAACCGGCCCGCCCGCGGGTACGTCGCGAACCCCCGCTCGCCCAGCGGCGGATAGTGCACAGACCGGACGAGCTCGGCCGCGTCCTCGGCGGAGTCCACGTGCGGAGCGACGATGCCCTCGGCGCCCTGGTCGAGCGCGCGGAGAGCGAGTGCGCTCTCACCTCCGCCGATGCGGACGAGAACGCCCATCCCGTAGAGGTCCGCGATCGTGATGTGGTGCCGCAGCGCGACGACGTCGGCCGGTCCGTGCTCACAGTCGACGATGACGAAGTCGAAGCCCGCCACCCCGAGCATCTCGAGGTTGTCCTCCGCCGGCATCCGGACGAGCGCGCCGAGGAGTTGCTCACCCGCGGACAGGCGGGCCTTGAGACTGCGCGGCGTACGTTGTGGGTTGTCCATCTAGGCCACCATTCCCGCGGAGAGGTCGACATCGGCGCCGGTGAGTCCCGGCATGGCGAGCATCGCGACCGCGGCCCGGCCCACCTCGTCGGCCGTGACCATCCGCTCCATCGCCGCCCGGTTGACGAACGCGGCGCGCGCGGCGTCGTACGACGTACTCGTCCGCTCGGCCTCGAGCCGGAAGTTGCGGTCCATCCGATCGCCCTCGACCGGTCCGGGGGAGAGCGTGTTGACCCGCACGCCGGACGGGCCGACCTCGAACGCGAGGGTCGACGTCAGACCGATCACCGCCATCTTCGAGGCGCAGTACGGCGTACGGCGGACCAGCGGGCGCTTGCCCGACACCGACGCGAGGTTGATCACGTCACCGTCACCGCGGCGCACCATCGCGGGCAGGAACGCCCGGCACATCAGGTACGTGCCGCGGACGTTCACGGCGAACACCTCGTCCCAGGCGTCCGGGTCGATGCTCGTCAGCTCCGCCACCGGCCCGGCGATCCCGGCGTTGTTGATCAGGATGGAGATCTGCCGATCGGCCAGGCGGGACGCCAGCGCGTCGACACTGCCGGGGTCGGCGACGTCCACGGTTTCACAACTGGCGGCGGCGCCGAGACGGGCGCAGGTCTCGTCCAGGGGCGCGGTCCGGCGGGCGGCCAGGACGACGTCCGCTCCGGCGCCGACCAGGTGCTCGGCGATGGCGGCGCCCAGCCCGCTGCCGCCACCGGTCACCAGGGCCGTCCGGCCGGTGAGGTCGATCATGCGGGCTGTCCCTCGCCGACGACCTCCTCGATCCAGGCGAACTGCTCGCCGCCGTGACGCCAGGCCCGGACGTCGCCGGAACGGGCGTGGCCCTCGAACAACTCCACCCGCGCCGCCCGTCCGCAGACCCGTCCGAGGTCGGCGCTGCTGTCGTCGTTCAGGACCTCCTGATACGTCACGGTCTTGAGGTACTTGCCCACCCAGAGGCCGCCGGTGTACCTCGCGGCGCCGAGCGTCGGCAGCACGTGGTTGGTCCCGATGACCTTGTCGCCGTACGACACGCACGTGTTCTCACCGAGGAACAGTGCGCCGTAGTTGCGCATCCGGTCGAGGGCCTGCCGGGGGTCGGCGGTGAAGACCTGGACGTGCTCGGACGCCAGCGAGTCGCCGACCCGCCAGAGCTCGTCCATGTCGTCGCAGACGATGATCTGGCCGTGGTCGCGCCAGGCCGGCTCGGCGAAGTCCTTGGTCGGCATCCCCGGCAGGATCCGGTCGATCAGCCGGGCGACCTCGTCGGCGAGCGCCTCGCTCGTCGTCACCAGGACGGCGGGCGAGTCCGGCCCGTGCTCGGCCTGGGAAAGCAGGTCGACCGCGGTCGTGAACGGGTCGGCGGTCTCGTCGGCGATGACCAGGATCTCGGTCGGACCCGCGAACAGGTCGATGCCCACCTCGCCGTACAGCTGCCGCTTGGCCTCGGCCACATAGGCGTTCCCGGGGCCGGCGATCAGGTTCACCGGCGCCATGAAGTCGGTGCCGACGGCCATCGAGGCGACGGCCTGGACACCGCCGAGCAGGTAGATCTCGTCGGCGCCGGCCATCTTCATCGCGGCCACGGTCGCGGCCGGGATCTCGCCGCGGATCGGGGGCGTGCACGCCACCACCCGCGGCACGCCGGCCGCCTTCGCGGTCACGATCGTCATGTGGGCCGACGCGGTCAGCGGGTACTTCCCGCCCGGGATGTAGGCGCCGACGGCCTCGATCGGCACGTGCCGGTGGCCGAGCCGGACACCGGGGAGGGTCTCGACCTCGACGTCGGTGAGCGAGGCCCGTTGCGCGAGAGCGAAGTTGCGGACCTGCTCCTGGACGAAGGCGATGTCGTCGATGACCTGTCGCGGCAACGAGTCGACGAGTTCGGCGATCCGGGCGTCACTCAGGCGGAAACTGTCCGGCTCCCAGCGGTCGAACGTGGCGGAGTACTCCCGCACCGCCGTCTCCCCGCGCGCCCGGATGTCGTCGATGATCGACCGGACCCGGTCGGAGACATCGTGCTGGGCGCTGTCGGCGAACGTCTTGGGGGTCGCCTTCTTCAGGTAGCGGGGCATCCGGGCTCCTCGATGGACTGACATACGTATGTCATAATGAAGCCAGATCGCGGATCGTCCGTCAAGGCGGCCCCGGGACCGCGTCCCGGCAGGTGGCCGCGGCGGGCGTGCGGTCCGGGGGTCCGAGGCGTGACTATGCTGCGCCCACGTCCACCGGTTCGAGCCGAGCAGATCGAGGAGGAGCAATGGCCACCAGTCACGACGTCGCCAGGCTTGCCGGTGTGTCCCAGCCGACCGTCTCGCGCGCGCTGCGCGACGACCCGCGGGTGTCGGAAGCGACCAAGCAGCAGGTCCGCGCCGCGGCCGCCGCTCTCGGCTATGCGCCCAACGCCATCGGCCGTGCGCTGTCGACGGGCCGGTCGACCCGCGTCGGTCTGGTCGTGACCGATCTGCACAACCAGTTCTACCAGCACGTGATCGCGCCGATGCACGACGAGCTGACCAAGCAGGGGTACGAGTTGCTCCTGATCACCGAGTCGTCGGAGTCCGCGCCGGTCGCCGACCATGTCGTCGCGAACGGTCTGTGCGGCGTCATCCTGACCACGACGATCCTCGGTTCGGTGCTGCCCGTGCGGCTGCAGGACCGGCAGGTGCCGTTCGTGTACTTCAACCGGACCGCCCGCAACGTCGAGGCGGACTCGGTCACCGTGGATCCGGTGCCCGGCGTGACCGAGCTGGTCAAGGCGGTCGCCGACTTCGGGCACACGCGGATCGGTGCGGTCTTCGGTCCGCAGAACACGAGTACGGGTGAGGTTCGCGAGCAGGCCGTGCGCGACCTGCTGCAGGACAAGGGCATCACGTTGCTCAGCCGCAACGTCCTGCACGGGCCGTTCGACTTCGAGACCGGTCGCAGCGGTGCCGCGAAGCTGCTGGATCGGAGCGATCCGCCGACGCTGATCCTGTGCGGCAACGACGTGGTCGCGCTGGGCGTGCTGGACGCGGCGGTCGAGCGCGGGATCGACGTACCTGGCCGGCTGTCGGTGGTCGGGTTCGACGACCTGCCCTCCTCGGCCTGGGCGTTCGTGCAGCTCAGCACCGTGGCGTACGACCTGGAGGAGATGTCCCGCGAGGCCGCCCGGTTGCTGATCGCCCGGGTGGAGGGCCGCAGCGCCACTGTGCCGCAGCACACCGTGTTCGACACGTGGTACGTCCCGCGGGCCACGCTCGGCCCGGCGGCGGGCTGAGTAAACGCTCTCGTTCGGCCGGACGGCTCTTGCGCACTGTGCGTGCATACGCATACATTGAATCCGAGCCGGTTGGTGGACCGGTGCCTGCCCCGGTATCGACGAGGAGATGAAGAGATGGCGTTGGACCCAGTCGCGTACAAGCCCTACAAGGATCCGGACGACTTCATCCGCGAGGTGACGGACCTCATCTGGGTGAACCGGGACATCTCCTTCATCGTCGACAACTACGAGCCGGACTCGATCGTGCACGGCGCACTCGGTACGACGAACGGCCGCGACGGCGTGATCGAGGGCAGCCTGATGCGGATCGCGCAGACCCCGCACCGGGTCGGACAGGCCGAGGACGTGGTGTGGGAGGCGCGGGGCAACGACGCGTTCCTCAGCTCGCACCTGGTGTTCTCCTCCGACCGCGACCTGATCGACGGCCGGCTCGTCCAGACCCGCAGCCGGACCGTCGCGAACTGCCTGTACCGGCGCGGCCGGATGGTCGAGGAGTGGGTCGTCCGCGACGGGCTGGCCGGCTGCCTGCAGCGCGGACAGGACCCCGACGAGGTCGCGCGCCAGTTGCCGTTCATCGGCTGGACCGGCTCGATGACCCAGCCCGCCAAGCCCGACGTACTGGCCGAGGGTGACAGCGGTCCGCGGCCCGACGACTTCCGCCCCGAGTGCGAGCTGGTGCTGGAGTTCATCGACGAGGTCTGGAACCAGCGCCGCCTCAACCGGGTCCACGACTTCATGATCCGTGACCTGTTCCTGCACACCGTCGGCGACCAGAGCTTCGTCCGCCCGGACGGCTACCAGCGCGAACTGCTGCGGATGCTGGCGCCGTTCCCCGCCGGGCAGTTCGAGGTTCGCGACATCCAGACCAACCACCACGAGCGGTACGCCGGACTGCGCATCGCGGTGCTGTGGAAGTTCCAGGGCGCGTACGACGGCGCGGACCACTTCGGCCCGCTCACCGGCAAACCCGTCGAGCTGCTCGGCGTTTCGCAGTTCCTCGTCCAGGACGGGCGGATCGTCCGCGAGATCCGCGTGTACGACGAGCTCGCTCTGCGCGCCCAGATCAACAGCACCCGCGGTGACCAGGCCGTCCCGAACACGAACATCTACTGACGGCCCCCGCATCTCGTCAAGGAGACATCATGCACGACGTCATCGTCCCCGCCGAGGAGGTCCAGCGCCGTACGATCCTGCGGCGGGACTGGGTTCCCTGCAAGGCGGCGTTCATCGACTGCCGCACGCCGGGATCGGACACGAAGGACAACTACTCCTTCATCGGCAGTGGCGTGTCGCAGAACCCGCAGCAGTACGTCAACCTGCAGGAGCCGCACGGCTACAACCTGGGCGCCGCGGGGATGCCGAACGGCACCGTCAACAGTCTGCACCTGCACTTCACGGCGGAGGTGTTCATCAACTTCGACGGGGAGTATCAGCTGCGCTGGGGTGCCGACGGCAAGCAAGGCGAGTACCTGTCCACCGACGGCGACGTCATCTCCGTACCGTCGTGGATCTTCCGGGGCTTCACCAACGTCGGCAGCGACGACGGGATCCTGCTGACCGTGCTCGGCCAGGACGACACCGGCGGCATCATCTGGGGCCCGACCGTCCTGGAGGACGCGGCTGGCCACGGCCTGTATCTGACCGCCGACAACCGCCTCATCGACACGGTGGCCGGTGACGTGGTGCCCGAGCAGGTCGAGCTGATCAAGCCGATGCCACAGGCCGAGATCGATCGGCTCGACGTGTTCGACGAGCAGCAGTTCGGTACGCGGGTCACCCGGTCCGCCGACCGTCACTGGATCGAGCGGCCCTTCCTCTGCTCGGCACTGCCTGGTGGCGGTGCCGCGCTGAGCCTGGTGATCGGCTACGGAATGGTCGAGGATCGGCGGGCGGTCCCGCGGCTGCACGAGCCGCACAGCTTCAACCTGGCCTGGCTGCGTGCCACTCCTGGCGAGGGCATGTTGACCCACCGGCATGCCGAGACCCAGGTGGTCACGGTGAAGGCCGGCCGTTGGCAGGTACGCCTCAATCGCGGCGACGACGAGCAGGTGGTCGAGCTCGGGCCGCGGGACTCGCTGTCCGTACCGGCGGGCGCCTGGCGTTCGTTCCAGTTGCTCGACTCCGGCCCTGGTCGCGCGGAGGAGGAAGGTACGGGCGAGCTTCTCGTGGTCAACGGCGGCGACGGCCGCGTGCGGCTGGAGTGGGCTGACGAAGTGGTCCGGCATGCCCGGAAGGACGGCTGGGTTCTCGACCCGAACGGCTACCTCGCGCCCGCGGCGGTCCTGGCGACGGCGACCGAGGACGACTGAACCGGTCATGGAGGTGCGCGTGGCGGCCTGCCAGATCGAGGCACGGGTCGACAGCCCGGATCCCGCTGTCGCCGTAGCCGCGGTCCGGCAGGCCGCCGACGCCGGCGCACGCCTGATCGTGCTCCCTGAGCAGGCGGTGTCCGGCTACTGTTTCGCCGACGCGGACGAGGCTCTGGCCGCCGCCGAGCCATTGGACGGACCCACGGTGCAGCTGCTGCGATCACTGTCCGCCGAGCTCGGTTGCGTCCTCGTCGCCGGGTACTGCGAACGCGGTGAGTCGGGCCGGATCTACGACAGCGCCGTCGTCGTCGACGCGGGCGAAGTACTGCAGAACTACCGGAAGGTGCATCTGTGGGGCCGCGAGGCCGAGTGGTTCACCCCCGGATCCCGGCCGCCGAGCGCGGTGGACACCCGGGCCGGCCGGGTGGCGGTGATGATTTGCTACGACCTGGAGTTCCCGGAGTTCGCCCGGCTGGCGGCACTCGACGGCGCGGACATCATCGCGGCGCCGTGCAACTGGCCGCTCCTTCCCCGGCCCGCCACCGAGCGCCCACTCGAGCTGATCAAGGCCCAGGCGTCAGCCGGCACGAACAAGGTGCACATCGTCGTCGCAGACCGCTGCGGCCCCGAACGCGGCACCGACTGGATCGGCGGCAGCGCGGTCATCGACGCCTCGGGCTACCTCCTCGCCGACGCCGCCACGCCGTACGGCGAAACCGCCCGCCCGGTCGTCCTCACAGCAGACCTCGACACCGACACACCCCGCGACAAGAGCCTCGGCCCCCACAACAACGCCTTCACCGACCGCCGCCCGACCCTGTACACAGGCCTCACCTGAACCGTGCGTGGGCTGCGGGGTTCTTCGTTTCGGTGTGGGGGCGGGCTAGGCTGGACGGGCTTCGGGGCGATGGCATTCCGATGGATTGTCAGGAACCCCCGCAGCACTATGAGGCGATGCCTGATGGCTGTCCGGTCAGTTCCCGATCTGCGTGCGGCACGGTGGCGCTGGGTCGCGGACCGCGAGCTCTCGCATCTGTTCGCCGAGGTCGAGTCCGCGCGGGCGGCCGATCGCGTGTCCCGAGGCTCCCGTCATCCGTCGGCGCCGCTCCGCGGCGACGCCGCGCTCGCTTCGTCGCTCGGTGCCTACGCAACGGCGCTGCTCAAGTACCGGTTGCCGGTGCCGCCGGTGATTCGCGACGAGCTTCGCCTGCAGCGGAGCCTGCCGTCCTGAGCGACCGCGCGAGGCCGTCGAGGACGATGCCGAGGCCGAACTCGAACTCCTCGCCGTAGTCGTAGCCGGGTTTCATGACGTGCTCGACGGAGAACTCGACGAGGTGCGGGTACTCCTCGGCGGCATACTGCGCCATCATCTGCTCGGCGACCTCCGGGACGGTGTCCGGTCCGTTGATCGGCAGGGACGCTTCGGACAGGGCGAATCCGTAGACGAAAGCGTCGATCAGCGCGTAGGCGTGCGCCGTCATCGGCACCGAGAACCCGGCGGCGCGCAGCGTGCCGATGACGGCATCGTGGTGCTTCAGGGTCGCCGGGCCGGGGTTGGTGCGGGACTCGAGGAGGCCGATCGCCCAGGGGTGGCGCCGCAGTGCGGCGCGGGCGGAGCCGGCCCTGCGCTCCATCTCGGTGCGCCAGTCGCCGCCGATCCGCGGCAGCTCGATCTCGCTGAAGACGAGGTCGACGATGCTGTCGAGGATCTCGTCCTTGTTCGCGACGTGGTAGTAGACCGACATCGGCTTGGCGCCGAGCTCGGTGGCGAGGGAGCGGATGGTCAGCGAGCCGACACCGCCCGCGTCGGCGACCGCGACGGCGGCCCGCAGGACGCGTTCGCGGCTGAGGCGGGAGCGGGTGCTGGTGTCGTGCGCGGGCATCGAACCTCCGTGGTTTCCGTCGGGCTAGCCGAACCGTACTAAGTACGATACCGTAGCCGTACTTAGTACGACAACGCAGGGGGGACCGGAACGATGACGAACCACACCAGCGCGGCGGATCCGCGGACGGACCACACCGGGGGTACGGCGCCGGCGGTCGACGGCACGATGCGGGCCGTCGTACAGGAGGCCTACGGCACGGTCGACGTACTGCGCCACCGACCTACGGCCCGCCCGGAGATCGGCAACGACGAGGTTCTCGTGCGGGTCCGCGCGGCCGGCCTCGACCGTGGGACCTGGCACATGATGGCCGGCCGGCCCTACCTCCTGCGCGTGATCGGGTTCGGGTTCCGCCGCCCGAAGAACCCGGTGGCGGGGATCGACGTCGCCGGGACGGTCGCCGCCGTCGGCTCCGCGGTGACGAAGTTCGCGGTGGGCGACGAGGTGTACGGGATGTCCCGGGGTTCGTTCGCCGAGTACGCGGCCGTCCTGGAACGGAAGCTGGCCCACAAGCCGGCCGGCTTGTCGTTCGAGCAGGCTGCTGTCGTCCCGATCTCGGCCGGTACCGCACTCCAGGCCCTGTGCGACGCGGGCCGCCTCCAGGCGGGCCAGAAGGTGCTCGTCATCGGGGCGTCCGGAGGAGTCGGCAGCTACGCGGTACAGCTGGCGAAGGCGCTCGGAGCGGAGGTCACCGGCGTGGCCGGGACCGCGAAGCTCGACCTGGTTCGGAGCCTCGGGGCCGACCATGTCCTCGACTACACCCGCGACGACTTCGCCGACGGACAGCATCACTACGACCTGATCCTCGACATCGGCGGCAACCCGTCCTTGCGGCGCCTTCGGCGTGCGCTCACCCCTACCGGGACAGCTGTCCTTGTCGGCGGTGAGGAAGGTGGCAGATGGACCGGCGGATTCGGCCGCAGTCTGCGGGCACCGCTGGTGTCGCTGTTCGTGCGTCAGCGGCTCACGATGCTTGCATCCAAGGAACGTGGTAGTGACCTCGAGCGGCTCGCGGAGTACCTCGCGGCCGGCACGGTCGTACCGGCCGTTGACCGGACCTACCCGCTCGATCAGGTACCGGACGCGATGCGTCACCTCGAGACCGGCCAAGTACGCGGCAAGATCGCGATCACGATCGACGATGCACGATCATGACCACACAGTTGGTCTGGTAGCCGATCCTCAGGATCGTCGAGTTCGCAGTGTCTGCCGTGTGCGGTGTCTATCTGCTGGTCCAGTTGCAGGTCGTACCGAATCACCTGCTCTGCGTCTACCTTCCGACCGGGATCGGCGGTCTGGTCCTGACCTACCTGCTGTACGTCTCGCGGCTGGTGCCGCGGCCGATCGCCGTACTCGGTCTCGTCGGCTACGCCGCGCTCTCCGCGGGAGTACCGCTCGACCTGGCGGGTGTTCTGGACATGAACGAGGGAGCAGGACTGATCTTCCTGGCTCCGGGCGGCCTGTTCGAACTGTTGGTCCTCCCGATCTGGCCGCTCACCAAGGGATTCCGGCCGGCCAACTGAGGGTCCGACCATCAGGTCTCGTGTTCGATGGGGCTGTCCTGGTGCTGTTCGAGAAGGTGGAGGACGGGTACGCCGAGGTGGCGGCGGGCCTGGGCGGACCAGTCGACGTGGAGCAGTTCGGCGATGACGTGCGGGCGGGTGAGCACGACGACTTCCTGTCCCTGGACGGCCTGGATGTAGTCGTCGAGTTCGTCGACCGGGTGCCGATGGGTGATGGTGCCTTCCGCCTCGCGGTCGAAGGAGCGCAGGCGGCCGAGGCTGCGTTCCAGCGCCGCGGTTGCCTGGGCGTCGACCGCGCGCTGCGCGTCGTCGGCTGCTCTGCGTACTTCGTCGTCCGAGCGGACGGCGTACCGCTGGCTCGCCATGCCGAACAGTTCGGTGCCGGCGAGCCCCGCGAGTGTGGCCTCGACCTGCGCCTTGGCGTCCTCGCAGGGAAATACCACGTGGAACCGGACAGGATCCGGCGCATCGGCGTACAGCTCCGCCAGGCGTTCCGCATCGGGCACGCTCAGCTCGTCCTCGACCAGGATCACAACGTCGTACATCTGAACCACCTACCGGAACCGGTACCCACTCTGCGCGGGGCTACTAGTCGAAACACGGCGATGTGCGTTGCGGCGAATTCGATCGGGTACCTGAGGCGTGGTTCACAGCACGGAAGCTCTGGGGAGCGGTCTGCTTCCGGACGGTCAAGAAGCGGCCCGGATTTTGTGACCTCGTAGCAGGAGGTTGTCGATGTACCAGGAGCGGTCGGTCAAGGAATCACAGGACGAGCCCGCCATCGATGTGGAGTGGTTCCGGCGCGAGTTGTGCCAGGAGCGTCAGTTTCGGCTCGAGCAACTGATCAGATTGTCCTACGAAGCGGAGGATCCGTGTCCGGCGGCGGTGGCGGAGGTGCAGGCCGCGTTGAAGGCCGGGGCGAGGCGGGCCTTGGCGGAAATCGACGCTGCGCTGTTCCGCCTCGGCCGAGGGACCTTCGGCACCTGCGAGGTCTGCGGGCGAAAGCTGCCCTTGCACCGCCTGGAGGCAATACCGACCACGAGACTGTGCCTGCGCTGCGAGCACCGCCGGAGTTCGCCGTAGCCACACCGGGCGCCGCACGGGCCCGAAACTTCTGGTGGAGGGCTTCGATTGGGTGCCGGGCGGGCACCTGTGGGCCATGCGGTACGTCGAGCTGCGTCGGCACACCGACAACGACGGCGATCGCCTCACGCCGCGGGGCGTGGCGGATGCGCTCGCCATCGGCGGTCGGCTGCGGCCGCCGTACGCGGCGTTCGTCTCGACGGGTGCCGCGAGATGCACGCAGACGCTGGAGATCCTGCGGAGCGCGGTGGATCAGGTCGACGTACCGATCACAGACGCCCCTGCACTGCGGTCGTCGGTCGAGGACCGGTGGCGCGACGCGGCCGACGCCGTGGGGAAGGGTGCAGACGTCGAAGCGATGCGGGTGGTCGACCCGGACCTGGTGGAGCGTGAGTCGTGGCTGCTGGGCGTGGCGCTGCGACAGCTGGTGAACGGACTGCCCGACGGCGGGCGAGCGCTCGTCGTCGGACACAGCCCGACGAACGAGGCCGCCGTACTCGGGCTGACCGGCCGCTCCGTCGCGCCGCTCAGCCCGGGGGAAGGCGTCCTGTTGGTCGAGGACAGCGGGAAGTTTCGCGTCGAGCCACTGGAGTGAGGATCATGCGCGCGTACCGCCGGATCTGGCAGCTGATGGTCGGTCTCTGGATCGCACTCGGTCTCGCGGCGGGCCTGGTGACGCTGCCGCTCCGGGTCTGGTTGATCTGCGCGATCCTGACGGCCCTGATCTGGCTGTCCCTGTACGTCGAGGCCGACTCTGCAGACCGTCGAAAGGCGCTCCGTACGCGAACGGCACCCATGGCTTTCGCCGTCTGTCTCGCGATCATCGCGACGCTCGCGACAGCGGTGTTCCTGAACGCCGGGGCATTGGTCATCCCAACTGTGATGCTGGCGAGTTCGCCACAGGCGGTCGCTTGGTATTGCGGGCGGCTCCGCCGGGATCGTCCGTCGCCGGAGCGGCAGCGGAACGTCGTCAGCACCGACGACCTGTGCCGCGAGTGGATCCAGAGCTACGACGAGCTGAACCGCGCACCGTCCGCCGAAGCACGCCTGCGCGTGGTAATGGCGCGTCAGCGTTGCCTGGACGAACTGGAACGCCGCGATCCGGACGGTCTGCACGCCTGGCTGGCCTCAACCGCCAGCGCGGCCGGCGATCCACGCCGCTTCCTGTCAGACACCAACGGGTGAATGCTCAACGGGTCATGCGAGGTGGTACAGCAGCGGCATCGCTCCGGTGCGGTTCACGAGCAGGTTGGTCAGGACGTAGCTGCGGAAGCTCGGCTTGATGAGCTGCTGGAGCAGCAGTCGCGGTACGCCGTAGTCCCAGCGTGCGTGGTTCACGAAGACATAGTCGGCCTTGTCGATCGGCTGGAGCAGCGTGGAGTTGTCCAGACCGGTCTGCTTCTTGTACCAGCCGGCGAGATGCTCCCACAACGCCAGCGCGATATCGGTGTCCTCGGCAACGAAGTAGTTGAACAGGAACAACCCGGGTCGTGACTTGTTGACGTCGCCGAGTGACTTCGTACACCGTGCACCCATGACGTGCAGGTCGGTCGAAGCGGCCACCAGGGCGTCGTGCAGGATCCGGTACTGCTCGGATTCCTGCACTGGTCCGATCGCTTCCGGCGTTGTGGTCTCGATCAGCACCACGACGTCGTACCGTGCGTGATGGACCCCGTGCCGCCTGGCGTATCCGGCAGGTGGTGGTACGACGACTGCGTCGTACACCGTCACTCGGTCCACGTCGGCGTGGTCGCCGAGGTCGACGGCCATACCTTTCAACTGTTTGAGCAGTTGCGCCTTGTCCTCGCTGGTGCGGGTGAACGGCGCTCGTCCCGACGGCGGCTCGACGGCCGCGGCGAGGTGGATGTAGCCGGCTGACGGCGGGTCGACGAGGGTTGCCCGCGGGAACTTTTCAGCCGGACCGATCAGCTCGAGGTCCATGCTCCTTCGCCTCCTGATTCGCGGTGCTTGGTACCCACCGGCACCAGAAACCATGCGGAGGAGGAGGGCCCCTGCGGTGCGGATCGGGGCGTCAGATGGGTGCGGGTTCGGTGGGTGGCGGCGGGGGCTCGGTCGGTTGCGGTGGGTCGGGCGGTTCCGGCTGCGGCGGGACCGGGGGCTCGGGATCCGGGGGCGCGGGCGTCGGCGGGATTGTTTCGGGATCGATGACCATGGCAAGCATCGGTACCTCCTGTCGATCGGGGGGACTGTCACCTCAACGCAGCCGCGATCCGGACAACGCGCTCTGCCTGGACTGCGGCGGCGATGCGGGCCGTGTTGTCCACCGCACCGCGTGCGGACACGTGCGACGTCCCGTACGGGTTGCCGTCCTCGAACTTGGACGGGTCGGTATAGCCGGGCGGTACGACGACGCCGCCCCAGTGGTAGACGGTGTTGTACAGCGCGAGCAACGTCGACTCCTGGCCGCCGTGCTCGGTTTGCGACGAGGTGAATCCGCTGTAGACCTTGTCGGCGAGCTGCCCCTTCTCCCACTGCGGGCCCAGGGTGTCCATGTACTGCTTCAGTTGCGCTGCGACATTGCCGAAGCGGGTGGGGGAGCCGAAGACGACGGCGTCCGCCCAGACGACGTCGTCCGGGACTGCCTCCTCGACATCGGCCGTGTCGTCGAGGTTCGCTCGCCAGTCGGGGTTGGAGTCGACGGCCTTGGGTGGCGCCAGTTCACGCACCTTGCGCAGGCGTACCGTCGCGCCGGCCTTCTCGGCGTACTCGGCAATCGTTCGCGCAAGCTCCGCGATCGTCCCCGTGGACGAGTAGTAGATGACGCTGACCTTGACGTCCTGCTGATCGGCGGTCACGTACTGTCCTCCTTCCCGTGATTCCTCTTCAACAACCCGTGCCCACTTCCCGCAAGCCCATTCGGATACAGGACGCTCCAGTCCGGTCGTGTAGCGTCCCGCGGGTGGCGTTGAGATCGAGCCGGCTGATGACCTCGGTGTTCCTCGTCCGCGACGGCCAGGTCCTGCTGCTCTACCGAAGGGGCTCGCGCGCGATCGACGACTCCTGGGTGGGTATCGGCGGTCACCTCGAGCCCGGCGAGATCGAAGACCCGACGGCCGGTGTCCTTCGCGAGATGGAAGAGGAGATCGGAGTGGCTCCTGACCAGATCGAGAATCTGGCCCTGCGGTACGTCGCACTCAGAGACACCGGTGCCGAGCTGCGCCACACCTACTACTTCACCGCCACGCTTCAGCCCGACGCGCCAGTTCCCGTCGAGTGCGCCGAGGGGGACCTCAAATGGTTCGACCTGACGATGGATCCGTCGGACCTGCAGATGCCGCCGACAGCCCACCTCGCCCTCACCCACTGGCTACGCGACGGCCGCCACGACGAGGTACTTCGCTTCATCGTGATCGACGCAGGCGGACAGCGGATCGGATCGTTCTGAGCAACGGACGCCCGGCGGCCAAGGAACTGGTCGCCGGGCGCTCGTCGTACGACTGCTCAGAGGCCGCGGATGTAGAAGACCTTGCTGACGCCTGAGTGGAAGTTGTAGCAGGTCGGGAAGTAGACCCGGTACGGGATCAGACCGTTGTACGCCGGCTGCGCGGACACCGTGAACCGCCCGCTCTGCCGGACCGCAGCCGTGCTCACAGCACGCCATTGCGTCGCGCCGTACAAGCGCTGCAGCAGCACCTTGCAGCCTGCCGGGGAACCGAGCACGTTGCCGTTGACCGGCACGATCGTGCCGACCTTCGCGCTCGTCGCCGACGGTGCGGCCGAGACGATCCCGGGCCGGGTGACGACGACGCCCAGACCGGCGATGTCCAACGGTTTGCCGGCGATCCGGAGGCAGTTGACGCCTGCCGCTGCCGACGCCGGATACGCCTTGGTGACCGTCCCGCTCGAGCTGGTGCGCAGGAATTCGCCGGTGAGGGACTCGACGCACTGGCTGTCGACGCCGAGCATCACGGTGATCCGGGACGCGTAGGGCTTTCCGGTCGCCGAGTCGGTCACCGTCCAGGTGATCGAGTAGCCGGATCCGAACGGCACGAGCCGCGGAGACACCGAGGCGGTGATCTTCGGCCGGTGATAGCCGGTGACGGCCAGAGCTGGTCCGTTGAACGGCGTCGGACCGACCTCAGTCCCGTAGACGGTCATGCTGTACGGCCCCGTCGTCACCCCGATCACCTTGAAGGTGCCGTCGGCGGTCGACGGAACGTTCACCACTCCGGCCCACTCGCCGTTCTGCGTGGTGCCGGACACTCGCGGCAGATCGGCCGAGACCAGGTACGTGAGGCTCCCGGTTCCGCTCGTTCGCTGTAGATGAGCGACCAGAGGGATGTTCGCGTCCAGCGGGTCGGCGGATGTGAAACCGCCCTTGACCCGCACCCCTACCGGCGCGGTGTTGAGCCCGGAGACCGCGACCGCAGTGCGGTTCAGGCTGACGTCGGTGACGGTCAGCCTCGGATCCGGCGGGCTCGGCTCCGGTCCCGCCTGCGCGGACGCCGTTGTTGCGAGCAGCAGCGCCATCAGTGGCGCTGTGAGGAGCGCAGCCATGACTCGCCGGATTGTCCGGCCCGCGATGGACGCAGCCGGTGGTGGTTGTGGTGCCGGCACATCGCCTGGCGGCGCCGGCCTCGATGAAACATGCAACATCTCAGTGCCCTTCCAGTACAGCGTTCGCGGGAGCCCCAGAACTCGCTGGTTGTGGTCCGCGATATCGGCTGTGATCGGTCGGGCACTGCGCCGGACCTGGTCGCCGTTATGGCATCCCCTTGCTCTCCTAGATGCCACGCCTGCGAGGTTTGTTACTTACGTGGGGTTTGCAGTAGGTCCGCCGCGAGCTTGTCGAGGCGGCCGCGCCACGTTGTCAGTGCTTCGTCGGGGCTGCTCAGGCCGGTCTGGGTGAGGATCAGGCGAGCGCCGTGACCAGTGCCCTCGGTCAGCTCCCAACGGACCTTCGCGCCGGATTGCTCGTACTCCAGCACCTTCGGCTCGGACTGCTCGGTGACGGTCCCCTCGCTGGTCAGGTGCGGCCAGACCGTTTCGGCCGGCCGCGTGAGCTGCCGCTCGAACCGGACGACCCAGCCGTCCGGGGTCTGCTCGGCCGAACCCTGGTTCAGGCCGAGCTGCTCCACGAAGCGGTCGTGCAGTGGACCGGTGTCCGGCTCGATGTCGATCGGCTTGCCGGCCAGGAGCAGGTCCATCGCGTCCAGGCAGAGCGTCCAGCCGGAACCGAAGCTCGCGGCGCCGAACCGGTCGTCGAAGGTGTGGCTCAGGACCAGCAAGCAGCCGTCATCGGCCGGGAGGAGCTCCCACCGCAGTACCTCGCCGCTCCAGGTGATCGCGAACACGCGCGGCGGATCGAACTCGAGCACCTGGCCGTCGCCGCCTGGTTCGCCGTCCATCCAGTACTCGACGCTGCCGCCGATACGCGGCTGCAGCTTGACCGAGGCCGGGAACCAGCGGACCAGTTGCTCCGGCTCGGTGAGGGCACGCCAGACCTTCTCGGCCGGGTGCCGCAGTCGCCGCTCCATCCGCAGTACCGAGCGGCCCTCGACGATACGCAGAGTCTCGTTCGCCATCGTCAGCCTTCCGTTCCGGCCGGATTGTCGTCCGGCATCGTGTCCAGGTGGTCTTCGAGGTCGTCCAGGGCGCGATCCCACAGCTGCCGGTACGGATGCAGCCAGGCGTCCAGCTCACGCAACGGTCCGAGCTCGAGTTCGTACCACCGACGCTGAGCGTCCACCCGGACGGCAACCAGTCCGGCCTCGCGCAGCGCTCGCAGGTGTTTCGACACCCCCGGCTGGCTGAGCCCGAGTTCGTCGGTCAGCTCTCCGACCAGATGCGGCCGCTGACGCAACAGATCCAGAATCTGCCGCCGCCGCGGTTCCGCCAGAACATCGAAGGGTGCGCCCACGCCACCCAACATACTCGTTCAGCTATATAACCGCAATGGCATGTACGCAGCGGAGGTCAGCTCCCGGCGGGTTGTGTCGTGCTCGCGCGGATCGTCAGCTGCGGGTCGAGAGTCAGATGGCTGACCGTGCCCGGCACGGCGTTGTGGATCAGGCCGAGCAGCGTCCGTACGGCGAGCTGCCCGACCTGTCGGCGTGGTGGGGCAACGGCCGTCAGCGCCGGGTGGGCGAGGGCGGCGAGTTCGTCCTCGTAGGCGACGACCGACAGGTCACCGGGCACCGCGACACCGCGGCTGCGGGCGTGCCGGACGAAGGTCAGCGCATCCTCGTCGCTGTGGCAGAGCAGCCCGGTCACCTCCTGCTCACGGAGTTGGGTCAGCACGGCATCGAGATCGGAGGCGGTCCAGCCCGCCCAGTTCAGGTCGCTCTTGCCGGCGAGGAACGGCACGTCGTCCGGCAGATCGAGCTCGGCGATCGCCTGCCGCCAGCCGCTGTGCACCAACTCCGCTGTCTGGGTGTCTGTGCGCGCCAGTAGCGCGATCCGCCGGTGGCCGAGTTCGGACAGGTGCCGGACGGCGCCGGCCGCGCCGCGCTCGTGGGCTGTCCGGATCGTGCTCGGGCCGGCCAGGAACATGCTCGGCAGTTCGCGCTCCATCAGCACAGCTGGGACGGGCAGCCCGGCCAGCCAGGCTTCGTAGTCCCGCACGGCATCGTTCAGCTGTTGCCGGCTGCCGAGCGCCGGCAACAGCAGCAGGCCGTCGACGCCGGACTCGATCAGCCCGGCGATCAGTTCGCGCTCGGCGGCGACGATCGACTCGAGGGTCGGATCGGCGGGGCGGCGGGACAGCGCCAGGTTCACCGTCAGGTCGTCCGGGCTGTCGGTCCGGTCTCGGATGCCGTCGAGGAGTCGCGGGTAGTACGCCGTCGCGGCCGGGATGACGACGCCGAGCTGGATGGCGGCTCCGCCCGCCGGCGACGCCGAGCTCAGCGTGGCCCCGCCGTACACCTTGTCCAGCAGGCCGTCGGCGACCAGGGAGTCCAGGTCGCGGCGCACGGTCGCCTCGGAGACCCCGAGAGTGCTGGCGATGTCGGTCACTCGGACCGCGCCGGACCGCCGCGCCTGGGCGATGATCCGCGATCGCCGCTCCGCGGCTAGCACGCGAGCGGCCCTTCTCGCTGTGACAGGGCAGCCAGGTTTGACATGGCAGCGACTCTAACCCATCCCGCAACATCGCTCAAAGTCCTTCAACATATTGACGAAACGCCAACACCGCGCAAACCTGTCCACGGAAAGCGTTTGTCAGGTGCAGCGCATCGTGGAGGAGAGGACGGGTTCATGACGGAGGTCGTCAGACCGGTCGCGCGGCCGTGGCGGCGCAGTAGTTCGGGCAGTAATCGGGCCAGGAATCGGGGCAGCAGTCGGGTCGGGCGGCGGAGTTCGCCGTGGCTGATCTACCTCGGGCTGCTGCCGACGTTCGCCGTACTGGCAGTCCTGCAGTACTACCCGGCGATCAGCGGCGTGGTGCACTCGTTCTTCGACTGGCGGCCGGGTTTCAGTTCGCCGTTCGTCGGGCTGGAGAACTACCGGACGATGTTCGCCGACGACATCTGGTGGCGGTCGTTCCGGAACCTGGGCGTGATCTTCGCGGCGTCGGTGACGCTGATGTGGCTGTTTCCGTTCGTCGCCGCGGAGCTGGTGATCAGCCTGCGCAGTGAGCGGCTGCAGTTCCTCTTCCGGACGTTGCTGATCGCGCCGTTGGCCTTCCCCGGCGTCGTCACGACACTCGTCTGGTCGTTCATCTACGACCCGAACAACGGCGTACTGAACAGGGCGTTGCGGGCCGCCGGTCTCGAGGCGCTGGCGCAGAACTGGGTCGGCGATCCGCGGACCGCGCTCGGAGCGTTGCTGATGATCGGCTTCCCGTGGATCGCCAGCCTGCCGTTCCTGGTGTTCCTGACCACGCTGCAGAACATTCCGAACGAGGTGTTCGAGGCCGCTGCCCTGGACGGTGCCTCGCGGCTGCGGCGGGTGTTCGCGATCGATCTCCCGCTGCTCACGAGCCAGATCCGGTTGCTGTTCTTCCTCGCCACCATCTCGGTCCTGCAGTACGGCTTCGCCGCCTACCTGGTCACCGGCGGCGGCCCGGACAACGCCACCCAGGTGCCGGTACTGCGGATGATCGGCGTCGCGTTCCAGGGCAGCGACTGGGGCTACGCCACCACGCTGTCGACCGCCCTGTTCGTCATCACGCTGGTGCTCAGCGGCGTCGTGATGGCGATCCGTAAGAGAGAGGCCCGTGATGTCCGCAGCCACTAGCGTCCCGGTCCGAACCACGGACCTCGTCCCCGATCAGCCGGCCGCAGAACACCAGGAAGCCACGCCAAGAAGGCGCCCAGGGCAACTACTGGTCGTCCTCGCCCTGAGCGTGCTCGTGCTGGCCGGACTGTTCCCGTACCTGTTCATGATCATGACGTCGCTCAAGTCGAACGAGCAGTTCACCGCCAGCTACTGGATGCCCTCGTGGCCCTTGGAGTTCGGCAACTACGCGGTCGCCTGGCAGCAGATCCAGCCATACTTCGTGACGTCGGTCGTGGTCGCCACGCTGTCGATCGTGGGGACGATCGCCCTGGCGTCGGTCAGCGGATTCCTCTTCGCCCGCTACTCCTTCTACGGACGGAACTTCCTGTTCGGGATGATCGCCGCGCTGATGATGGTGCCGAACATCAGCAGCCTGATCCCGCTGTTCGTGCTGATGCGCGACCTGCACCTGCTGAACACGCTGCCGGTCCTGGTACTGCCGCAGATCGCGGGCAGCGTCGTACTGGCGACGATCCTCATGCGGACGTTCGTCCAGCAGATCCCGCAGGAGTTGTTCGACGCCGCTCAGGTCGACGGGGCCGGAGGCTTCCGGCTGTTCGTGTCGATCATGCTGCCGCTGTCGCTGCCGGTGATCGGCACCGTCGCGCTCTTCACCGTGATCAGCGTCTGGGGTGAGTTCTTCTGGCCCTTGCTGGTGATCACCGACGACTCGCTGCGCACCATCCCGGTCGGACTGTCCTTCTTCCAGGGCCAGAACGCCACCAACTGGGGACCGCTGTTCGCCGGCTACACGCTGGCGAGCGTCCCGCTGCTGCTCGTTTTCACCTTCTTGTCCAAGTGGTTCCTGGCCGGGGTGCAGGGCGGACTGCCCGGCACCGGCAAATGATCACCAGATCCCTCGAGAGGACCTCGACATGTCTCCCGTTCCGACCCCACTCAGCCGGCGGACGCTGCTCCTCGGCTCGCTCGGTACAGCGCTGGCCGGCGGCCTGGGCCTCAGCGGCTGCTCCTCGGACAGCGGCGGCGGGTCCGGCCTGCAGATCACCCTGGCCGGGCCCAACCAGTGGAACTCCAACGGTGCCAGCTTCGGCAAGCCGTGGGAGGACCTGATCGCCCGCTTCCAGGCCGACGAGCCGGACATCTCGATCAAGACCGTCGTCCTGCCGCTGAAGGAGTTCAAGCAGACGCTGGCCACACAGCTGTCGGCCGGTAGCGCGCCGGAGCTGGTCTTCAGCCAGGCTGCGCACGAGCCGCACATGATCCACCCGCTCACCGAAGCCCTGCAGCAACCGAATCCGTACGTCTCGGGCAACAAGGCCTGGCTCGACCTGTTCGACCCCCGGTACTTCGCCCCCGGCCTGCCGAACGTGGTCAGCACGACCTCCGGCGACTTCGAGTACATCCCGTTCAACCTGGTGGCGGTCGGGGTGTACTACAACACCGAGGCGTTCACGAAGGCCGGCGTCAAGGCGCCGATCGCCACGTTCGCCGACCTGCTCGAGGCGTGCGAGAAGCTGACCGCGGCCGGCTACACGCCGTTCGCGATGGACAACTCCGATCTCGGCGTCGGCTGGACCGTCAAGACCATCGCCAACATGATGCTCGACAAGTACTTCGACAAGATCAACAGGTACGACGCGGCGGGCAAGACAGGCAAGGCGCAGTACCTTTCGCCGAAGGCCAAGAGCTGGGCCCGGGCGGTCCTCACCGGTGAGATCAGCGCGAAGGGGACGCCCGAGGTCGCGGAGACGCTCAAGCTCCTCAAGCAGTTCTTCGACGCCGGGGTGACGAAGAACTGGACCGGCGTCGCGAGCTCGTCGGGGTCGGTGGTCAACCTGCGTGACTTCCAGTCCGGCAAGGCCGCGATGGCGTGGGGCGTCCCGTTCGGGTACGGCGCTCTCGGCGACCTGCAGGGGAAGGTGTCGAGCATGCCGTTCCCGACCATCACCACCGCGAGTTCGCCGTTGTCGACCGGTGCGCCCGCGCGCTTCGGCACGAGCGTCGGCGGTACGTCGTACATGATCCCGTCGACGCTCGACGGCAAGCATCGCGAGGCCGCGATCAAGTTCCTGCAATGGATGAGCGTGCTGGCCAACGTCCAGCCCTGGCTCGACGCCACCGGTGGTATCCCGGCGGTCAAGGGCGCGACCGTTCCGTCTGGCGTCGCCGGCATGATCAGCGGCACCTGGAGCGAGCCGATGCGGATGGGCGGCCTCCCCGGAGGACCGGCCGGCACGACCGAACTGAGCCTGTACGACGGCTACCTGCTGGGGACCAAGTCTCTCGATCAGCAGCTCGACCACCTGCAGGACCTGTGGATCAAGGGCACCCGTGAGCAGGTCAAGAAGAACGGCTGGGACAAAGAAGACTGGGCCAAGGCATGAACCGCCGCAGGATTCTCGGCCTCGTCGGCCTGATCGCGGCCGGCCTGATCGCCGGCCCTGCCGTCGCACCGCCCGCCCTCGCCGAGACGACCGGGCAGGACCACTACGTGAGCAACCGGGCCGGCTGTTCCGACGATGGGCCCGGCACGGCGCCGGACCGGCCGTGGTGTGGCTTCGCGCCGGTGGCGGCGCACGACTTCCAGCCCGGTGATCAGCTGCTGCTGGAGCGGGGCGCCAGCTTCGCCGAGGGCCTGGTCTTCGACGACTCGGGATCCGCCGAGGCTCCGATCACGATCGGCGCGTACGGGTCCGGGCCACGACCCAAGATCACCAACAGCGCCACCAAGATCGGCATGGTGCTGAAGGACGCGTCGCACGTCCGGGTCCGCGATCTCGACATCGGCTCGACGACGAACGGCAAGGCCACGATGACGTACGGCATCCAGGCCAACTACGCCAGCCTCGGGCACTCCGACGTGATCTTCGAGGACCTGTTCCTGCACGACAACCGCTGGCTCGGTCTGCTCGTCGCCAGCAGCGCCGTCCACACGACGACTGACACGGTGCTGGAAGGCCTGGTCATCCGTCGGGTCGAAGGGACCCGCAACGCGCACACCTTGGCCACCACCAGTTACACCTCGCCGACCGACCTGCCGAAGCCGGTGGTGCCGGGCAAGGCGGGCGAGAACGTCTTCCGGAACGTGGTGCTGGACCGGCTGTATCTGCACGACGACAACAACAACAATCCGGTTCCGACCCCGGGGATGGTCGATTCCGGCTGCCCGGACGGCCTCGCGCTCCAGAAGGCCACCAACGTGGTCCTCATGAACTCGATCTTCGACAACGAGGCCAGTTGCCGGACGACGACCGGGACCGCTGCTTTGTACCTGGGCTCGGTGCGGCAGGTTCTGATCGCCAACAACCTGTTCGTGAACACGCCGAACACGGAGAACCCCGACATGGTGGCGATCGATCACGAGGCGCGGACCAGTGAGGTGGAGATCCGCGGCAACTACTTCGGGAACAACTACGGCGGCGGCCTCGAGTACCTCGCGATCCACGGTGCGAACGACTTCCACGCCGATGGCGTGGTCGCCGACAACGTCTTCACCGGCAACGGCGGCGGCGCGCTGATCCCGTATCCCGCCGGCGGGTCGGTCGGCCAGCTCGGCGACGACATTCCCATTGCGGCGGCCGTCACGGGCAACCTGCATTCCGAGCCGCATGCCTTCGTCGAGGCCAAACTAGGCGGCGACACGAGCCGGTTCACGATCAAGGACAACGTCGAGATCGGCGACCCCGGCGATCTCTACCACGCCGGGTCCGGCTTCGCCGACGACCAGGCATGGGGACAGCGGCGCCTCACCGCCGGCGGCTGGCGCGCCCTGCCCTTCGACGAAGCGAGTCAGAGCTACCGGGCGGGGGAATCGAGTATCGACCGGTTCACACTGACCAGCGGCGATGCCCTGGCGGTGGCGAGGACCTGGACCGCGCCCAAGGCCGGCGTGCTCAACCTTCGCGGTCTCGGCATCGCGGTCGAGGGTGCTGCTCGGCTGGCGATCACGCTCAACGGCAAGCCGGTCGCCGAGGGCTCCGTCGCCGCCGATCGATCGTGGACGTCGACGGTCGAGGATCTGCGCGTGGCCGCCGGTGACGTGATCGGGTTCGAGGCGCGGGGCGGAACGGTGAGCTGGGCGCCCGGCATCGGCTATTCGGCGGCTGCTCGGGCCACCGATCCGGCCGGCAGCTGGACCTTCTCGGTGAACGGGGACCGCCAGGGCTGGACCAGCGACGACCCCGCCGTCGTCCGCCGGGGCAAGCTCGAAGTGGCCGGGGCCGGTGCGACCACGGAGCTCCGGTCGACGTCCCAGTTGGGGATCGACGTCACCGACCGGGGCGCGGTGCGGATCTCGGCGCTGAACCGGACCGCCGCAACGGACGGAGTGATCGACTTCGTCACGGCCGACGGACGCAAGGGGCGGCAGGAGTTCGTCCTCAACGCCGCCCAGCCCAAGGGGCTCACCGACGCCTACACCGACTACCTGGTCCCGATGAGGGATCCACACTGGCGCGGCAAGATCACCAAGCTCACGATCACGCTGCACAACGCGGTGGGGCCGGTCTCGATCGACAGCATCGCGTTCGATCGGGCGCCGCAGCACGCGTGGGAGTTCGGCGCCGCCGACGGCTGGACGATCGATCCCGACGTGAGCTGTCCGTCGGTGGGCACTCCGGCCCGGACGCAGACTCCGGCGGTCGACAACAGCGAAGGCACCTTCACCAAGCACGCCGACATCGCCTGGGCGAAGGGGCGCCTGCAGACCTTCGGCGTGCCGGACGGAAACCTGTCGCGGCTCGATCTGTGGGCGTACCAGACCGGTAACCCGACCGGCTGCCTTTTCCTCCAGGTGGTCCGGGTGGACGAGCGCAACCAGATCGCGGACCGGCTATTCACTGGCGCGGTACCGGCGTCGAAGATCAGCGGCACCGGCGACTTCGTGTCGGTCTTCCCGAACCTGCACGGCCTCGATCCGAACGCGCGCTACGGCGTGCTGATCACCTCGCCGTACCAGCTCCCGGGCGCCGCCGCCTACGGCATCGGCTACAACGATCAGGGTCTGTTCCCCGAGGGCGGCGAGTTCTACACCGTCGACGCTGCCGGGATCATGCGCGGGCCGGAGGCAAGCGGCAAGCGAAGCCTGCGTTTCCGTACCTTCAGCAGTACCGAGGTCGTCGAGGAGCCGAACGAGTTCGTGCCGGTGTCGGTGACCGACGGTACGGTGCGCGCCAGGACCGGGTACGAGCCGGTGCTGTTGTCGCCGAGCGGGCTGAAGATCGATGCCGCCAAGAGTCGCTACGTGCGGATCCGGATGAACAATCCGGAGCACCGGCACGCCGCCCATCTGTTGTTCAGCACCGCCGACGATCCGAGTTTCGACCAGCCCAAGGTCGGGACTCCGCCCGGCAACGAGGAAGGCGGACGTGGCGTCGCGATCGCGCTGCTCCCGGGCCCGGACTACGTCGAGTACGTGATCGACATGAGCCATGTGCCGGGCTGGAAGGGTGAGATCGACCAGTTGATGATCCAGCCGCTCAACCGCTGGAACTACCGGTTCTCGGCGCTGCATCAGAACTGGACCGGTGGTATCGACTACGTGCGGGTCGACTGATGAGGGCCGCGGTGATTTTCGTGGTGACGCTGGGCTTGGCCGGAGCCCTCCTCACCACGCCGGCAGCGGCCGCCGGTACGACGTACTACGTCGACAACCGGGTGGCGGCATGTGACGACGCCGGCGCCGGCACTTCGACGACCCAGCCGTGGTGCGGTTTCGCGCCGATCACCGCCCGGACGTTCACCGCGGGCGACCGGATCCTGCTGGCGCGCGGCGCCTCCTGGCGTGAGCGGGTCCAGCTCCAGGGCGAGGGAGCGGCCGGTGCGCCGATCACGTTCGGCGCCTACGGTTCGGGCGACCGGCCCCGGCTGCTCAACACCGGTCTCGGATGGGGCGTCCGGATGATCAACCCTTCGCACTGGCAGGTCAGCGCGATCGAGGTGGACGGGTCCGGTAGCGACAAGCTGGACGCGGGGATCCAGGTCCGCTTCGACGGCGCCGCCGGCATCGGTCACGAGGAACTGCGGTTCTCCGACGTCAGCGTCCACCACAACCAGATCGGCATCGCGGTCACCGGCACCGCGGCGCCCGCGGCGAGCCAGTGGGCGATCAAGGGCCTGACCATGGCCCGGGTGGAGGGCGCGCACAACGAGGTGTCGATTGCCTTCGGCAACGCTTCGGCGCCGCTGCACTTCATTCGGGACGCCGTCCTCACGGATCTCTTCCTGCACAACGACGACGGCGCGCCCGCGGCCGAGGTGGGATGTGCGAACGCGCTGACCCTGCAGAGCATGACCGGCGTCCTGCTGACGAACTCCGTCATCACCGATGCCGGTGGCTGCCCGATCTGGAGCGGCACCACCGGCGTGTACCTCGGACACGCCGCCGACGTCACGATCATGAACAACATCATCGTGAACACGAACCAGACCGGTTCACCGGATCAAGGCGGGGTCAGCCTCGAAGGGGACACCGACAACGTCGCGCTCCGCGGCAACTACATCGGCGGGAACGTCCGGTGGGGAGTCGAGGTCCAGGCCATCCACACCTGGGGCAACACCGCCGTCACCATCGACTCCAACGCGATCGCCTTCAACGGCGAGGATCCGATCGCCGTGCTCGGCTCCGCCTCGACGCCGACCGGCACCATCAGCGGCAACCTGTGGGAGGGCGACGCCCTGACCTACGCCGGCAGCGGCGGGACCTTCGACGGCTTCACCATCGGCACCAATCCGGGACCCGTGACCAGCACACGTGTGTGGTACACCGCGCGTGACTACGCCACTGGTCAGGGACAGTACGGCTGGCGGTACGAGCGCTCCAGCGACTCCGGCGTCACCTGGTCCCCGCTGACGTACCAGCCTGCGACCCAGGACTGGCGGCCCGCGCCCGGATCGCTGCCCCTCGTCAGCAAGTGGAGCTGGCACCCGGGCGGCGCGGGATCGCAGGTCTCGAGATCGTGGACGGCGCCGGCGGCCGGCACGATCGCGATCGCCGGGCAGGCGGCCAAGGGCGTCGTCGGCGGCGACGGCGTGCGGGTCCGGATCCTGAAGAACAACACCACCGTGCTCGCACCGACCGCCGTCGGCGGCGCCGATCGGATCGGCGTCCGTACGAACGTCACCAGCCTGTCGGTGGCGGCAGGCGACGTCATCCGCTTCGCCGTCGACGCCGGCGCGGCGGGCGCGAACTCCTACGACACCGTCAACTGGACTCCGGTGATCGGATACCTGTGATCACGAGACCTGCACGAATCCGACCTGTGACGGCCGCGCTGCGCGCGCTGCGGCCCTTCGCCAAGACGTCGGTGTTGATCGACGCGCCCCCGTACCCGGAACAAGGAGAGTGACAACGATGTTCGCCCGCCGCACCTTCATCACCGCAGTCGGCGCGGTCGCCGTGGCCGGTGCCCTGCGACCGGCGTCGGCACGCGCCGCGACAGCCGAGGACTTCGCCGCGGCCCGTGCCGTGCTGCACGACATCCTCACCGGCGGTACGCCGGATCCGGCGAACGCCATGATCAAGGCCTCGCTGGCGGACGTCGACGCCCGCGCGGACGAGTTGTCGAAGCTGCTCGACCGGCGAGCCGATCGCGATCGGGCCTTCGTCGATCTGCCGCTCGACGCGCCCAACATGCGCACCACCTACGAACGGCTGCGCGACCTGGCGCTGGCCTACGCCACGCCGGGCGCCACCCGGCACGGCGATGCCGCGCTGGCCCAGGACGTGATCTCGGGGCTCCGGGTGACCCACGACCGGATCTACCACCACGGCGGCGCCAAGCCCGGCAACTGGTGGTTCTGGGTGATCGGCGGACCGCGGTCACTGCTGTGGACCGCCGCCCTCGTCCACGACGTGTTGCCGGCCGCCGACCTCGCCGACTACAGCGCCGCCGTGAAGTGGTTCGTCCCCGATCCCGGCGTCCTCGACCCGGCCGAATGGGTCGGCTCGAACGGCTCCGACGTGATCGAGATCTCGATCCTCGACGGCATCCTGACCGACGACGAGGGCCGCATCACCCGGGGCGTCGAGGCCCTCGCGCCGCTGCTGCCGCTGGTCACCAAGAGCGACGGCTTCTATGCCGACGGCTCCTACATCGGGCACAGCGTCTACGCCTACACCGGGTCGTACGGCATGGTGCAGCTCGGCGGTCTGGCCAGGTTGTTCGCCCTGCTGGCGGCGACGCCCTGGCAGATCGACAACCCCGACCGGGAGGACTTCTTCGGTGTCGTCGAGAAGTCGTACGCGCCGCTGATCCACGACGGCAAGATGATGGATCTCGTCCGCGGCCGGGCGATCTCGGTCCAGCTGGAGTCCGACCGGATCGCCGGTTACATCACGATGGAACACATCCTGCGGTTGGCTCAGGCAGTCGACCCCGAGCGAGCGCTGCGTTGGCGAAGCCTGGTCAAGGGCTGGCTGGCCCGAGACACCGCGAAGCCGTTTCCGCCGCGATCACCGCGGTGGGGATTCGGCCCGGCCCGGGTGTCCCTGTTCGCTCAGGTCCTGGACGACCCGGCGATCCCGGCTGCCGCCGAGCGCGAGGAGCATCGGCAGTTCCCGGTGATGGACCGTGCGGTCCACCGGCGGAACGACTGGACGTACGCGATCTCGATGTCCAGCCGGCGGATCGGCTACTACGAAGCCATCAACGACCAGAACAAGCACGGCTGGCACACCGGCTCGGGCATGACCTATCTCTACAACGGTGACGACACGCAGTTCACCGACGATTTCTGGCCGACGGTCGACCCGTACCGGCTGCCGGGCACGACCGCTGACACGACGCCGCTGCCGGTGGGCGCGGGCAGCGCGTCGCGACCGAACACCACCTGGGTCGGCGGCGTCACGTCGACCTCGGGGAACCACGGTCTGGTGGGGATGGCCGTGCGGGGGATCGTCGCTCCCGGCGCCACCCAGGTCCAGGCCCGCAAGGCATGGTTCTGCCTCGACGAGCAGGTGGTTGCCCTCGGCGCCGGGATCACCGGTGGCGGCACCGAGGGCGCCGGCGGCCGTTTCCCGGTCGTGACGACGGTCGAGAACCGCAACCTGCACGAGGCCGGGGCCGGCACGCTGACGGTCGACGGCGCCGTGCAACCCGGCGAAGCAGGCTGGTCCGGCGAGTTCGGCGGCGTCGGATGGGCGCACCTGGAGGGAGTCGGCGGGTACCTGTTCCCGGCGGGCGGGACGATCCGGGCCGTACGCGCGGACCGGACCGCTTCCTGGCGCGACATCGACAGCGGCAGCGCCGCCGGAACGACCGATCCGGTGACCCGCCGGTACCTGACGCTGTGGTTCGATCATGGAATCGAACCACGGGACGCGTCCTATGCGTACGCGCTGGTGCCCGGAGCGTCGGCTCGGCGTACCGCACAGCTCGCCGCGGCGTCGCAGGTCGAGATCCTGGCGAACACGCCGACCAAGCAAGCGATTCGGCTGCTGAACCGCGACGTGGTCATGGCAGCCTTCTTCGCTCCCGGATCCCAGTCCGGCATCACCGTCGACGCCGCCGTGGCGATCATCGTCGAGTCCGACGGGCGGTACCTGACGATCGCGGTGGCCGACCCGACGCGGGCTGCGACGCCGATCCACGTGACGCTCGACCGGGCCACGACGAAGGTGCTCACGCACGACGCCGGACTCGTGGTCACGGCCGGTCCGACGACGAAGGTGACGGCGAACCTCTCCGGCACGGTCGGCAGTACCCGGACCACCCGCCTCCTGCTGGCCTGACCGACTCCGGTGATTGGATACCTGTGAAAGCTTCGATCAGCTGTGACGCTCGTGATGCACATCTGGACATCGACGGCAGCCACCTGCGGCACTGGGGTGGTAGTGCGCCCGACGGCCGGGTGCTCGCCGCGACCAACCATCATCTGACCCTGGACGGCGCGCCCTGGGCGGTTGTCGCCGGGGAGTTCCAAGGACAGCGCTACCCGCGCTCGGAGTGGCGGGAGGGTATCCGCGCGCTGAAGGCGGCCGGCTGCACGATGGTGTCGTCGTACTGGTTCTGGAATCTGGTCGAGCCAACACCCGGAACCTTCGACTTCACCGGCGCCAACGACATCGCCGCCTTCGCACGGCTGTGCGCCGAGGAGGACGTCTGGCTGCAGGCGCGGATCGGCCCGTTCAACAACGCAGAGTTCCTGCTCGGCGGCCTCCCGCCCTGGCTGTACGGGATGCCGCTGGTCGAGCGCTCGAACGATCCGCGCTACCTGGAGCTGGTCGGCCGGTACTACGCCGCGATCGCGAGGCAACTGGACGGACTGCTGTGGCGCGACGGCGGCCCGGTCGTCGTCGTCCAGTTGGAGAACGAGCTCAGCCATGCACCGAACGACTGGCGGACCCTGTTCGGCTACACGGCAACCGACCATCGCGGCCCGGAAGGAGCCGAGTTCGGTAAGCACATGTCCGCGCTGCGCCGGGTCGCGACGGACAACGGGATCGACGTGCCGTTCTTCACGATGACGGGCTGGGGCACCGCCGGTGACCTGCCGGGCGACGAGTTCCTCCCGACGTACGGCGGTTACATGGACCTGCACCATCGGCCGGGACCGAACGCCCGGCTGACCACGTTCGGCGGTGCCCAAGAAAGTGCGCAGACGTACCCGTGCCGTGGCCGGCTGCCGATCGCGTTCAGCGAGCTCGGTACGGGATCGCCGGTCAGAGCGGCGTACCGGTCGATGTCCCCGCCCGAGATGATGGTCACCACCGCGCTGACGCGGCTCGGCGGCACGGAGTCGATCTTCCTCGGCTACTACCTCTTCCACGGCGGCACGAACCCGACGCGCGGCGACGGATTCGGCTGGATGACGAAGGAGGACACGTTCTCCCTGCGTTCGTACGACTTCTGGGCGCCGGTCAGCGAGTACGGCGAGCGTCGTACCTCGTTCTACCGGACCGCGCCGCTGAACCTCTTCGTCCGCGAGTTCGGCACGGAGCTCGCCCGGCAGCAGTCGATGCCGGTCGCCGATCCGGTGGAGGATCCGGACGATGATCGGCTCCGGGCCGTCGTCCGTGCCGACGCGGACAGCGCGTTCGTCTTCCTCAGCAACTACGGCAACAACACACCGCTCACCGGCCGCGCCGAGGTGACGATCGAGGTCGGGCTGGCCGGCGGCGAGGTCCGGTTCCCGCGCGAGGCCGGCCTGAGCGTGCCCTCCGGCGGCTGGGCGATTCTGCCGGTCCGGCTCGACCTCGGGCACGGCTGCACCCTGGTTTCGTCCACGGCTCAGCCATTGGCCCGGCTCGGCAGTGCCGATCGGCCGTGCCTGGTCTCGTTCGCGCCGACCGGTCGGCCGGTCGAGTACGTCGTGGCGCACCGCGGCGGCAACGAAGAGGTGCTGACGAGTACGGGCCGGTCGTTGATCGTGGCAACCGGTCATGGCGAGATCGAGCTGGTCACGCTGGACCGCGCCGCGGCCGAGCACGCGCAGCTCGTCACGCGGAACGGGAACAAGTGGCTGATCACCAGCCCCGACGACCTGACCGAAACCCCGGCCGGGATCCGGATCTCGAGGTTCGTGGACCTCGGCCGGCCCGATCGGGCGCCGGTCGGGGTCCGGGTGCTGCCCGGCCCGACGCGGTTGGCGGCCGAGCTGCCGGCACCGCGGCTGGACCCGGCAGATCTCCGGATCGAGCAGCTCAGCGAGTCGCGGTGGCTGTTGCGGGTCGCGGACGGCGTGATCCTCGATCCGGACGACCTGTGGGTGGACGTCGCTTACACAGGAGATCTGTGCCGCGCCTTCGATGCGCGCAGCGGGCAGTTGCTCGCCGACGACTTCCAGCGCGGCATCCCCTGGCGCGTGAAGCTCGGCCGTTTCGCCGAGGCGCTCGCGGCGGACGGGATCCAGCTGCGGGTCGAGCCGCTGGTCGACCAGAACCGGGTCCAGTCGGGCACGCCGATGCTGCTGGACAGCCGGCAGGACGTGCTCGGCGAGGCGCGCGTCGACGGCATCCGTCCGTTCGCCCGGCAGTCGGCGATCGTGCGGCCGATAGGGTGGAGTTGATGGTGAAGACACTGCGCGATCTGTTGCCCGAGGACGTGCTGGCGCGGGCGTTGGGCGCCGGCGAGATGGCGGGAGTGCTACCCGGCATCGACGAGCGGGACGCCTGGTCCGCCGTACCGGATCGTGAGCGTGCCGCGATCCTCGAGGATGCCGCGGAGCAGGCCGCGGGGGAGTGGCCGGCCCTGCTGGCGAGCGACTTCGTGCTGTTCCAGCGTGGTGGTGATCGCGGGCGGTACGAGACGGCGTACTTCATGCGCCGGCGGCGGATCGTCACGAGTGCCCTGGCGGCTCTGCTGACCCGTGACGAGCGGTGGATCTCGGATGTCGTCGACGGGGTCTGGCTGGTGTGTGACGAGGCGACGTGGACGGTTCCCGCGCACGCCACGTCGGCGATCGAGCGGGGTGAGCCACTGCCGAGGCCGGGGGATCTCGATCTCGATCTGTTCTGTGCGGAGACCGGTGGGCTGCTCGCCTGGGTGGATCAGCTGTTGGGCCCGGTGCTGGACGCCGTCACCCGGCTGCGGATCTCCACCGAGGTCGACCGGCGGGTGCTGACACCGTTCCTCGAGATCCGCGACTGGGCGTGGCTGACGCGGTTCACCAACAACTGGAACCCGTGGATCCACTCGAACCTCACCGCGTGCGCGCTGCTGCTCGAGCCCGATCCGGTACGCCGTACGCGGCTCGTGTCCCTCGTGGTGGACGGTCTCGACGTGTTCCTCGACTCCTACCCGGATGACGGGGGCTGTGACGAGGGGGCGTCGTACTGGACGCGGGCCGGAGGTTCGGTCGCGGACTGTCTGGTTCTGTTGTACGACGCAACGGCCGGGGCACTCGACGGGTTCGGGCACCCCAAGCTGCGGCCGATCACGTCGTACCTGCCGGCGATGCACATCGACGACCGCTGGTACGTGAACTTCGCGGACTGCCCGGCGCAGCTCGCGGACCCGTCGGCGGCGTACCCGCTCTACCAGCTCGGCGTCCACACCGACGAGCCGGACGCCCGCGAGCACGCGCGGGAGATCCGCCGCCGCGACGACCCGCTCGTACCGCGGATCCCGTCCATGCTCCGGGTGGCCGGAACGCTACTGGAGCCCGGTCTGCGCAGCGATGACGAGGCGGGTCCGGCGCGCGACGTCTGGCTGCCCGACACCGAAGTACTCGTAGCACGCTCGGACCGGCTGCTGGTCGCGGTCAAGGGCGGTCACAACGCCGAGTCGCACAACCACAACGACGTCGGCTCCCTGATCGTCGCCGTCGACGGCGTACCGCGGGTGATCGATCTCGGCGTCGGCACGTACACGCGGCAGACCTTCTCGGACGAGCGCTACCAGATCTTCACGATGCAGAGCGGGTACCACAACGTGCCGCGGATCAACGGGTCCGAGCAGCCGCCCGGCCGGGACTACCACGCAACCGGCATGACCGCCGAGCTCGGCGACCGCACCACCTGCGAGCTCGACCTGGCACGCGCCTACCCAGCCGAAGCAGGCATCCGCTTCTGGCGCCGCCGCCTCGTCCTCGACCAAGCCGTCGAACTGACCGACACCTGGGACCTCGACGAGGCGCCACGTGAGCTGGTCTGGCACCTGATCCTCCACGGCCGAACCTCCCATGAGGACGGCACGATCCGCGTCAACGGCCTCACCATCACGTACGACGCTGACACGGTGAGCGCCGTACTGGAACCCCTACCCCTCACAGATCCCCGCCTGTCCGCTGTCTGGGGCAACCAGGTCACCCGCGCCGTACTGACTGCCAACCCACCCCACCTGAACCGGACAGGCGCCACCACTGTGAGCTTCACACCTGCTGTGAATGACCTGCTCCGGGAGGAACATGATGGCCAGCAGTGATCCGGATCGGCCGAACTTCGTCGTTGTGGTGACCGACGATCAGGGGCCTTGGGCACTCGGTTGCCAGGGCAACGCCGAGCTGCAGACGCCGGCCATCGACGCGCTGGCCGGTCGGGGTGTGCGGTTCGAGTCGTTCTTCTGTGCGTCGCCGGTGTGCTCCCCGGCCCGGGCCTCGTTGCTGACAGGCCGGATGCCGTCGGCTCATGGCGTTCACGACTGGATCCGCGGTGAGGCGTACGGGCTGATGGACGAAGAAAGCTACCTGACCGGTCTCACCACGACACCGCAGGTGCTCGCGGACAACGGCTGGCGCTGTGGGCACACGGGCAAGTGGCATCTCGGCGATGCGCGGCGCCCGGCGCCGGGTTTCACCGAATGGTACGCGCATCGCACCGGCGACGGGCCGTACGTCGGGGCGCCGATCTGGCGTGACGGACAACGCGTCGCCGAGGACCGCTACATCACCACCGCGATCACCGACGAGGCGGTCCGGTTCGTGGATTCGGCGGCCGCCGGTCCGGATCCGTTCTACCTTCAGGTGCACTACACCGCGCCGCACAGTCCTTGGGTCGGCCAGCATCCGGCCGAGTATCTGGACAGGTACGCCGATTGCGCTTTCGACAGTTGCCCGCGGCCGGAGCCGGATCCGTGGTTCAGCTGGGAACCCGGCCCGATCTCCGACGCGATGCGTGATCCCCGCCCCAGCCTGCAGGGGTACTTCGCCTCGATCACCGCGGTCGACGACGGTGTGGACCGCTTGATGCGCACCTTGGCCGAGCACCAGCTGGTCGAATCGACCGTGGTGGTCTTCACCTCGGACAACGGCTTCAGCTGCGGTCACCACGGCATCTGGGGCAAAGGGAACGCGACGAACCCGCTCAACATGTGGGAGAACTCGGTCCGCGTGCCGTTCATCGTCTCCCAACCGGGACGCCTCCGATCCGGCGCCGTCGAATCCGGGCTGGCCGGCGCGTGCGACCTGCACCCGACCTTGCTGCGGCTCGCCGGCGTCCCGGTGCCCGAGGACCCACTCGCGGCGGGCCGATCCCTGCTCCCACAACTGACCGACGGCGCAGACGGCGCAGACGGCGCTGAGCATGTCATCGTGTTCGACGAGTACGGCGGCACCCGCATGGTCCGCACTGTCGAGTGGAAGCTCGTCCAGCGGTACGGCGATGCGCCCGGCGAACTCTACGATCTCGGCGACGACCCCGCCGAAGAACACAACCTGATCGACGACCCCTCGCGTCGAGCCGTCGTCGCCGAGCTGGCCGGTGTTCTGACCGACTGGTTCAGCCGCCACATTGACGAGCAACTCGACGCCTACTCCCGCCCGATCTCCGGCCGCGGCCAACTCCACCCCGTCCGGCGCGGCACCCCCGACGCCGAGACGTACTACGCCGGCACAACAGAAATCCGCTCTGGGGCCAGGACTTCGTAGTCCGGGACCTGGACGGGGCGCCATATGTTGCGAAGGGCAACTATTGGCTCGACCTCTCGACGGGCGGGTGGGGGCGACGTAGGCTGCGGTTGGGGTTGGGAGGCGGGATGAATCAGGGGCTGTTGAATTCGTTGAGCGATGCCGAGCGGTTGCTCGTGGCTGAGGCTGAGCGGGATGCGTTACAGCGGTTGGATGAGGACGAGCTGCTGGACTTGCATCAGCGGGTACGGCGAGCGCGGACGAAGTATGTGAAGAACTATCGGCGAGGGGCGAGCGCCGCCGTGGCTTCGACCGGAGGGCGTGGGTTGTCCTACGCGCGGAATCAGCGGGATCGCGACAAGGCGGAGTTGTTCGAGTCGGTGTTGGCGAAGGTGAGCCGTGAGGTGGCGACGGTCGCCAGGCGGGCTTCGATGGAACTGCGCAGCGAGCGGATTGCCGCCGCGCGCTCCGTCAAGACAGCGGGATCGACTGCCGGCGGCGCCGTGGCGCGGGTCGAAGCGCAGGGTGCGCGCGGCTCCGGGGGCGAGGGCGGCGGCCGGGCTCGTGCGACCAAGACCACCGGCGGACTGAAGAAGGATGCGTCGTCTCGTGCGGCCGGCGCCCGTCGGCAGGCCAAACGCGACGCCCGCTGACGACGGTTCCGCCTGCGCGTCATCGGGATGACCTCACCTGGTTCGGGTGATCTCAGGGGTTGCAGGGCTCGGGTCTGATGGTTCCTCGGCGGCGGGGAGGTGGGAGATGCGCGGTGCGGGCAGCGCGCTCGGACGCCTCAGGCGGAGGCGCGGGCCGGCCAGAGGTGTCGTACTCGCCGTCGCGCTGGTGGCTGTTGGGTTCGCCTACGCCGTGCTGGTGCCGAACGGGGCAGTCGGGGCGGACGGGCCGCAGTCGCAGCAGATCGAGGAAGGCCGGCGGTTGTTCGCGGTCGGTTGTTCGAGTTGTCACGGGCTGCACGCCGAAGGTGGGACGAACGGCGAGGGACGGCTGGCCGGGCCTTCGCTGATCGGGGTCGGGGCGGCCGCGGTCGACTTCCAGGTCGGTACCGGGCGGATGCCGGCTGCCCAGCCGGGTGCTCAGGTGCCACAGAAGCCCCCGGTGTACTCCGAGCAGGAGATCGCGGCGCTGGCGGCGTACGTCGCCTCGCTCGCGCCTGGGCCCGCAGTTCCGGCTGCGGAGTCGTACGACGTCAGCAAGGTGACGCAGGAGGAGATCGTGCGGGGAGGTGAACTGTTCCGGACCAACTGCACGGCGTGCCACAACTTCGCCGGGCGTGGTGGTGCGCTCCCGCACGGTCGTTACGCGCCGTCGTTGATGGAGACGTCGCCGCGGCACATGTATCAGGCGATGCTGACCGGGCCGCAGCAGATGCCGGTCTTCTCCGACGCCGTCCTGCTGCCCGAGGACAAGCGCGCGATCATCGCGTACGTCGTCGCGCTGCAGCAGGCCGACGATCCGGGTGGTTTCCCGCTGGGACGCCTCGGTCCGGTGTCCGAGGGGCTGTGGGGGTGGGTGATCGGTATCGGCCTGCTCGTCGCGGTCATGGTCTGGATCGGGGCCAAGGTGCCGCGAATCAGGCGCAACCCTGGACAGAGCGGGGACTGACACCCGCCCTGGTCACTGCAACGTTTGACCCGGAATCGGTACCGTCACGCCCCTGCCGTGGCCCGTGGAAACCGGTTAGTCTCGTTTGGGGGAACGAGGCAGGGCCACGGCCCAGTCGGTCAAGTTCACGTCATGTCGGCCAGGGGAGGGCGACGAGTGACTATCCCGACCTCTGGACGAGCGCATCGGGAGTCCGAACACGCGAACACGGGTGGAATCCCGCGGCCACCGTTGACGCTCGTGACGCGAGAACGGCTGCACTCGGCGCTCGACCTCGGGGTTCGTTCGTCGCTCACGATGCTGGTCGCGCCGGCCGGCACCGGCAAGACCGTGCTGCTGTCGGACTGGGTGGCACGTCGGCGGCGGACCGGGAACGCGGTGGTGTGGGTTCCCGGGCACGCGCCGGAGGCACTGGACCGTGCACTTCAGACGATCGATGTGGAGACGCCGCCGGTTCCGATCGTGGTTGACGATGCGCACCTGCTCCCGGCGGAGACGGTGACGGAACTGGCGCAGGTACTCAGGAAATCGCCGGACGCCGTGCGTGTCCTTCTGGCCAGCCGGTACGACCTCCCGCTCCCTGTGCCGGAACTCGAATTGCGAGGGCTGGCGCTGACCCTGCGATCGGGGGATCTGCGCTTCACCGATGCCGAGGCCACGGAACTCGTGCGGGCACATGCGAAGGAAGCCACTGCTGAGGACGTGCAGCTGTTCCAGCAGCGGACGGCGGGATGGGCTGCGGCGTTGGTACTCGCGGCACGGACCCTGGCCGCATCCGGTGATGCGGTGTGGCCGCTGGTCAACCAGCGGCCGGTTCTCGACCTGCTCCTCGGGGAGACCCTGAGCACCTTGGACGAGCGGGTCCAGGCGATGTTGCTGAGCACGTTCGGCGCGAAGAACTTGACCGGCCGGCTGGCAACGATCCTGAGTGGCGACGGCGATGCCGGCGCGATGCTGGCGGACCTGGCCGGCAACGGCCTACTCGTGACGGCGTACTCGGACGGCTCCGAGGGCGAGCCTGTGTATCGCTATCACCCGCTGCTCGTAGAGCTGCTGCGCCGGCGAGTTACTGCCACTCCGGACGAGGCACAGCTGGTCGTCGATGCGCAGCACCGCTCGGCCCTGTACTACGAGAACCGCGGCGACGGCGGGACCGCGCTCCGCAGCGCGCTGGGGGCCGACGACCCGGCGCTGGTCGCGCGGATCCTGCTCGTCCACGGGCCGGAACTGCTTGCGGCCGGGGACCAGGCGCTGACGGCCGCCGGGTTCGAAGCTCTGCCGGACCACGACCTTCGCGACTACCCGCACTTGCTCGGCGTCCGCGGACTGCTGCGGCGGGGCAGCGGGGATGTCGCAGGTGCCGTACTCGACGCTGCGTCGGCCGACCAGGTGCTGGCCGCGACGGATCGCCGGCCAGGGACCCCGGACGACGCGCTGGAAGCCGATGCCACCATGCTCCACCTGTGGGAGTCCCGCTACGGCTGGCACGACGTACAGGCCGCGATCTCCCGGGCGCGGGCGCTACTGACGCTCGATCCGGCAGACGTGCGGGGCCGGCACCGCGCTGTGCTCGGCGCCGAGCGGCTGGCCTGGTTGCTGATCGAGCTCGCGGCGGCCGAGATCTGGGCCGACGAGCTCGACGACGCGCTCGCCCACCTGGACGAGGCGGTCGTCACCGCCCGGATGGCCGGCCACCCGCGGCTGATCGCGGGGTGCCTCGCGCACCGCGCCGTCGTGCAGCATCTGCGGGGTCAGGGGCAGAGCGCGGCACAGTCGGCGCAGGCGGCTCTCGACGTGACCGGAGACGAGGAGTTGCCGCAGGAGTACGCCGTACGCGCTTGCCTGGTGCTGGGCTTCGCGGCACTCGGCGAGTTGGACCTGGACACCTCGTGGCACTGGTACGAGCACGTTGCCGACGCGGAGGTCGCCGACTCGGATACGGTGATCGCCGGCTTGCGCGTGGTGCTGCACGGTGTGCTCCTCATCGAGACCGGTCGCCTCGAGGACGCCATGGCCGCGCTCACCACCGATCTCGCCTCCGCCGGTCCGCTGCCGTCGTTCCTGTCACGAGACCTGGCGCTGCTGCGCCTGCGGCTGGCGGCGCTGCTCGGGGACCAGAGCGGAATCGAGGCTCAGCTCGCCGAGCTCGACCGAACCGGAAACACCTCGGACGCGAGGTTGATCCGTGCCATGCTCACGGTCTGCGGAGGCGATCCGCAGGAGACCGCGACCATGATCGACGAGGTCCTGCAGACCGACGGCGCTCACCCGCCGCTGGCATCGGCGGCGGCGGCGTTCCGAACCGTCCTGCTCGCCGGCGCGGCCGGCCAGAGTGCTGTCGACGCCTCGTTGATGGACACCCTGCACCGGGTCGCTCCGCAACGCATGTTGCACGTCCTGATCCCGGTCGCGCACGAGCCGGCCTTCCTGGACGAGTTGCGAAGGCATGTCGGCGGCCCGAATCCCCATCCGTTCGCGTCGTTCGCTCTCGAGAAGCTGTCCGGCCACGAGCCCACTCGCGGCGAGTCGAACGGAACGGCGCTGCTGGCGCGGCAGCATGCGAAGCCGCCACGTCGCCTCGAGGCCATGGTCAACGGCGCTCGAATCCGGCTCACCGCGCGGGAGGCGGAGGTGCTCGACCAGCTCGCGCTCGGGAACTCCTACAGCGAGATCGGTCAGGCGCTGTTCATCACGGAGAACACCGTCAAGACGCATCTGATGGCGCTCTACCGCAAGCTGGGCGTCGAGAAACGTTCCGCCGCGCTCAGGGTGGCCCGCGCCGTCGGCCTCCTCCCCCTGAGCGGGTGATCCGTTCTGACCTCTCGCGCACCGTACGGCCGGTCACCCTAATCGGAGGAGGTCTGTCGCGCGGCCTGTTGGTGGGATGAGGCGTTCGGTACGCACTGGTGACGCGTCATTCCTGGGAGGATCCGACATGACCCATCTGGTAGTGCTCGGTCTGGACATCGGCCGGGAGCTGCAAGAAGGCCACGCGGCCGTCTTCCTGCTGGCCCGGTCGGCGACCGTCGACCGGGTCGTCGATGCGCTCAAACCTCTGGGACCGACGATCATCCAGTCGAACCTCACGAAGGAGCGCGAAGAAGAGCTCGTCCAGGCTCTGCAGGGCTGATCGCATCCGGAGGAGATCTCGTGAACACCATCCCGGACGACTTCGATCCGATTCCGTCGACGCGGTACCGGCCGGCGGTCGGTGTCGGCACCCTGAAACAGGCGATGGCTGAGGCGGACGCACTCGCCGTCCCGGTGGTTGCGGGTACAGAGCCACCCGAGGAGCTCGGCCTCGACGCCGCGGGGCTGGCGTCGGCAGGCTTCACGGCGAAGCGCGGCCAGACACTTGTCCGGCCCACGGCGGACGGTCCGGTCCGCGTGGCCGTGGGTGTAGGCACGGCGGGGCAGCTCGACGTGACGCTCGTGCGCGACCTGGCCGCCGAGTTCGCCCGGACGGTCCCGTGGCACAGGCGGCTCGCTGTCGAGATTCCGTCCCGAACCGCCGGGATCTCGGCCGCCGAGTTCGCACAAGCCGTGACCGAAGGCGTCCTGTTGGCCCGTTGGCGGTACTTCGTCGGTCGCGGAGCCGAGGAGCCGTTGCTCGAGTCCCTCCTGGTCGTGGCAGCCGACGAGGACGCCGACAGCGTCGTACCCGCGGTCGAGCGCGGCCGCGTCATCTCCGAGGCGTACTGCCTGGGTCGCGATCTGTCGAACTGCCCGGCGACCACGCTGTCCGCTGCCCGGATGGCCGAGGTCGCGCTCGAGGTCGGCCAGGCGACCGGCCTACAGGTGGAGGTCTTCAACAAGGAGCAGCTGACCGCAATGGGCTGCGGAGGCCTGCTGGGTGTCAACCGGGGCAGTGTGGAGCCGCCGCGGATGATCAGGCTCCGCTACGAGCCGGCCAATCCGACCGGCCGGATCGCCTTGATCGGCAAGGGCATCATGTACGACTCCGGCGGCATCAGCCTCAAGCCCAGCGACGAGTCGCACGCCCAGATGAAGAACGACATGACCGGTGCGGCCGCCGTACTCGCGTCGATGACGGCCCTCCGGGCGCTGAACTGCAGGACGGCCGTCACCGGCTACCTGATGTGCACCGACAACATGCCGTCCGGTTCGGCGATGAAGCTCGGCGACGTACTACGGATGCGCAACGGCACGACGGTCGAGGTCCTGAACACCGACGCCGAAGGGCGGCTGGTGATGGCCGACGCCCTGGCGCTGGCCGCCGAGGAGCCGGTCGACGCGATCGTCGACATCGCGACCCTGACGGGTGCGTGCCTGCGGACGTTCGGCGTCGAGATCGCTGGCGTGATGGGCAACAGCCCGGCCGTCGTGGAGCAGGTGAAGCGCGCCGGGAAGGTCACGGACGAGCTGGTGTGGGAGCTGCCACTGCATCGTCCGTACCGTTCGCAACTCGACTCCTCGATCGCCGACCTGACGAACATGGGCGGCGCCAACGCTGGATCGATCACGGCCGCCTTGTTCCTCGAGGAGTTCGTCGACGGCCGGCCATGGGCTCATGTCGACATCGCCGGTACGGCGCAACTCCCGCAGGCCCGGACCTGGCGGAACAAGGGCGCGACCGGGGCCGGCACCAAGTTGCTGATCGAGTTCGCCTGCGCGTTCACCCGTCCCGCGGCAGCCTCATGAACGCCAAGACCGCCCATGAGAAGCACCACAAACCGGGGTTCATGCAGCGGATGCTCGACGGGATCGAACGCGTCGGCAACAAGGTCCCGCATCCCGCGCTGATCTTCCTCGCGCTGATCTTTCTGGTGATTGCCCTGTCCCAGATCCTGTCCTGGACGGGTGCCGGCGTGACCACCGAGATCGCCGAACCGGCGACGGTGGCGGTTGAGCCGGAGTACCCGGGAGGGACGAGTGTGCCGGGCAACGACGCCCCGCCGGCCCCGGCGATCCCGGACTACGAGGTGCACGAGGAGACCATCACCGCGGAGAGCCTGCTGACCGGCGACGGGATCCGGTTCATCTTCACGACCGCGGTGCAGAACTTCAACGACTTCGGTGTCGTCGCGGTCATCCTCGTCGCCATGATCGGGGTCGGGGTCGCCGAGGAGGCCGGCCTGATCGCCGCCCTGATCCGCAAGATGGTGAAGGTAGCTCCCAAGGCCCTGATCACGTTCATCATCGTCCTGCTCGGTGGCATTTCGAGTGTTGCCTCGGACGCGGGCTACCTGGTGCTGATCCCGTTGGGCGCGGCCGCGTTCGCGTCCCTCGGGCGGCACCCGCTGGCCGGTATCGCGGCGGCGTACGCCGGGGTCAGCGCGGCGTTCTTCGTCAACGTCCTGATCACCCCGGCCGACGGCATCATCACCGAGGTGACGAACGAGACGATCGCGCTGGTCGCGCCCGACGTACAGCTGAACGTCACGCACAACTTCTTCTTCAGCATCGCCGCGACGCTGTTCTGCGCGATCGTGATGACGATCATCACCGAGCGGCTGCTGGAGCCGAGGCTCGGTAGGTACGACCCGGCCGAGGCGCCGTCCGACGCACCGGTCGATCACCAGCCCACCGACGAGGAGCTGCGGCTGGAGTCCCGCGGGCTGCGGTGGTCGGTGTACTACCTGCTGGTGGCGATCGCGATCGTGTCGGCGCTGACCTTCATCCCCGGCGCGCCACTGCGGAACCCGGACACCGGTGAGATCTTCGGGTCCTCGCCGTTCATGAGCAGCCTGCTCTTCATCATCTCGATGCTGTTCCTCGCGGCCGGCCTGGGGTACGGCCAGGGCGCGAAGTCCCTCACCGGCAGCACGAACGTGATCAACGCGATCGTGAAGACCTTCAACGGGCTGGGCGGACTGATCTTCCTGATGCTGCTGATCGCCCAGTTCATTGCCTACTTCAACTACACCAACATGTCGACACTGGCGGCGACGGGCCTGGCCGACCTGCTCGAGCGGGCCGACATCGGGGCGCTGCCGTTGCTGATCGGCTTCATCCTGCTCGTCTTCGTCATCGACCTGATCATGCCCGGCGTGATCCCGAAGTGGGCGATCCTGGCGCCGATCTTCATCCCGCTGTTCTACCGGCTCGGCATCGCGCCGCAGACCGTGGTCGCGGCGTACCGCGTCGGTGACGGGCCGGCCAACGTGATCACGCCGCTGATGGTGTACCTGCCGTTCATCGTGCTGGTCAGCCAGCGGTACCGGAAGAAGGCCGGGATGGGGACCGTGGTGTCGATGATGCTGCCCTACACGGCCATCGTGCTCGTCACGTGGGCGCTGTTCTACGTCGCGTGGTACCTGATCGGGATCCCGTGGGGCCCGGACGCTCCGGTCCACCGCTAGGCATGTGACTAGACAGGGTGGACACAGACGATGGACGACGGAACGCTGAGCCTGATCATCCTCGGGCTCACCGTCGCAGTCTTCGTCTGGAACCGGCTGCCCGTCGACGTGGTCGCCCTGCTCGCGGCACTCGCGCTGTGGGTGACCGGCGTCCTGGGTTTCACCGAGGTCCTCGCGGGGTTCGGCGACCCGGTGGTGATCTTCATCGCCGCGCTGTTCGTGGTCAGCGAGGGCATCGACTCGACCGGTGTCACCGCCTGGGCCGGACAGGCGATCGTGAGGTACGCCGGAACGACGCGGACCCGCTTGCTCCTCGCCGTCACCGTTCTGTGCGCGGTCCTGTCGGCGTTGATCACGCTGAACGGCGCAGTCGCCGCGCTCCTGCCGCTCGTGGTCATGCTCGCGGTGCGGATCGGACAGCCGCCTTCTCGCATGCTGATGCCGCTGACGTTCGCGGGAAGCGCCGGATCGCTGCTGATGCTGACCGGTACGCCGGTGAACATCATCGTCTCCGAAGCCGCGGCCGACGCAGGCGAGGGCGCGTTCCCGTTCTTCTCGTTCGCGCTCGTCGGGGTGCCGCTGGTCGTCGGCACGATCGCCGTCTCGGTACTGCTCGGGCATCGTCTCCTGCCGGCGGCACGACCCGCGCATCCGACCGTGGACCTCGCGCTCCACGCCGAGACGCTCGACGTTCACTACACGCTGGACGACGGGTTCTACCGGCTGCGTGTCCGCGAACTGTCGCCGTTGCTCGGCCGAGGAGTACGCGAAGTGGACCTTACGCCGTACCCCGGGGTGTCGATCGTCGGCGTGCAGGACAGCGACGGCCAGTACCGCGTCGACGAGGCGCTCGCTGTTGACGACGTACTCGTGGTGACCGGACCCGCGGAGCAGGTACGGCGCATGACCGCCGACTCGCGGCTGGCGGTGAGCATGACGCCGGCCGGCGTCGACGACCTGATGAGCCGGGAGACCGGCGTCGTCGAGGCGGTGATCCCACCGCGCTCGGCCCTGGTCGGCGAGACAGTGTTTCCCGGGATGCACCGCGGACCGGACCTGGTGATCGTCGCGGTGCAGCGGATGGGGAAGGACCGCGGCAACAAGCCGACCCAGCTGGCCGAAGGGGACGCGCTACTCGTCCACGGCGGCTGGTCGGCGCTCGACGAGCTCACCCGCGACCGGGACGTGCTGCTGGTGGACTCGCCGGAGCTGGTACGGCGGCAGGCTGTGCCGTGGGGTCCCAAGGCTTCGATCGCCGTCGCGATTCTCGCCGCGATGGTCGTGCTGCTCGCCACCGGCGTGGTGCCGCCGGCGATGGCCGGACTGCTCGCCGCGCTGGCGATGGTGCTGACCAGGGTCGTCCGGCCCGCGCAGGCGTACCGCGCGATCTCCTGGCAGATCGTCGTACTGATCGGAGGCTTGATCCCGTTGTCGGCCGCGATCGGATCCAGCGGCGGTGCCGACCGGATCGCCGACCTGATCATCGATGCGGTCGGTCCCGGCCACCCGTACTTGTTGCTGCTGGCCCTGTTCGCCCTCACCGCGCTGCTCGGCCAGGTGGTGAGCAACACGGCCACGGTGCTGATCGTCGCGCCGATCGCGGTGGCGGCCGCTCACGGAACCGGTACGTCGGTGAAGCCGGTCCTGATGCTCATCGCTGTCGCGGGTGCGGCGTCGCTACTCACGCCCATCTCGACGCCCGCGAACATGATGATCATGAGTCCGGCGGGCTACCGTTTCGGCGACTATTGGAAGCTGGGCCTCCCGGTCATGGCCTGGTGGTTGCTCACGGCACTGATCATCATCCCGCTCGTCTGGTCGTTCTGAGATGGCGGATCGTACGTCTCGACCGGAGGTCTTCCCTCGGCAGCGATGGCCGTTCACGATCATGAGCGTCGCGAAGCCGTTCGTGTTCGCCCTGGTGTGTCAGGCGGTCGGTGTCGGCGCCGTACGGAAGCTGGTCGGCGTGAATCGGGCGGCTCGGTGGACGAGCGCCGGGAGTTCATCGTCGAGCGTCCATCCGGTCGGCTAGGGCGCGGCGAGGGTGAGTGTGGTGTTGGCCGTCGTACCCGATCGTTGATAGCCCAGGTCGATCGTGTCTCCTGCCTTGCGGGTCAGGGTCGCGACGACGATCTGTTCGCTGCTGACCGCGGGCTCGCCGTCGATCTCCGTGATGACGTCGCCTTTCCGCAGGCCGGCCGTCGCGGCGGGCCCGTCGGCCGCGAGTACGAACAGACCGCTCGGCGCACCGGTCGCCTTCGCGACCGCGGGAGGAATCTCCTGGACCTGCAGACCGGTGGTCGGGTGGCCCGGCTTGCCGGTGGCGATCAGCTGGTCGGCGATCGGCTTGGCCAGATCGATCGGGATCGCGAAGCCGAGACCGACGCTTCCGCCGCCGCCCACGCCGACAGCGTTCGGCACGGTGGCGATGGCGGCGTTGACGCCGACGAGCTGCCCGGCACAGTCCACCAGCGCGCCACCGCTGTTGCCCGGGTTGATGGCGGCGTCGGTCTGGACCGCGCCGACCAAATGGTGGGTCACGCCATCGCCCGGGACCGGCACATACCGGTCGAGCGCGCTCACGATGCCGGAAGTGACGGTGCTGCTGAGGCCGAGCGGCGCACCGAGCGCGACCACCGGTTGTCCGACCTTCAGGCTTGCCGACGAACCCATTCCGATCGTTGGGAAGCCCTCGGCGCCGTCGGCCGCCTTGAGTACCGCCAGATCGGTACTGGGATCACGGCCGACGATCGTCGCGGCCGAACTGGAACCGTCGCTGTACTGGACAGAGACCGTGCCGCCGCCCGCCGCGACCGAGATCACGTGGTCATTGGTCAGGATGTAGCCGCCCCGCTGGATGACCTGGCCGGACCCGGTTCCGGCCTGGGCTCCGCGCTGCGCCGAGATCGTGACAACGGAGGGCAGGACCTTCTCTGCCACCGGGACCGCAGCACACATCGCCGTACCCGGATCCGCCGGGCTGGTGGCCGCCGCGGCTGTGTCGCTTCCGCCACGCTGGGCCAGGACGAAGATCACTGCGGTGACGACTGCGCCGACAACCAGGCCGACCACGGCGGGCCCGAGCTGATCACCACGGAAGCGGCGGACGGTGCGCGACGGTTCGGGTGTGGGTGTCGGTGGTGGACTGCCGGCCTGGACCATCTCGACCTCCTCTGGTCCGCTCAGGATTCGGAGCGCGCCGGTGGCAGGTCGTGCTCCAGGCCCTCCTCGCCGTTGTGAGCATAGGTTCGCGGCGCGTCCGGCAGGTCGCCTGATCCGGGTGACCGCGTCATGGTTCTGTCGAAGTACAGGTACGAGACCGCCGCGGCCGCCAGCGGCATCGCGATCGCGAAGAGCATCGACGACACCACGTTGATCAGCGTCGGCGACCAGTCGGTCGCCAGCAGCATCACGATGCCGGCGATCGGCCCGGCGGCCAGGCCGAGTCCGACGACGATCGCCAGCGGTGCGGCGGTCCGCCACCACCTGCCTCTCACCAGTCGACGACTGCGGCGTAGCGCCGTACCGCTGGGAATGTCCTCGGCGACGAGGGCCTGGACGACGAACGCGCGGCTGACGGCGTAGTAGATCGCGAGCGGGATCGTTGCGACGAAGATCGTCAGGACGGAGAGGATCACGACGTACTGGGTGGCGACGCGAGCGAGCGGCCACCGGATCGAAACCACGTGGCGCAGCGCGGCCGACGCCGTGACCGGGATCCCGTTGTCCAACTGGTCGAGCGTGCGCATCACGGCCGCCAGGAGTGCGGTGTACGCCGCGACGGTGAGGATCGTGATCGCGAGCGCGAGCAGCGACGCCCAGAAGCCGGTTGCGTTCTCGGTGGGTGCGCCGAGGTCGACCGGTGCGTCGCGGCGCTCCGTCTGGAGTCTCGCGAGGCTCACCGTGGCCAGGCTCAGGATGGCGAATGCCGCAGCGAACAAGCCGAACAGGACGGGACGGTGGCGGAACAGCTGGATCGCGGATGCGACGGCCTGCCCCCAGGCGCGATGTCGTCGCGCGGGGAGTGGGTCGGCATCGGTCCAACGGGTTCGGCTCGCGGCCAGCCAGACGAGTGCCGCGAGAACGGCGAGGATCACGCCGAGCGGCCAGGTCCGGTCCAGGGTCTCGCGGAGCAGGTTCGACCCGGTGGCGACCGCGGAGCAGAAGGCGTCTGTGCTGCTCGGGCCGAGCAGGGCGCCGCCCGGTACGACGGTGCTGTCGTCGCGCCAGGTTGCCTCGGCGTCCTGGATCGGTGCGGTCCACGACGCCTTCATGTTCGGTCCGGTCGGACCGTCGAAGAACGATCGCTGACGCTCACCCCACCGGCCCTGGAACGCCAGCCACGGGTACTTCCGGAGGTAATCCGCCTGCAGCATCGGGACATAGGCGACCCGCGGGGTGATCGCCGGTAGCGGGTTGGTCGTGTCGTCGCAGCCCAGTCCTTCCGATCCGCGTCCGAGGTACAGACGCCGGCCGAACTTGTTCGCGTGCGATCCAGCGGCCGGGTAGACGACCGGATGCGTGCCATCGACGAGTTCGAGCTTGGCGTCTCCCCAGCGCGCCCGTTCGGCCCCGCCGTGCTGGCTGTAGCCGACGGCGGCCGGCTCCGTGGTCAGGGCTGCCTCCGGAGTGGCAGCTTCGAACACCAGCCGGATCGACTCCCAGTCGCCTTCGTGCGTGTTGTTGTAGTCGTTGAAGACGTAGAAGAACCAGTACTCGAGCGACAGCTGTCCGGGGAACGCCGGGTCCGTGGCCACGTGGGCGTAGACCGTCGCCGGGTACTCAGCGTTGATCCGTTCCGACCAGTCGGCGTAGTCGCAGCCGGGGCGGAGCGGATCGCCGGGGAAGTCGAGGAAGTGCCCGGGATAGCGGCGACCGAGATCGCTGTCCGCGGGCTGCGTCTTGATCAGGTCCGGCGGTCGCCAGGGACCGCGCAGCGCGACCTCCTGGTTGCCGAGCACCGCCTGGACGTCCGTCGGCCGGAACTGCTCGCCGGCGCACGATGACGGTTCCTGCTGCATCCTGACGACCGGGGCGTAGCGCTCGGCCAGTCGCTGAGCCGCTGTGTCGTCCGGGCCTTCCGCCGCGATTGCCCGCCCGGGCGCGGACATGGCGATCAGGCTCACGACCGCGAGGGTCACCGCTCGCCGGACGGATGCCGTCATGTCGCCAGCATGCGTGGGCGGCAGCGCTCGCACACCATCCCGCACCGGCCGTTCCTGCCCCGGCCGGGTCACCCGATTCAGGTGATCCGCAGTACGTCTCAGGCACTGCTGGTACGGCGCCACACGACGATCGTGAGCAGGCCGGCTGCCGAGCTGCGCCTTCGCGGCTTCGTCGCCCGGGAAGGGGGATGCTGTGCACTCCCTGATGCAGGAGAGTCGTCTCGGGCCGTGAAAGGGGCGTTCCCATGGGCCATTACGTCATTCGCGTACAAGGCAACTTGTCGCGCGACCTGACGGACGCGTTCCCGTCGTTGACTGCCGATCCGGAGCCTGCGCAGACCGTTCTCCACGGCTACCTGGCCGACCAGGCCGCGCTCGCCGGCATCCTCAACCACCTCGACACGCTCGGAGTCAGCATCCTCGAGGTCCTGCAGGTCCCGTCGCCTCATTCTCCAGACCGCAAGTGAGTGGTCGGCTTGTGGCCGGTGGTGGGCGCGGTTCTTCCACAAGCCTTGGCGATCGCCCTGAGCCCGGTGCCGCTCGTATGCATCCTGCTGACGCTGATGTCCCCACGTCCGGTGCGCGCCGCGCTGTGCTTCGCCGTGGGCTGGTACTGCGCATTGGCGGTCGCCACCACACTGGTGGCCGCACTCACGGACACGGTTGCCGACTACAACGAGGAAACAGCCCGCGACGGTGTCGACGTCATCCGGTTGGCGGTCGGCGTCTTGTTCGCCGTACTGGCCGTCCGGTACTGGCGTGCGCGGCCGGAAGCTGGTGAGCCGCCGAATCGTCCCCGCATCTTCGACCGGATCTCGACGCTCTCCGCGGGCGGGCTCGTTGTCACCGGCGCCGTCGCCGCCCTGGCGAACCTGAAGAACCTTCCCCTCGTCCTGAGCGCCGGGAGCTACATCGGCGCGACCGATCTCGCCGCCGGATCGACCATCGCCGCCTCGCTCGCCTTCGTGACCGCGGCGTCCCTGACGGTCCTGCTCCCGATCCCCGTCGTACTGCTCGTGGGCGCCGCCAGGATCACCCCCGCACTGAAGTCACTGGAAACCTGGCTCCTCACCAACCTGAACACCATCACCGCAGGCATCCTGGTCCTCATCGCCGTCGTTCTGATCAGTCAATCGCTCTAGGCCGGAAGGCGCGTCAGCAGACTCGTGGTCGAAGGCAGGCCGAGCACCGCGCTGTGTCAGGCGCTGGCTCGCCAGACGAGTTGGTGGGGGAGGGTCACCTTGCGCGGCGCGCGTCCGGGGTCGGCGATTCTTTGGATCAGTAGTCCGAGCGCGGTGTCGGCGACACGCGCCTTGTCGAAGTCGATCGTGGTCAGCGGTGGCACCGTGATCGCCGAGTCGTTGATGTTGTCGTAGCCGGTCACCGAGACGTCTTCGGGCACCCTGAGGCCGTGCGCGTGCAACGCGAGGAGGGCCCCCATCGCCGCGCCGTCGGTGCAGCAGACCACTGCGTCGACCGGCGCGGCATCGCTGTCGAGGAAAGCGTTCAGGGCCCGCGCCGCGGACGTCGGTCTCCAGTCCTCGCTGGCGATCTCGAGTCTGGGATCCAGCGGCAGGCCGGCCGCCCGCAGAGCCTGCCGGTAGCCGTCGAGCCGGGCGACGGCTGCCGGGTGATCGGACATGCCGAGGAGGGCGATCCGGCGATGTCCCATCTTGATCAACTCGCCGGTCAGGTCGGCGATCGCGGCCGCGTTGTCCATCCACACCATGTCCACGATCGGTAGGTAGACCTCGCCGATCAGGACCACCGGCGGCAGGGCGATCCCGGGTTGCACGGCTGTCGTCTCGTGATTGACCGGGTTCAGGATCAGGCCGTCCACCTGGTGTTCCCGGGCCCTGGACAGCAGTTGGGCTTCACGACCCGGGTCCCAGCCGGTCTCCTCGACCTGGACCTGCAGGCCGCGCGCGGCCGCCGCGTTGACGAAGTGGTGCAGCATCTCGGCGAAGAAGGGGACCTGCAGGTCCGACAGCGCGATCGCGATCATGCCGGTGCGCCCGTTCCGCAGTCCGCGAGCGGACAGGTTCGGGACGTAGTCGAGCGCGACCATGGCTGCTTCGACGCGCGCACGGGTGGCGGGACGAACGTTCACGGTCCCGTTGAGCACGTTGGAGACCGTCTTCGGTGACACCCCTGCCCAGCTCGCGACATCCCGCACGGTGGCTCGCATGGCCCCAATCCTAGGTCGCTCCGTCCCTTGAATTTTTGCTGCGGCGAGCCGTTGACAGCGCCGATTACAACGGTGCAAACTCCCTGGCACTTGCAGATTACATCGTTAGATTACATCGTTGCATTCGAATCTGGAGTCCTCCGTGACCATGACCTCCACGATCGACCCTGCGTTCACCGTCGGACCGGTCAATCCGTGGCTCTTCGGCACCTTCGTCGAGCATCTCGGCAGATGCGTCTACACCGGCATCTACGAGCCCAGCCACCCGTCGGCCGACGAGGACGGCTTCCGCGGCGACGTCGCCGCGCTGGTCCGCGAGCTCGGCGCGACGGTCGTCCGCTACCCCGGCGGCAACTTCGTGTCCGGCTACCGCTGGGAGGACGGCGTCGGGCCACGGGACGCGCGGCCTCGCGTGCTCGATCTGGCCTGGCGGTCGATCGAGACCAACCAGGTCGGCACCGACGACTTCCTCGCCTGGTGCTCGCGCGTCGGGCTGGAGCCGATGCTCGCGGTCAACCTCGGTAACCGCGGGCTGGCCGAGGCGGTCGACTACCTCGAGTACGTCAACGGCGCCCCCGGCACGCGGTACGCCGACCAGCGCGTGAGCAACGGAAACGCCAAGCCCTGGGGCGTACGGCTGTGGTGCCTGGGCAACGAGATGGACGGCCCGTGGCAGATCGGCCACAAGACGCCGCTCGAGTACGCCCGCCTCGCGCAGGAGGTCGCCCGCGCGTACAAGACCTTCGACCCGAACCTCCTCCTCGTCGCCTGCGGCTCGTCGAACACGTCGATGCCGACGTTCGGCGAGTGGGAGCGTGTCGTCCTCGAACACTGCTACGACGACGTCGACCTGATCTCCGCGCACGTCTACTACGAGCCGGTCGACGGCGACGAGGTGTCCTTCCTCGCCTCCTCGGCACACATGGACCGTTATGTCCGGGACGTCGTGGCGACCGCCGACCACGTGGCCGCGAGACGGCACTCGTCGAAGCGGATCAACATCTCCTTCGACGAGTGGAACGTGTGGTTCGCCGCCCGGCACGCGCAGCACGAGGAGGAGCGCGCCGAGGCTTCCGAAGCGCCCGCGCTGATCCAGGACGTCTACACCGCCCTGGACGCGGTGGTGGTCGGATCGCTGCTGATCACCCTGCTGCGCAACACCGATCGGGTGGGCGTGGCCTGCCAGGCGCAGTTGGTGAACGCGATCGCGCCGATCCTGACCGTCGAGGGCGGTGCCGCCTGGCGGCAGACGATCTTCCACCCGTTCGCACTGACCGCGAAGTACGCCCGCGGCACGGTTCTGATGCTTGCCGGCGACCACGGTGAGGTCGAAACCCCGGCGTACGGATCCGTCGAGCAGGTGTGGGCGGTCGCGACGTACGACGCGGAGTCCGGTGAGCTGGCGATCTTCGCCGCCAACCGGTCGCTGACCGAACCCGCCTCCTGGACTGTCCGGCTCAGCTCACTCGGTGACCTCCGCCTGCTCGAGCACCTTGTGGTCGGTGATGAGGACCGCAACGCAGTCAACTCCCAGGACGCCCCCGATCGGGTCGTTCCCAAGGCCGGCTCTTCCGCCCTCGCCGGCGACCGGCTGACGGTGACCCTGCCGCCGGCGTCGTGGCACTGCATCCGGCTCGCCCCCTGATCTTCGAAAGGACCAAACCATGACTACTCCTGATCCAGTGCGTCTCGGCCGCCGGACCCTGTTCGGCGCCGTCGCCGGCGTCGGCGCCGGCCTCGCCCTCTCCGCGTGTGGCGGCACCAGCGGCCCGCCCCAGGCCGGGCCCGCGACCGGCAAGGGCGGCGCCGAGGGGTACGACGGCCCGAACGTCGAACTGCAGTACTGGAACGGCCTGACCGGCGGCGACGGCCCGATCATGAAGAAGCTGGCGCAGAAGTTCATGGACGCCAACCCCAAGATCAAGATCACCACCACGTCGATCGCCTGGGCCGACCTGTTCCAGAAGCTGCCGGCCGCGGTGCAGAGCGGACGCGCGCCGGACGTCTGCCTGATGCATACGGGCGACATCGCCACGAACGCCGCGCGCCGCGTGGTGCAGCCGATCGACGACGTGGTCGCCGGCGCCAAGCTCAGCGCCGCCGACTACGCCGAGCAGGTCTGGAAGGCGAGCTTCTACCAGGACAAGCAGTACGCCATCCCGCTCGACATCCACCCGGCCGGGCTGTACTACAACAAGAAGGTCCTGACCCAGGTGGGTGCGGATCCGACCAAGCCACCCACGACCATGGACGAGTTCATGGCCGTGCTGGACAAGTGCAAGTCCAAAGGCGTCAAGGGCTACTGGGTCAGCGCGTTGAGTGTCGGAGGTCTGGTCGCGCAGTCGATGATCTTCCAGAACGGCGGCTACATGATCAGCGACGACGGCGCCAAGACCGGCTTCGGCGATCAGCCGGCGATCGACGCGATCACCTTCTTCAAGAGCCTGATCGACAAGGACTACTCGCCGAAGAACGCGGCCGGTGACGGCGACTGGGTCTCCTTCAGCAACAGCAAGGCCGCCTTCATGATCAACGGCCCGTGGATGGTCACGCCGTGCAAGCAGGCCAAGGGCCTGGAGTGGGGCTGCGCACCGATTCCGGTGCTCGGATCCAAGGAGCAGACGTGGGCGGGTTCGCACTGCTTCACGCTGCCGCGGCAGGTCAACCAGGACCAGAACAAGGCGACGGCGGCCCGTGTCTTCGTCAACTGGATGAGCCAGAACTCGGTCGGTTGGGCCGAGGCCGGCATGGTGCCGGCCCGCAAGTCGGTCCGCGAGTCCGCGGACTTCGAGAAGTACACCGAGGTCAAGCAGTTCGAGAAGATGATCGACTGGGCGCACTTCCCGCCGAACGTGCCGGGCGCCGGCGACACCGACCCCGAGTGGACGAAGGCGATCAGCCTCGCCGTGACCGGGAAGAAGCCGATCGACCAGGCGCTCAAGGACGCGGCGCAGAAGGGTGATCAGATCCTGGCCGCGAACCAGAAGAAGTACGGCGGATGAGCGGCCGGATCACCGGCCTGGCCGGGACCGGCCGCAGCCCGCTGCGCCATCACCACCCGGTCACGCCGTACCTGTTCGTGGCGCCGTACGTCGTACTCCTGCTGACGTTCCTCGTAGGGCCCGCCGTCTTCGGCGTCTGGATGAGCCTCCACAACTGGGACTTCATGCTGCCGGGCAAACCCTGGGTCGGGCTGCAGAACTACCGTGACCTGTTCGACTCCAGTTCGGTGCTCTTCCATCCGTTCTGGAACGGCATGAAGAACACCTTCCTGTTCGTCCTGATGAGCGTGCCGTTCCTGGTCGTCATCCCGCTGGGGCTGTCGCTGCTGCTGAACCGGAAGTTCCGCGGGCGGACCTTCTTCCGCGCCGTGGTGTTCACGCCGTTCGTCCTCGGGGTCGCGGTGGTCGGCCTGATCTTCGGCTACCTCTTCGACCCGGAGGTCGGACTGGTCAACGGGATCCTCGACGGGGTGGGTCTGCCCAAGGTCTCCTGGCTGTCCACCCAGCCGCAGGCCTGGATCACGATCACCGTCATGACGATCTGGTGGACCATCGGGTTCAACGCGGTGATCTTCCTCGCCGGGCTGCAGGGCCTGCCCGAACAGCTGTACGAGGCGGCGGAACTCGACGGCGCCGGCCGCTGGGCCCAGTTCCGCCACGTCACGCTTCCGGGCCTTCGCAACGTCTTCCTGTTCGTGGTGACGACCACCATCCTCGCCAGCGCGAACCTCTTCGGCCAGCCGTACATCCTGACCAAGGGCGGGCCGGGTGACAGTACGACGACGGCGATCATGGCGATGACCAACGAAGGCCTGCGCGGCTTCCGGATGGGCAGCGCGGCGGCGATGAGCTACGTGCTGGCGCTCGCCCTGGCGATCATCTCCGTCGCGAACTTCCTGATCATGAGGGAGCGCAAGACATCATGACGACGACCAGTTCGATCACCGGCGCCCGTACCGACGCCTCCGACCCCGCCGGCTCCGCCGATCCCGGCGGACCGGGGCGGCGCCGGCGGGCCTACTCCCGGACCAGGGTGGGGCCACTGACCTACGTCGCGATGACGGTCATCTCGCTCATCTTCATCCTGCCGTTGCTGTGGATGCTCCTGACCACGTTCAAGACCGAGTCCGACGCCCGCTCGATCCCGATCCGCGTGATGCCCAGCGAATGGACGCTGCGCGCGTACCGGCTGATCTTCGACGACGCCGCCAACCCTGTGTACACGTGGCTCATCAACTCGCTGGTGGTCTCGGTCCTGCACATGGTGCTCAACGTGGTGGTGGCGGCCATGGCGGCGTACGCGCTGTCGCGGATGAGGTTCAGGGGCCGCAACCTGCTGTTCGGCACGCTGATCGCGACGCTGTTCATGCCGGGCTTCATCTTCTTCATGCCGAACTACCTCACGATGAGCAAGTTCGGCTGGCTGGACAGCTACTGGGCACTGGTGGTGCCGGGGGCGGCGGGCGCGTTCGGCGTCTTCTTCCTCCGCCAGTTCTTCCTGGCGATCCCTCGCGAACTGGAGGAGAGCGCGCTGATCGACGGCGCCAACTCCTGGACGATCTTCACCCGGATCATGCTCCCGCTCTCGAAGCCGGCGCTGGTGACGCTTGCGGTCCTGAGCTTCCTCGGCTCGTGGAACGACTTCGTCTGGCCGGTGTTCGTCCTCTTCAGTCCCGACAGGATGACGCTGGCGCCCGGCCTGGCCACGCTGTACGGCGCCTACACCACCGACTACCCCGTCGTCATGGCCGGCGCGACCCTCGCCGCGGTCCCAGTGCTGATCCTGTACGTCGTGGTGCAGCGCTACGTCATCGAAGGCGTTGCGAACAGCGGCCTCAAGGGCTAGCTGTGCCCGGCTCGGTGGTGAAGCGCGATGATCGCCTCGGCGAGCGCGGTGGCGGCGGCGTCAGCCTGGGGTTGCGTCAGGTCTGTCGACCGCAGTGTCGCCTTGGCAGCCTCCAGCGCCGGTAGCAGCGGCCGCCAGCTGGAGGGCGTGTAGCGCTCGCTCTCCAGAGTGTTCGCACGCTTGACCAGACGCTCGAGCTTCGAGGTCGTCACTGTGAAGGTCACGGGGCACAGGACGTACTCGTCGCCCTTGGTGTGGGTGAAGAGGAGTGAAGTCGACCCTGAACTCCCCGTGGTGAGGTCGACGTCGATCCGGCCGTCGGCGTCGACGCGGGGGGTGCCTGCGATCGAGACCACGTTCTCGTCCAGGGACTCGACGCCGACCTCGTCGTCGGGATCGCGAGGCGAGATGGTGCCGGTGGCAACTGCCGTGCTGTTCGGGGCGACCCGGAACGGCGTTGCGTGGCAGCGCAGGGTGTATCCGCCGTACACCTCGAACTCGAAGATCGACAGCCCGTACTGCGTGGCCGGCAGTCCGGCGACGCGCACGTACCTGGCCTCCGACCGCCCGACGTCGACGACGTTCCGCAACTCGCCCGACGTCTTCTGCACCCGAGCCAGCACAGTCCAGTCCTGACCGTTCACCGAGGCCTCGATGCGATAGTCGTTCGAGGTCGCGGCTTCCCAGGTCACGATGACCTGGCTGACCGATCGCGTCTCCTCGAGGTCGACCTGGAGCCACCGCTCGGTGGTGTATGGCGCTGCCTGCCGCTCGGACGCCCAGCGCGTGACCGGGTTCCCGTCGTTCGCGTTCGCCGAGGCCAGTGTCGCGTTGTAGGTCGAGTCGGCGCTGATCGGCCGGTGCAGGGCGAGATTCTCACGACCCGCGGACGCGGGCGGTGCATCGGTGACCCTGTCGTCTTCGAACAACTCCATCTCCCACAGCGACACCCCGTAGTGGCTGGTGCTGCGCTGCTGCGACTGCATCCGGACGTACCGCGCGGTCTCGTCGACCGTGACGAGATCGGTCCCGCCGTCGGAGCCGGCGCCGCTCGTGACGAACGCGTCCCGCCAGGTCTGACCGTCGTCGGACACGCGGATCGCGTACTGCTTGGCGTAGGACGCCTCCCACCAGAGCCTGACCGCGCGGATCCGTTGCGCCGCCCCCAGATCCACCTGTACCCATGCGGTGTCGGACGAGTTCGCGCTCCATCGCGTGCTCATGCTGCCGTCCGTGACGTTCCCCGGGGTTCCGCCCGACGAGCCGGAGGCAGTGACCGGCTTGCCGAGGGCGCGGTTGATGCTCGTCACCGTTCCGAATTCCTTGACGGAGTAGCCTCGACGCCCGGTGCTGTCGATCATGAGCAGCCGGACGTACGTTGCCGGGGTCGGTGCCATCTCCAGGTCGACGCGCCCGCCGGTCCCGTCCCGGACGAACCGCCGGTCGGTCCAGGTCTTGCCGTCCAGCGAGGTCTGCAGGAGGTAGCGCGTCGCGGCGTCGTCGCCCCACGCAACGGATACGCCGGTGAGGAAGGACCCGGATTCGAGCTCCTTGCTCAGCCAGGCCGTCCCGTCTCCCACCGAGTGCCAGGCAGTCGCCTCGTTCCCGTCGCCGGCGAACGCGGCCTTGCCGTCGGCTGCCGAGGTGCTCGCGGTGTAGTCCGAACGGTCGCCTGGCCTGATCGGCACCAACTCTGCCGTCACGGTTCGGCCGAGATTCGCGCCGTCGCCGAGAGCGAAGCTGCCGTGCGCCGCCTTCGTCACGTCGGTGAGGGTGACTCGCACGACGAGTCCGGGCAGGTTGGGATTCGCGACGCTGACGAGGGGCGTGTCGCCGGACTCGTTGAGGATCACGATGCTCGGCTGGCTCACCTCGAGGGAACGCCCCGCGCCCAGGTCCAGCCGTCCGGCCCGGTAGAAGGTCGCCATGGTCCGGCGCAGCCCGGCGTGCCGGACAGCCTGAACCTCGGTGTCATTGCGGAGCACCTCGACCGCCGGGTCGGCGGCGTACGCCTTGACCTGTTCGGGTGTCTTCGCGGGCAGTACGACGTACTCGTAGCCTGCGTCGTCCGGCTTGACCCCGTGGTCGACGTACAGGGTGAACGCGTCCCGGCTGACCGGGTCCGCGTCGAGCCAACTGCCGGTTTGCGCCTTGTTCGAGACGTGAACGCGCTGCTCGGTCGGGAAGACATAGCCGACTTCGTCGTTGTAGGCCCACGACGGGTGGTCGACGGCGACGGAGTCCGTTCCGGCCGGTACCGGCTTGCCGTCGACCGAAGCGTTGTCCTTCGCCGAGGCCTGGTTCACGGTTGTGTGGACGGCCGCGTCGGCCGCGGACGTGATGCCGGAGCCGAGCGCGACCATCTCGTCGTCGAAGTAGTAGTAGCTCTTGTTTCCCTTCGTGGCGGCGCGATCGAGGCTGTGTACGCTCGCGCCGTACGTTCCGTCGGACACACCTCCGGTGAAGGCGCCGCCGTTCCCTGTGGAGCCGAGGGTCTGCTCCTTGACGTACGGAGCGGTCACTCCCGGATAGTGGAACCAGTCGAAGGCCGGGCCGAGGTCGGAGTACTCGTGGTTGTTGACCTGGATCGCGGTGGCCCCGGCGCTGTTCCAGACGATCTCGTTGCCGATCTCGGGCCGGAACGTGGACCGGTACTCGCTGCCGACGGTCCGGCTGGAGTTCAGCCGGGTGAAGATCCCGTAGTCGTCGCGGAGGTGCGACGAGAACTCCGAGCGCCAGAAGTACTTGTTGCCTGCCAATCCGTTCGACGTGGTCTTGCCGTGGATGCTGTCGAGCAGGGCGCGGTAGGCGCTTGCGTACAGCGGGTCGGTGCGGATCATCTTGGTCAGCGGCTCGATGAACTCCGAGCTGTGGCTGGTGACGCCGTCGATGGTCTTGGGCGGCCGGTAGCCGAGGTAGAGCATCCCGATCTCGCCGCGAATCATCCATCGGGTGCCGTTGACGATGTAGTTCGCGATCGTGTCCAGGTTGTCGCGGCTGAAGGCGAAACGGGTGCCGCGGGCGGCGTCGGCCCACAGCGCGACGTTGACGAAGAGGATCATGCCGTAGCCCTCGCTGTACAGCTGCGCGCCGTGCGCCCAGAAGCTGGCGTCGGGCTGGACCGCCTCGCGGACCGCGCCGGAATTGTCGGGGGTGACCGTTCGGACCATGGTGTCGAGCCCGGCCCTGAGGTTCTCGCCGTTGCTGGTGGCGAGTGCCTCGAAGAGGTAGTTGGTGGTCCGCCAGGCGCCGTTGGCGCCGACGGGATCCAGCTTCCCGGTGTTGTGCCGCAAGGCGACGTCCAACGCGTCCTGGCTGAGCACGTCCCCGACGAAGAGGGAGATCCGGCCCATGGCGATCGACTCGCCGATCTCGGTCTCCCACCAGTTCTTGTTCGTCGGGTCGGCCGAATCCCAGTAGCGCAGCGCGCGCTCGAGCGCACTCAGGACGGCGGGATCCCGGTAGCCGTTCGCCGTGGGTTCGCGGTAGGCCTGGGCCATGGCGACCATCCGGTAGAGCGCGATGTAGGCCGACCACACCGCGCCGTTCGCCGAGCTGGTGGTATCGGTGTAGTCGACATCGGACCACGAGCCGTCGGCCGCCATGGACTCCGCGTACTGCAGCGCCTCGGACATACGGCCGAGGTAGATCCCGTTGGCGATCCTGATCTCGTCGCCCTGGTCCAGGTAGTACTCCTGCAAACGCGAGACGATCGTCTCGACATCCTTCTTCGCGGGCCCAGCTGATGCCGGTGGCACGGCCAGGCTGTTGCCGCCGATCACGACGCTCAACGTTAGGGCGATCAGAAACCTGACGCGTCTCATGTCCGGGATTGAACCGGTTTGAATCCATGCCGTCAAGACCTCAGAGTTGAAGCACTGCGGAGCCGCAGAGGTAAGCCCGGGCGTGATTGCTGACATCATCCCGAATACTCTCAGATGTCCATTGCTGCAGTGTTTATCGATGCGGCTGCCCATTCTGGACCCGGGCGGAATCTCTGGGTGCCGTAGCTGCTGTGCGGCACAAAACCGGTTCGACTGCGCTATTCTTGCCGGGTGAACAAGCGGGCGACGATCGGCGACGTGGCAGCACGAGCGGGCGTGTCCAAGAGCACCGTGTCCTTCGTCGTCAACGGCCGGCCCGGTGTCAGCGCGAGCTCCCGGGATCGAGTTCTCCGCGCAGCCGAGGCCCTCGGGTGGCAGCCGAACGCCCGTGCCCGTGCGCTGTCTCGCAATCGCACCCAAGCTGTAGGGCTCGTCATTCGCCGCGATCCCGAGCTCCTCAGCACCGACCCGTTCTTCCCTCAGTTCATGGCAGGCATCGAAATCGGACTCGCCGCGCAGGAGTACTCGCTGGTCCTGCAGGTGGTCGGAGACGTGCAGTCCGAGCGCAGCGCCTACCAGCGGTTCGCACGCGAATCCCGGGCCGATGGTGTGTTCCTCACCGACCTGCGGATTCACGACTCCCGGCCACAGGAGGTCCGCGAGCTCGGACTCAGCGCGGTGGTCGTCGCTCCCGAAGGCACGGACCTGGACGGCCACCCCACGATCGGGATGAACGATGACGCCGGAGTACGGCGCGCTGTCCACCACCTGCACTCGCTCGGCCACGAGCGCATCGCGCACGTCATGGGCACCGCGGGTTACGTGCACACCGAGGCCCGGCGCCGCGCCTGGCAAGAGTCCCTCGAGGAGCTCGGCCTGCCGCTCGGGACCCTCGTCACCGCCGACTTCACCGGTGGAGCCGGCGCGCGAGCGACGCACGAGCTCCTCGATCTACCCCAACCACCGACCGCGATCGTCTACGGCAACGACCTGATGGCCATCGCCGGGCTCTCCGTCGCAACGGACCGGGGCCTTCGCGTGCCGGATGACCTGTCGGTCGTCGGGTTCGACGACATCCCGCTGGCGCCGTACTCGGTCCCGCCCCTCACGACGGTCCGGCAGAACGTCGTCGCGTGGGGGACCGCCGCCGCGCAGACCCTGGTCGCACTCGTCGAAGGAAGGGAACCGCCCGCGGTCGTCCTCCCCCCGGTCGAGTTCGTCGTCCGCGGCAGTACAGGCCCGCCCAGCACTCCGTCCCGCGCGCGGCCGCGCAAGTCGCCGCAGGTCAGAGCCCGGTCCTGAAGGTTGCCTGCCGCGCTGCCGGCGGTCAGTCGTCGTCGGCCAGGGCGCGGACTCGTTCGCGGACCGGTTCGTAGTGGGCGGCGATGGCGGCTCGGAGTTCGTCGACGTCGCCTCCGGCGGCCGCCTTGATGATTGCGGTGTGGAGCTTGGCGGTCTTGATCCCGTCCTGCGGCCGGACGTTCAGGGTCGGAGCGACGATCCGGTGCACCTCCCAGAACGCGCCGGTCAGCTGCAGGACCAGGTCGTTGCCGATGGGGCGCATCAGCATCAGATGAAACTCGCGATCCTCTTCCAGGAAGTCCTCGCCGGCCGCCGCCTTCTTCTGCATCTTGTTCGCGAGGGCGGTGAGAGAGGCGCGCAAGTCGTCGTCCATGGCCTTGATGATGTCCGCGGCGATGCCTTGTTCGATCAGTTGGCGTACGTCGATCAGCTCGAGCAGGACCTTGTGGTCGTCGTCCCGGCTCAGGACGCCGCGGAACGCGAGGCTCTCGACCAGGGCGTTCAGCGACATCCGGCCGACGTACGTGCCGTGGCCGTGGCGAACCTCCACGATGTCGAGGGTCGAGAGCACCTTGATGGCTTCGCGCACGCTCGACCGGCTTGCGGCGACCGCGTCACCGATCTCGCCCTCGGTCGGCAGCGGATCGCCCGGGCGGAGCCGGTGGTCCAGGATGAACCGCTTGATGTCTTCGGCGACCTGCTCCTGGCGGCGGGTCGGCCGCTCCCGCCAGGCCCGTACGGGCACCTGGCTGGGGGGTTCGAGATCCCTGTCGACCATCACGTCACCTCTCAGCTCGCCTGCAGCATCAGACATATGATGTCAGACTTTCCCGGAATTCGGTACAGCCGCCACTAAGAGCCGGTCAGCCACGTCAGCGGAAGCTTACTGAAACAGGGGCCCTGGTCCGTGGGTCTTGCCACCCTTCGTGCCGGTGAACAGCACTGTCCGGGTGCTGGGTTCCCACGGGCACGCGGTCGCGGACGACGACAGGCCGCAGGTACGCCGGTACACCACGGATGGTGGTTTACAGGTACACCCGGTCTGCGTCCGGCATAAGCTCCCGAACGACCTGCTGCTCCGGCTCGGCCAGGACCGCGTGATCGCCGGTGTCAAGGACTCCAGCGGAGACGACGTCGCCTTCCGGCAGTTGCTCGTCGAGCTGCACGACGCCGGCCTGGAGGACTTCGCCGCCTTCACCGGCCACGAGGTCATGGTCGACTCGATGCTGCTCGCCGGAGCGTCCGGCTCGGTGCCTGGTCTCGCGAACGTCGACCCGGACGGCTATGTCCGGCTCCATCGGGCGACTGGGACCGGTGACGTCGCCTGGCCCGGTCCGAGCAGGAACGACTGGGGTCGACAGCGCCAGAGAGCTCTCTCGTGCTCGGTGGCGGCTGCAGTTGTTTGTCAGGCGGTGCGGTGGATGCCGGGGATCGCGTTGTACACCTCGAAGGAGGCTGCCGTGAAGACTGCGTCGTCGTGGCGGGACACCTTGTCGACGGCGCGGATGTCGGCGTGCATGCGCTCCGAGTCGAGGTGGCACAGGACGTAGCCGCAGTGCAGGTCGGCCCACTTCAGCGACGGGTTGACCCGGCGCCGGACCTGGCGCGCCTCGTTCGCCACTGGGTTGAAGTCCTGCGCGCTGGTGATCGACGTACTCGTGATCTCGGCGCCGATGACGCGGGACGTCGGGTCGGTGGTGTCGGCCGAGATGTCGGAGACGTAGCTGCAGTGCACGTCGCCGGAGAGTACGACGAAGTTGGACGACGTACCACGCGCCTGGGATGTCGCCACGGTGTCGAACAGCCGCTGCTGGCCGGCCTGGTAGCCGTCCCACGTCCCGGGGGAGAAGGTCGGCGGGGCTTCCGGGTCGGCGGCGGTGTTCAGCCGGGCCATCAGGATCTGCTGCGCCACCAGGTTCCAGCGGGCCGGCTCGGCGCCGAAGCCTGCTGTGAACCAGCGCTCCTGCTCCTCCCCGAGGAGGACCCGGGCCGGGTCGCGTCGTGGGCCGTCGTCGGCAGCGGGTCCTCCGGTGACCTGGGGATCGCGGTACTGCCGTGTGTCGAGTACGTCGATCTGGGCCAGCCGGCCGTGCCGGAAGCGCCGGTACAGCCGTGCGTCGGCGCCGCGCGGTGGCTGCGGCCAGCGGAGCGGCTGGAACTCCCAGTACGCCCGGTATGCCGCCGCCCGGCGGTCGAGGTCCGGCGTACTCCACGACTCGTAGTCGTTGGCGACCTCGTGGTCGTCCCAGGACAGGATCCAGGGCATCGCGCTGTGGGCGGCGAGAAGGTCGGGATCCGTTCGGTACAACGCATACCGCAGCCGGTACTGGTCGAGGGAAACCGTGGTGGGCACGACCTCGGCGGGAAGATTCGGATCGATGTGGCGCCCGACGGCCAACTGCTGGACCGGATACTCGTACAGGTAGTCGCCTACGAACAGCATCAGCTCGGCATCCTGAGCGACAGCGTCGGCCATCGTCTGGAAGTACCCGGCCCGCCAGTTCTGGCAGGAGGCGACCGCGAAGCGCAGCGGCTGCATCGATTGCCTCGGCGGCATCGTCCGTGTCCGGCCGACCTCGCTGAGATGACCGCCCGCGCGGAAGCGGTACCAGTACGCCCGTCCCGGGAGCAGACCGCGGACGTCGACATGCACCGTGTGTGAGGTGTCGGGGCTGGTCGTCGTCGTGCCGGACCGGACCACGCGGTGGAAGCGCTCGTCCTCGGCGACCTGCCAGTCGACGCCCACCCTGGCGCCCTCGTCCAGTCCGCCGTTCGGCAGCAGTGGCGCCGGCGCGATCCGTGTCCAGATCACGACCGCGTCCTCCACCGGGTCGCCGGAGGCGACGCCCTGTGTGAACGGGTACGGCAGCACGCCGCCACTGCTCGCCGTGGCCGGCCGCGGCATCGCGAGGCTGAACGCGAGCCCGGCGGCGCTGCCACCGGCGAGGGTGAGGAACCGACGGCGATCCACTTCGGGCAGCGTCCGGAACGAAGTCCTGGCAGTCATGACGCAGGACACTAGACACCCCACATGACCACCGCAAGACCTATTCTGCAACTTGAAGCGAATTCGGCCCAATCGGGCGCCTCAGCTCGTACGTACTGTGCTCGGTGATCCCGTGCGCGGCCTGGCAACCATCGCCGTCCTGGTGTCCAGCGGGCAACACGACGAGCTCGGCTACTACGTCGACAAGGCACTCGACGACGGGCTCACGGCCGGCGAGATCTCCGAGACCATCACGCACCTGGCCTTCTACAGCGGATGGCAGAACGCCATGGAAGCCGTCCCGGTGGTCGCGGACGTGTTCAAGAAGCGCCGCATCGGCACCGATCAGCTTCCCGAGGCCAATCCCGAACTTTTTCCCCAGGACGAGGCCGCCGAGGCGGACCGCGCCGCCAACGTCCAACGACAGTACGGCGAGGTGTCGCAAGGTGTCGTCGACGACACCCCGAACGTCTTGTTCAACGACCTGTGGCTGCGGCCCGGCCTCAAGCTCCGCGATCGCAGCCTGGTCGGTCCTCAACCATGTCGTCTACTTCACCGGCTGGCCGAAAGTCTTCACTGCCATGCCAGTCATCCGCAACGCCGCCAACTCGGGGTCCGAGCCGCTGCCGCCATCCCGCAACCAACGTCGAGTGTCTATGCCCGACGCGCCGGGGTCACGCTGGCGTGATCGCCGGCCCGAGCGAGCTGTGCCCGCAACAAACCTCCCGCTCAAGGTGGCCCCGGCAGTACACCTCATGACAGGAACTCCCTGGCCCCAGCGAGATGAGGTGTGCTGGATGGCGACCACCTAGCCCTCTCGAAGGTATCGACTCCACATGCGCTTCATGACGATCACCGCAGCACTGACTCGCACCGGGGCCCGTCGCATCAGGCTGGCGACTGCGACCCTCGTCTCCGCGACCCTGCTCATCCTGCTTTCCCCGGGTACCGCGCAGGCGCATCACGGATGGGACGACTTCGACACCGACCGCCTCTACTACGTTGCGGGAACGGTCTCGGAGGTCCGCTGGGGTGAGCCGCACTCCTTCTTCACGGTGACCCTTGACGACGATCTGCCTGCTGACACGCCGGAGCTGCAGTTGCCTGAGGAGCTGCAGGCCCCCGAGGACAGCGGGCCGATCAGCGTCGCCCCGTCGTACAGCGGCGCCCATGACGCGCTCGAGGTCGTCATCGCCCCGCCGAGTTTCACGGGACGGTGGGGTCTGGACCGTCCGTTGCGCGACGGCGAGCGGATCGAGCTCGTCGGCTACGTCGGTGAGAGCCACGACAACGAGTTCCGTCCGGTCGCGTTCTGGTACGAGAACGGCCGGCCGGTGAACCAGGTGCTCGGCAGTGAACTGCCGGCGACGCCGCTGCCCGTGCCGTATCCCGAGAGCGGCACGCGGGCCCCTGCTACCGACGACGACGCCCCGGCCGGCGCCACCGACTCCGACAGGTCGGCGGCCGTCGTGTGGGCCACGCTCGGCGTCGCGCTTCTCGCCGTTTTCGCGGGTGGGGCAGTCTTCCTGCGGTCACGTTCGCACCGGGGTTGAGGGCGCTTGTCATGGGCGAGGTGTTCGCATGGCTGGAGGACAGCGCGTTCTCCGAGGCGATCCGTGGCACGGCGTACCTGTATCCGATCCTCGAGAGCATCCACATCATCGGCATCGCGCTCCTGGTCGGCCCGGCCGTGGCCTTCGACCTCCGGCTGCTGGGGCTGGGCCGGCAGGCGCTGCGGGTGACGACCGCGGCGAACAGGCTCCTCCCTCTGTCGCACGTCGGCTTCCTGATCGCGGCGGTCACCGGCATCGCGATGTTCCTGCCCGGGGCGAGCGTCATCGCCGACCGCGGTAGCGCTCCGTGGAAGCTCGGCCTCATCCTGCTTGCAGGGCTGAACATCTTGATCTTCCATCGACTCACCTACCGGGGTGTCGCTCGCTGGGATGTGGGCCGGTCGACGCCCGCCGCCGCCCGGTTCGCCGCGGTCGTCTCGCTGATGACGTGGTCAGGTGTCACGGTCGCGGGGCGCCTCCTCGCCTACACCTGACTGCCGCGCTCTACCAGATCCACCCGCATTCGTTCCACGAGGTCCAGCTCGATGGCGTGTCTCTCATCGTCGCGGGCCGCGCATACGCTGCTGCGGACCAGCCCGGGCGGTGCTCACTCCACACGCGCGGATGGTTGCGTGGACCTACGGGGCGACCTGAATCGTGACGTTGGAGCCTTCGATGGCTTCGAGTTGGTCGCGGGTGGCCTGGTAGGTGCCGAGGCGGGGGACCTGGTCGGAGTATCCGCCGTGCGCGTTGTAGTAGAAGATGATGTCGCCCCAGGGAGCGTAGTAGCTGAAGTCGCCGTTGCGGGGTTCGGATCCTGGTGTGCCCGCGGTGTTCAGCTTGCGCGGGAGATAGGCGATCTTCTCGCTGTTGCTGTAGTCCTCGAACTCGAGGGTCAGCGGGAGCATGGACACGAAGTCGCGCGCGGCCGGGGTGTCGCGGTCGATGGTGACGTCGATCTGGGTGCTGCCGGAAGTGAACCGGACAACGGTGCCGGCCACGTTGCCGGCCGGCGCGGCAGCTGTCGCTGAGGTGGCGGACGACGGGGAGGCGGGTCGCGCCGGTGAGGCGGACTGGGTGGCAAGCGTCGACGGGGCCGTGGGCGACGGCGCGTCGATCGTCGCAGGCGAGGTGCTGGTGGAGGGGGCGGTGGCCGGGACCGAGGACGAGTCGTCGGTGGTGCATGCGGCGAGGAGCCCGATGGTCGCGGCCAGGCCCGCGAACGATGGCGTGAGTTTCTTGATGGTCGTGGCCATGACACCAGGGTTCAGGTACTCGCGCGCCTGTGGGAGTCTCTGACGAAGGGTGTACCGGCAGAGCATCCCTCGCAGGGCCGAGGCCACCTAGCCTTGACACCATGGACAACTCGCTGGAGACGACCGCAGGCTGGACGCCTGAGGAGCTGAGCAGCGTCGGCCGCGCCGACGAACTGCAGGTCAGCTCCTACCGCCGTGATGGGACGCTGCGGACGTTCGTCACCATCTGGAACGCTCGGGTCGGCGACGCGATCTACATCCGCTCGGCGCACGGTCCCGCCAACGGCTGGTACCGCCGCGCGCTCGTCGCAGGAGCCGGCCGCATCCGCGCCGGCGGGACCGAGCGCGATGTGCGGTTCGATCCGCTGGACGCCTCCGACCCGGCCCAGTCAGCCATCGACGAGGCGTACCACGCCAAGTACGACCGGTACGGTCCCCGCTACGTCGCCACCGTCGTCGGCCCCTCAGCTCGACAGACCACACTGAGGATTGTCCCCGCCCAGTGATGGTTCCCTGTGAGTGCACCTATCGCTGGTGTCTTCCATCGATACGCGTCACGCGGTTGACCGGCTGGATTGTCGCCCAAGTACGGCCCCGTTCGACGGTGGTTCGACCGAGCCGTGAAGGTCTTGCTGGAACCATGACATCAGGTAGAGGGCGTCGTGCGGGCGCGGCGGTGCGGTTGGTCTCGGCGGTTCTGTGTTTCGGTTCCTTGGGGCTGATCTGGGTCTTGGTACGCCGCCCCGGCGCCGGCGGACGTCGGCGTACCTGGTCGAGGATCGTCGCCGGAACATTCGTCGTCCTGCAGGTCGTCGGTGCCGCGATCACTGTGTCCACCGCGGTTCGGCCGCCGGTCCTGTGCCACACGCGTGTGTTTCCGGACGGCCGGGTGCAACCCGAGCCACAACTCCAGGACGTTTCCCCGCCGCGGATCTGGGGTGTCGCCCGCGACGTGGTCAACGCGCCGGCCACTGGACTCGGGCTGCTCGCGTCAAGGGCCGCAGGAATGAGCCAATGCGCCGGTCCACCGCTGACAGTGACCTTCTGGGAGCCGACGCGCCCCAGCGGTGGTGGCAGCACCATTGGCTCCGCCTTCGTGGCGTGGATGCCCGCCGGCTACGACAGTTCGAGCGTCCTGCCGGGAGCAAGCGGCCACGCACACGCCACCGATCGCCGGCAGCTTGATGCGCCCTACATTCGGTACGGGCCGAACATCTCGGGCACCCGGTCCGGTGAATCGGAACTGGCCCGGCACGAGTCGCGGCACAGCGATCAGTGGGCCGTGGGGACCCTCATCGGCGGTCCGCTGACGTTTCCGCTCGCGTACTACGCCGACAGCGCGTTCTTCCCCGGTTCCCGCAACCACTTCGAACGTGCCGCCGGACTTGCCGACGGCAACTACTCCGAACCCCCTGACAACAGGCCCACCCCGATCCCCGGTGCGGTTCCCGTGACAGCAGTTGTCGTCGCGCTGGTCCTGCGCCGGCAGCTCCGGTCGCTGCGACGCACCCACACGGAGAGCACTTCACATCTCGAACGTCAGCTGGACCGGAGGGCCCCGCATCGCCGCGGGCAGACGGTTGCTCAGGCGGGTGGGGGCTGGACCGCGGCCTGGTAGGCGGCGAGTTCGGCCGGCTGGTCGATGCTGCCGTGGTGGTGGATCTGGAGCCACCGCCCGGGGTCGGGCTCGTACCGGAAGACCCGGGACGTGCGGATGGTGAGCGGTACGACGTCGCCGTCGCGGTTGCGGTAGGTGCCGAGCTCCCGGCCCGCGAACACCGCGCCGTCCGCCCAGCGGTAGGTGGCCGCGTCGGTGAAGGTCACCTGAAGGTCGAGGTGGCCGGCGAAGATCCGGCGGTACAGGTCGGTCACCGCCTTGCCGGACCGGAGGATCCCGCCGACCGGGTTGTTCAGCTGGGCGAGCTCGTCCTGGGACCAGACGGCCGCCAGACTGTCGAGATCCTTGTGGTTCAGGGCGTAGTAGAAACTCTCCAGCGCCGCCAGGGCGCCGTCGTGGTCCGGCTTGGCGGCCTCGTCGAGGCGCAGCCGCGCGCTGGGACCGAAGTTGTAGTCGACGAGCTGGGTCATGGCGATGTCCTTCCGATGACAGGCGTTGACGCCTCCGTACCCGGACGATGGTCGCAACCTGGACGACGCTCCACGAGTGGCCGGGAAGTCACTCACCGATGAGTTCCAGCCAGAACGACGCGAACGCCGTTACTGGTCGCCCGCCCGGGTCGGGGTCGTGCTGCTGGTCGACCAGAGAACCTCGAAGAGATTGGCCTGCATGCGGGCGTACTCCGCACTCTCGATCATCATCGCGAAGTTCTCGCTCCGCGACGACATCACCGCCACCTCGTTGGCGCCGATGATCATCGTCATCGTGAACACGTACCCCGGTGACGCGTACCGCGATTCGCGGTACTCCGCGGCGCTCGTCGGCCACCCGTGCTCATAGTCCCGTTCCGGCGAGCGGACCACCCGCAGCAGGAGCCTGCGTTCCCGGCGGCCGGCGATGTACTCGTTCATGGCGGTCTGCCCCGGCACGGTGAGCAGGTCCTTCATCGACAGGATCCCGCGCAACGGGCTCGGCCACTCCAGCGTCTCGAACAATGCGTTCCTGATACCGGCCGCACCCTCGAGGTAGCGGACCCGGGGCTGGCTGGTTCCCTTCGCCCGGACGGCTCGGAGCTTCGGGACCAGGTCGTCCAGGATCTCCTTGCGCTCGGCCCACTCGTCCAGCAGTTTGCCCGGATCATTGGCGGTCAGCACCGCCCGGCCGCGGCCGGCCGGTTTGCCGGTCGGGCCGACCTCGGTGATGCTCAGCAGTCCGCGGTGAACCAGCCGCTTCGTGATGTCGTAGGCGTTGGTGCGACTGATCCTGGAGCGTTCCGCGGCTTCGGCCACCGTGGGCCGGCGAAGGTCCAGCACCTCCAGGTAGAACCTGGCCTCTTTGGGGTCGAGCCCGGCGTCGACGAGTTGCTGCCACATGAGGCACTCCAATTGTCGAAATTCGACGACATTTGTTGCTGGCAGGATAGCGGGCGAGATCCCTTGACTCCATGGATTCACAGTCCTAATCTCCCGGCACTTCGCGCCACGGCGGAGTTAGTTGTCGAAAACGTTCGACATTCGGCCGACGGGCCGGCAGCAGCCGGAACCTCAAGGAGCAGCCATGACGACACAGCACCTGCCGCGGATCAAAGTCGCCGCGGTCCAAGCCGCACCGGTCTTCCTCGACCGCGACGCGACCATCGACAAGCTCGCCGGGCTGGTCGCCGAGGCGGCCGGGCAGGGCGCCGAGCTGGTGGTTCTCGGGGAGACCTTCCTGGCCGGTTTCCCGATCTGGAACGGAGTCCTGCCGCCGGTCGACCAGCACGACCTGCACCACCGCTTGTTCGAGTCCGCGATCACCGTGCCCGGTCCGTACGTCGACGTGCTGGGCTCCATCGCCGCGCAGCACGGCGTGGTCCTGTCGGTCGGGGTCAACGAGCGAGCCGCGCACAGCCTCGGCCAGCTGTTCAATGCCAACCTCATCTTCGACTCGTCCGGCCGACTGGTGAACCATCGCCGCAAGCTGGTGGCGACCTGGTACGAGCGGTTGACCTGGTCCCACGGCGACGCGCACGATCTCAAGCCGGTCGAGCTCGGAGGCTGGAACCTGGGTGCGCTGATCTGTGGCGAGAACACGAACACGCTCGCGCGGTACGCGCTACTGGCTCAGGGCGAACGACTGCACATCGCGACCTACCCGCCCGCCTGGCCGTTCGACCAGCGCCCCGACCGCCCCGAGTACGACCTGCTGGACAGCATCCGGCTCCGCAGCGCGGCGCACACCTTCGAAGGCAAGGTGTTCAGTGTCGTCGCGGCGACCGCACTCGACGACCAGGCGGTCGCCGAGGTCGCGGGCGACAACGCCCGCGTCGCCGACATGTTGCGGTCGACGCCGACCGCGTCGCTCGTGGTGGGGCCGCGCGGCGAGACCCTGGCCGGTCCGCTGGTCGGTGAAGAGGGCATCCTCTACGCCGACATCGACCTGTCCGAGGAGATCACCCTCAAGCAGGCGCACGACATCGTCGGGACCTATCAGCGACTCGATCTGTTCGAGGTCCGAATGGACACCCGGCGCCCCACCCCCTTGGCGATCGACCAGACCGCGGAGCAGTTCACCGACGCGCGGCAACTGCTCGACACGGAGGTGGTTCTCGATGTCTGAGGTCATCGGCTCCGCGTCGGCCCCGCCGGTCGATGCCGAGCACCGACGGAAGGGACGCCGTGCCCTGCGGGCGGCGATGTTCGGCTTCTTCGTGGACATGTACGACGTGTACCTGCCGGTCATCGCGCTGGCGCCCGCGATCAGCTACTTCTCCGCCAGCGGCTCGTCGTCGGTCGAGATGGCCACGCTGACCGCGGGGATCTTCGCGGCGTCATTGATCGGCCGGCCGCTGGGCTCGATCATCTTCGGCTCGATGGGGGACCGGCTCGGACGGCGGCGGACCACGATCGTCGTCGCGGCCGGATTCACTGTGTGCACCGGCCTGATCGCGCTGCTGCCCAGCTACGCATCCATCGGCGTCCTGTCACCGGTGCTGCTCGTGCTTCTCAGGCTCCTCGACGGTGTCTTCCTCGGTGGGGAGTACACCGCCGCCAACCCGCTCGCGATGGAGTACGCGCCGCGGCACCTGCGGGGGCTGTACGGGTCCTTGCTCAACGTGGGCTACCCGGCCGCTCTCGGGGTGATCACCCTGATCACGATCTTCACCTTGAGCATCGCCCCCGGCGGCGGGCCGGCGTCGCCGTACGCCGTCTGGGGGTGGCGCATCCCGTTCGCCGTCGGATTCGTGATCTCGGGCGCGTTGTTCGTCTACTACCTCCGCTCCGTCCCGGAGTCGGAGCTGTGGACGAAGATGCCGAAGGTCAGGAGTCCGCTGCGGACGCTGTTCTCCGGCCGCAACCTTCGCCGGTTCGGTACGGCGTTCGTCGTCGGCTCCGGCGCCTGGCTGACGCTCGACGGCACCGTCGGCGTCTTCGCCGCGCACTTCAAGAAGCTCGGTACGGACGTGGGAGTGGTGAACTCGGTCGTGCTGATCTCCGCGCTGCTGGGCGTTTGTACGTTCCCGCTGATCGGTGCGGCCGGGCAACGGTTCGGCCGGCGCGAGGTGTTCCTGGTGCTCGGCGCGGTGAACATCGTGGTGACGCCGCTCGCCATGGGTCTGTCCGTTGCCCTCCGCCACAATCGTGCGGCGGTCACCGTTCTCGCGGTGACCGCGATCGTGGGCGCCTTGGCGGTCTGGGCGATGATCACCGCCTACATCATGGAGATGTTCCCGACCGAGGTCCGATCGTCCGGGTACGGCATCGCCTACAGCCTGCCGAGCATCATCCCGGCGTTCTACACCTATTACATGCTGGGTCTCGGCAACTTCATGAGCTACGACTACACACCTGTCGTCATCATCGCGGTGGGTGGTGTCCTGCTGCTGGTCGGCGCGTGGATCAGCAAGGACCTGCGCCATGTCGACCTGGAGAACGCCTGACCCCGTCGGGGTCACGCGCTCGTACGGCTCCGGGGCGGGATCTCCGCGGCGACAGGTGTTCCCGTCTCGGCCAGCCGGAAGGTCTCGCGATACCGCTGGGGGCTGACCCCGACGATCTTGCGGAAGTGCGGACGCAGCGTCACGCCGGTGGACAGCCCGACGTCGCGGGCGATCCGGTCGACGGACAGGTCCGTGTTCTCCAACAGTCGCTGGGCCCGAAGGACCCGCTGCTGCAGGAGCCACTGTGTGATCGACGTACCCATGGTGTCGCGGAAGCGGCGGTCGAAACTGCGACGGCTCATACCGGCTCGCCGCGCCAGGGCGGCGGGGTCGAGGGACTCGTCGAGGTGCTCCTGCGCGTAGGCGATCGTCGTGGCGATGCCGTCGTCGGCGACGGCCTCGGGCAGGGGCCGATCGATGAACTGTGCCTGACCGCCGGCACGTAGCGGCGGAACGACCATCCGGCGGGCGATCGCCAGTGCGGCCTGGGCACCCCAGAGCCGTCGTACCACGTGGAGGCAGGCGTCGACCCCCGCCGTACAGCCGGCACTCGCCACCACATCGCCGTGATCGACGAACAGAACGGACGAGTCGACGCGGACTTCGGGGTAGAGCTGCTGGAGTGCGTCGGCGTGGTACCAGTTGGTGGCCGCTCGCCGGCCGTCGAGAAGACCTGAAGCGGCCAGCACGAAGGCACCGGTGCACAGGCTGACGATCAGCGCACCGCCGGCATGGGCTGCGACTATGGCTTCGAGGACGTGTTCCGGTGGACGCTCGGCGGGGGCCCGCCAGCTCGGGATGACGACGACGCCGGCCCGATCGAGATCCTCCAGCCGGTACGGCGCCACCAGCTGTACTCCGGTGGTCATGGTCAGCGGGCCGGGCTCGGCCGCGACGCTGAGGACCTCGAACGCCGGCGCACCGCTGGCCGTTCGATCCAGCCCGAACACGCTGATCGGCACACTGGTCTCGAACAGGTCCGCACCGTCGACCATGAGTACGGCGACCGTCGACCGCGAGCGATTCCCCATCCTGTCCACGATCGAGTGTAGGCAGCGGCGGCGACGATCGTCACCGTGCTGACCGTCTCATGTCCCGGCCAGACCGGACGAGGACAGGCCGTCGATGAAGCGGCGTTGCAGCGCGAGGAACAGGATCAGCATCGGCGCGACCATGATGACTCCCACGGCGCTGACCAGCGCGTAGTTCTGGGTGAAGCCCTGCTGGAAGGCGAACAGGGTTGTCGACACCGGCATCTTGGATTCGCTCTGGATCAGCGTGATCCCCGCCGGCTCGACCGGCACGTGGGTGATCGAAAAGACCATCCGCAAGTGCTACGTCGCCTCGGTACCGCCTAGCTGACCGCATCCGGACAAGTGGGCCAGCAGGCGGAGGAGGTGGGCCTCGGCGAGGCAGGCGTTGCGGAAGTCTTTGAGGTGGAGGCTTTCGTTGGGGCCGTGGGCTCGGGTGTCGGGGTCTTCTACTCCGGTGACGAGGATCGCGGCTTCGGGGAAGGCTTCGTGGAAGAGGTGGATGAGGGGGAGTGTGCCGCCGCAGCCGATCTCGACCGGGGCGGTGCCGTTCCAGGCGAGCTGTAGGGCCTGGAGTGCTGCGGTCCGTACGTCGTGAGGGGCCGTGACGTTCGCGGGGTGGGCGGATGCGCCGCGGGTGACGGTCAGGTGGGCGCCGAACGGGAGGTGGAACCGGAGGTGGTCGAGTAGGGCGGCCTCGGCGTGCTCGGGGTCGTCGCCGGGGGCGAGGCGGATCGAGATCTTGGCGCGGGCGATCGCGCTGAGCATCCCGGCTGCGCCGTCGACGGCGGGGGCGTCGAGACCGGTGACGGTGATTGACGGCTGGTTCCAAAGCCGGTCCGTCAGCGCGCCGGTGCCGATCGGAGTGACGTCGTCGAGTAGGCCGGCGTCCGCGCGGAACCGTTCCAGGTCGTAGTCGACCGTGGCGCCGGACCCGCCGACCAGGCCGCCGACGGCCACGCTGCCGTCCGGATTGTGGAGCGACGCCAGCGTCGCAATCAGCGTCATCAGAGCGTCGGGCACCGCGCCGCCCCAGGCGCCGGAGTGGAGCGGGTGGTCGAGGGTTCGTACCTCGACCACCAGCTCGAGGACGCCGCGCAGCGAGATGGTGAGCGCCGGGACGCCGACAGCCCAGTTGACGGAGTCCGCGATGACGATCACTTCGGCAGCGAGGCGGTCGCGGTGAGTGGTGATCAGGTCGGCGAGTGTGGGGGAGCCGATCTCCTCCTCGCCGTCGACCAGGACGGTCACCGAGACCGGCAGGGTGTTGCCATGGGCAAGCACTGCCGCGAGGTGGACTGCGAGGCCGGCCTTGTCGTCGGCAGCTCCGCGTCCGACCAGACGGTCTCCGCGGTACGTCGCCTCGAACGGCGGGCTGTCCCACCGGGCCGGATCACCGGCTGGCTGTACGTCGTGGTGCGCGTACAGCAGGACCGTCGGCGCACCCGCCGGGCCCGCCCGATGCGCGATCACGGACGGATGGCCGCCGACCGCGACGACCTCGGCGCTGAGCCCCGCGGACTCCAGGAGTGACGCCGACGCCTCCGCGCTCCGGCGTACGTCGGACTCGTGCGCCGGACTGCTGCTGACCGACGGAATGCTGACCAGCGCGGCCAGGTCAGCGAGAACCTTCGGCAGCACGGCGTCGACACGGTCCGAGAGCGGGGACGACTGCACTGTGCTGGTCATGACACGACCCGCATCCATCCGTGCCGGTCGGGCGTCGTGCCTTCCTGGATCGCCAGCAGTTCGGTGCGGAGCCGTGCCGACCACTCTCCGGGTGTGCCGTCGCCGATGACGAACTCGCCGGCCGAGGTGCGCACCCGGCCGATCGGGGTCACCACGGCTGCGGTGCCGCAGGCGAACGACTCGGTCACCGAACCGTCGTCGCTGCCGTCGCGCCACTCCGCCAGGGTGATCGGGCGCTCTTCGACCTCGAGGCCGAGATCGGCCGCCAGCGTCAGGAGCGAGGCGCGGGTGATGCCGTGCAGGATGGTGTCGGAGAGCGGTGGCGTCACCAGCGTCGTACCGCGAGAATCCTGGCGGACCAGGAACAGATTCATCCCGCCGAGCTCCTCGAGATAACGGTGTTCGTGCGCGTCCAGGAACACGACCTGGTCGGCGCCGTGTTCTGCGGCTGTGCGCTGGACAGCCATCCCGGCCGCGTAGTTGCCGGCGCACTTGGCGTTGCCGGTGCCGCCTGGATGGGCGCGCGGCAGGTCCTCGGACACCCACACGGTGATCGCGGGGGAGGCTCCGTTGAAGTACGGCCCGGACGGTGAGCCGATCACGAGGAACAGGTACTCCTCGGCGGGACGGGTGCCGAGCGTCGCCTCGGTCGCGATCATCAGCGGCCGTAGGTAGAGGCTGTGACCGGGACGATCCGGCACCTGGCTGCGGTCGGTCGATACCAGCAGCGACACACAGTCCAGAAAGTCGTCGACGGGCAGCTCAGGCATCGCCATCCGGTCTGCGGACAGCTGGAACCGCCGGGCATTGAGCTCCGGGCGGAACAGCCGGATCTCGCCGTCTGGGTGCGGATACGCCTTGAGTCCTTCGAAGATCGCCTGTCCGTAGTGCAGGACCATCGTCGCCGGGCTCAGCGACAGGTTGTGGAACGGCCGGACCTGCGGACGTTCCCAGCCGTCGGTGGTCCAGCTCATCGAGGTCAGATGGTCGGTGAAGACGCGACCGAAGCCGAGGCCCGGGTCGTGGCTGGACTCGCCTGCGGGAGAGCTCGCGGTGGTGAACATGACGGTCAGGCTAGGTCTGCGCGCACGGGTCCGGGATGGGCCGACCGCACACCTCGCGCGCCCGAGCCGGGCACGGTGCCCGCCGCGGCCACGAAGGCGTCGACGTCAGCCGGCCTCGTGTCGAACGCGGTCATCAACCGAACGACGCCGGACGCCTCGTCCCAGGTGGAGAACGTGTAGGACTGCCGCAGCGAGCGGGCCACGTCGGCGGGAAGCTGAGCGAAGACCGCGTTGGCCTGCACCGGGTGCACGATCCGTACGCCCGGTACGCGGGTCAGCCCGGCAGCCAGGCGCTGTGCCATCTCGTTGGCCGTCGTGGCGTTGCGTGCCCACAGATCGCCGTCGAACACTGCCACCAGTTGCGCGGAAATGAAGCGGGTTTTCGACGGCAGCTGGGTCGTTGCCTTCGTCAAGTACGGCAGTCCGCGCACGAAGGCGGGATCGAGTACGACGATGCAGTCGCCGAACATTCCGCCGTTCTTGGTCGCACCGAGCGACAGCACGTCGACTCCGGCCGCCGTGGTGAGCTCGGCGAGGGAGCAGCCGAGCGTGACAGCCGCGTTGGCCAGACGGGCTCCGTCGACATGCACCGGCAGTCCGAGCCTGTGCGCCTCGTCAGTCAGTCGCCGCAGCTGCTGCAGGTCGTAGCAGGTGCCCAACTCGGTGGCCTGGCTGAGCGACAGTACGCCTGGCTGGGCGCGGTGTCGGTTCGTCCTGTACGCCGCCACCGGGGCAATGTCGGCGGGATCGATGCGACCGTCGGGCGCGGGTAGCGTCAGCAGCTTGAACCCATGGTGCTCAGGTGCCATGCATTCGTCGGTGTGCAGGTGTGCGGACTCGGCGCAGATCACGGCCTCCCATCGCTCGGCCATCGCCTGCAGGGCGACGATGTTGGCTCCGGTCCCGTTGAACACCGGGAACGCCTCGGCCCGCGGACCGAACTGCCGGCGGATCACCTCACGAAGCCGTCCTGTGTAGACATCGGCGCCGTAGCTCGGCTGATGGCCGCCGTTGGCCTCGGCGAGGGCGGCCATCGCCTCGGGGTGAACGCCCGCACAGTTGTCGCTGGCGAAGTCGATCAGACCGGAGTCGTGCAAGCTGGTCACGGTTGACCGAACAGTTGCCGGATCCCCGCGCGCAGCGCCGCGAGATCGGTGTCGACGGCAACCAGTTCGACAGCCGGGAGCCGCGCCGCGAGGTCAGCGTTGCCGGCGAAGACACCGGCGAGCAGACCGTGACGGTGCGCGGTGGCGACGACTGTCTCGATGGCCTTGACGACCACGGGTTCGACGACGCTCGACGCCCCGAGCGAGAGCGACAGGTCGTACGGACCGACGAAGATGCCATCGACACCGGCGACAGCGGCGATCTCCTCCAGCGCGTCGAGGCCTAGTGCGGTCTCGACCATCGGCAGCAGCAGCGGCTGGGGTTTGCCGAACGCGCCGGCGCGTGAGACGCCGGTGCTGCGGGTCCCCACGGGCGGCGGGTTGGACGCGGCGACCAGCGCGGCCGCCTGATCTGCCGATTCGACGGCCGGAACGATGATCCCCTCGACGCCGGTGTCGAGCACCCGGGCGACGTGGCTCGGATCGTGACCGGCCAGCCGCGCCAGGACAGGCACAGGGCTGGCTCGAAGCAGCGGCGCGAGATCGCCGGCGTCGACGTCGCCGTGCTGTAGGTCGACGCCCAACCAGTCCACGGCGCCGAGGTCGGCGAGCTCCACGGCGTACGGCGTAAGGCAGGTGAGCCACAGGCCCCGCAACGGGAGGTCTCCCGCCTCCGAAGCTCGGAGGCGGGAGACGAAGGTCGTCGTCATACAGCGCGATCCTTGGCGGGCGGAGGCATGTACGTCGTACGGCTGGGCGTCAGGCCGAGCCGCACGCAGCTCTCGAGCCAGGTGATCGCGGCACCGGTCGGGTCCACCACGGGTACGTCGAAGCCCTTGTCCGCGAGGCGCTTCTTCAGCTCCTCGGCTACGCCGAGCATGCCGGTGCAGCCGAGGATGATCACGTCGGCCTCGCCCTTGCCGACCGCGTCGGACGCCTGCTCGAACAGGCGGTTCAGCAGGACGTCGTGGTCTTCCAGCCCGAGCACCGGCAGGTCGACGACCCGGATGGTGCCGATCCGGCGCTCGATCGTGTAGCGGCGGGCGAGCGAGTTCAGCATGGGGAGGACGTTGGGCAGCACGGTGACGATGCCGACCTTCTCGCCCAGGCTCAGTGCGGTCAGCGTGGCCGGTTCGAAGCCTCCGACGACGGGTGCGTCGATGATCTCCCGGGCGGCGTGGACGCCGGGATCACCGAAACAGGTGATGAACACCCCGTCGACACCGTCGGCGCGGGCCTCGTCGATTCGCTGCAGGATGCCGGGGGCGGAGAGAGCCTCGTCGTACTCGGACTCGATGCTGGCGGTGCCGCGCTCGAGGGATACGCAGTCGATCGTGGTGCCTGGTGCGGCCCACGCCTCGGCCTCGCGGCGCACGCTGTCGAGCAGGGACTCGCCGATGACGGGGAGGATGACCCGGATATGCATCGCACGTCTCCTTCTGTAGAGGTGACTGCACCCTAGGATCGTGCGCCGGATCGCGGTATGTGCACGATGCTCGGCTGCGCTGCTCGACCTGTGCAGGAGGCCTGGTCACACGCTCAACGCGCGGCACGCCACCTGCAGTGCGAGCCGCTGGCTCGGGTCGTCGAGGTCGACACCGAGCCGTTCGCGGACCTGCTGCACGCGAATGGTGACGGTGTTGCGGTGTACGCCGAGTACCTGGGCGGCGAGGACGACGGATCCGCCACTCTCCAGGTACGCACGGAGCGTGGTGAGGAGCGTGGCCGAGTCTCGGAGCGGTGCCAGGGCCGACTCGGCGAAGGCGCGGGTGACGTCCGATCGCTGCCAGGTGGCCAGCAGCCTGGCGACTCCGAGTTCGTCGGAGTGTTCGACCGCCGGCCGGAAGTCGTGGCTGCGGGCGAGGTCGGCCGCGTCCCTGGCCTCCGACAACGTGTCGGCCAGGCCGCTCGGGCCGCGGTGCGGTCGGCCGATCCCGGCCGCGATGCCGCACTCGTGTGGCAAGGCGGCGCTGACCACGCGGACCGCCCGGAGCAACCGGCGGGCGTGGTCGGGGGCCGGCTCGCGGTTGCTGCTGGTCCACAGCGCCCAGCCGTCGCCGCGGTTCACCGTGGTGACGACCGGTACGCCCTGTTTGTCGAGGCCGGCCGCGAGCTGGTTGATCACCCGGTCGCGTTCAGCGGCGAGAGCGGAACCGTCGGCGAGGATGTGCACGCCGACGTGCCAGTCCTGCAGCCGCCAGCCGAGGGAGACCGCGCCTTCGACGACGTCGCGGGCGACCGAGTCACGGCCTGTGATGATCTCCGACAACAGGTGCGCCTGGAATACCTGGTCCCGGTCAGCCTGTGCGCGCTGGCTGGACAGCCAGGAGCGGATGAACGGCTCGGTCATCGTCAGGCCGACGGCGAGTACGTCGAGGCGCGAGTCGGCCGCGCGGTCGAAGGGGCAGGCGAGCCACGCTGCCAACCGGTTGACGTCGGGGTCGAGCACGGGATGGACGAGCAGATGGCCGGAGCGCTGCGGTACCGGCTGGTCCAGGTGCAGCGACGGGTCGAGATCAACGGGGTCGCCCAGGATGCTGATGCCGTCCGAGGTCACCAGTGACAGCCGGACCGACAGCACCGATTCGGCCGCGGTGAGGATGTCCTGGCCGCTGCGCTTGGTGCTGAGGTGACGCAGGAGGCGTTCGACGGTCCGGGCCCGGTCCTGCTCAGGTGCGCGGACGCGGATGGTCAGGTCCTGCATGAGGCGCACCGGGTCGGCGTTCTCCAGCCAGAGCACGGGGATCTGCAGCCGGTCGGCCAGCCGGATGCTCGACAGCAGCGGGTGCACCGATCCGGCGACGATCAGCAGACCGACCGCGCCGGCTTGCTGGGCTCGCCGGACCAGCGCGTCGAGCCGGTACGGCGGACTCACGTGGCTCTCCGCGCAGACGACGAGGGTGCGTTCCACTCCTTCGAGATCACCGGCGAACCAGTGCACGTCGTCCACAACGGACTCGGTGCCCGCGGCGCCGGCGATCACCCGGACACCCCGGAGCACCGGGTCCGTCAGGAGGTCGGCAACCCGCGGTGGCCCGGTCACGAGGCGGCGCCCCGAGACCAGCCGCGGCGCAGCGGTGGCAGCAGTACTGTCATGTCGTCGGCTCCAGGTCGAGGCCGAAGCGGGCGGGGCCGACGATCGGCGCAGCTTCGGCCGGCCAGGGGTGCAGCGACGGTAGCGAGAACAGCACCAAGGGCTGTCCCAACCGGACCTGGTCGGTTCGCAGTGGCGAGCGGTTGCTGGGATCCAGCGCGACCACGACGTCCGGAGTCGCGGCAACGGTCAGGCCGTCGCAGCTGACCGCGAGGAACTCGTCGCGGTGGTCGACGCGGGCGGTCGCTCCGCTGACCGGGTCGGCAAGGGTGACGGAGCCGAGTTCGGTGCCGCGGCGCGGGCGGATCTCGTCGACCCGGCCGTCGAACAGGAGCCGTCCGCCGAGCAGGCCGACCATGGCGCGGACGTCGGTGGCCCGCGGATCGAGGTACGCCGTACCCAGGGCGATGCAGGCCGAGATACTGCGGTGGATACCGACCCGCGCGAGTGTCGCCGCGGACGTCGGGTAGAGGGCGACCGCCGCGGCCCCGCCCATGGCCACGGCCGTCGAAGTGAGGATGGCCTGCGTCGCCCGCGCCGATCCCGTGGTCATCAGCACGATGTCGCCGGCCGGTGACACCAGGGCCATCGGGGTGATCGCCTGCCCGTCCACGGCCAAGGTGGTTTGGTCGATCAGCGGGAACGCCCGCCCCATCAGGTCGCCGTCGACGACCGGTACGGCCAGCCGCGCCGCGGCCAGGACGCCGATCAGCCCGTTGAGACCGCCGATCTCGAGGACGCCGACCGCTCCGACCTGTCCGCCGAGGTGGTCGACAACGGCTTGCGCCGCGACCGCGAGGTCGTCCGGATCGACGAGTCGCTCGGAGATCACGTCGGGACCGCCGACCAGGCAGACGTGGATGACCAGCGTGTCGGGGGCGAGCTCGTCGGCCGGCCGGAGCTCGACGGGCCGTTCGCGCACCAGGCGATGCAGCAGTTGACGGCCGACCGAGACGTCACCGCCACCTCCCGAGCCCAGCAGGACGGCGCCCGCCGCGAGCGCGTCGACGTGCTCCGCGCGGATCCGCGGGAGCACGTCGGACAGGTCGGTGGCCACGCCTCGATGATCGCAGGATCAGACCGGAAGATACGTGTGGTCGTACCCGAAATACGCCGGTCCTGCGAGTTGGAGGCCCTCCGGGCTGCGCCAGCGGGGGTCGCACGGCGCGACGACCACGCTCACCCGGAGGCCGTACCGCAGTGTCTCCGTGGTGACTGGTTCGCCCGTGTCCGTGTCGAGCACGCAGATCAGGTCCGGCACACTGGCGACCACCGCGTCGCCACGGCGCGCGACCAGGTTCTCGTTCTGGAAGTCGATGTCCATCCGGCCTCCCAGGTCCGCGCCGAGGCCTTCGAGGACCGCCGTACCGCGAGCGAAGCCGCCCGAGGTGCCACGCCGTACGTCGACGAGCTTGCCCTGGAACACCTGCTGCCCACCCAGAGCCACCGCGGCCGCGGTCACCGGATCGGCGTGTCGCTCGGCTGCCTCGCGGATCGCGGCACCGATCTCCCGGCACAGGGTGATGGTGCCGTGGACCATGAACTCCTTGACCTGGCGGCCGGTCAGCACATACAGGCTGACCGCGGAGCTGCAGCCCATCTCGATGGTCGCCGACCGGGCCAGGCGCTCGGCCCACGCGTTGTCGACGGTTCGCAGGCCGATGCTGTTCCCGCGCTCGTCGGCCAGTGCCATCGGGGTCGCGGCGATGCCGCCCAGGGTCGGGAGCAGCATCTGCAGTTCGGGGAACGCCCGGCCCATGCCGTCGGCATCGACCAGCGGCAGTTCCAGTTCGGCCGCGGTCGCGATCGGGATCATCGAGTTCAGCCCGCCGGCCTCGATCGACACGGTGTGCGTGGCCTTGCGGCCGATCAGCTCCTCGAGGGCCCGCAGCGCAGCGGTGAGTTCCTTGCCCGAGGGCAGCTTCTCGAGCATCACTGTCGGCGCGCCCATGAAGGCGGTGGGGATGACGACCGCGTCGTCCGGGAGTTCGGTGGGCTCGACGAGGCTGACCGGGCCGTGCCGGCGGATGGCCTCCTGGGCGAGCAGGCGGCCGACGTACGGGTCGCCGCCTCCACCGGTGCCGAGCACCGCGGCACCGCGGGCCATGTCCTTGAGGTCCTCGACCTTCACGTCATGCATCGTCGCCTCCCAGGCTGAGCTCTCCGACTGCCTTGATCCGGATCCGGGTGGCGTTGCCCGGCAGGTAGGCAAGCGGCACCTCCTCGACGTCGACGATCCGTACCGTGCCCGGCTTGGCGCCGGCGGCAACGGTCCGGTCGAGCGCTTCCTGGCGGGCCTCGTCCAGGACTGCGTCGCGCTGGTTCGGCGCGACCGAGAAGACGCGATCGACCTCCCCGCCCACCTCGGCGATCGCGGCGCCGATCGCGTTGGCGACCGCGTAGTGCTCCGGCCGTTCCACCGCGGAGGCGCCGGCCAGTTCGTCGGGGACCAGGATCGAGCCGCCGCCGACGGCGACGACCGGGATCGGCTCGGCCGAGATCCGCATCCGGTCGACGACCTCGGCCATCCGGGCCGCGACCTGATCGAGTGCCGCCCGGACGAACGCCGGGTCCAGGTGTGCCACCCGGCCGGGGTCGCCGATCTCGGTCAGGCCCGCGGCGACGGCGAGGTCGGTCGCGGTCAGCGTGTCGCCTCCGAACACCAGGGCCTTCTCGGTCAGCCGGTAGCCGACGCTGCTCGGTCCGACCGCGGGTGCGCCGGCGTCGCCGGTGACCAGGCTGCCGCCGCCGATCCCGATCGACAGCACGTCCGGCATCCGGAAGTTGGTCTGGACGTCGGCGACGGCGACGTCGGTGGAGGCCTCGCGGGGGAAACCCTGCTGGAGGATGCCGACATCGGTGGTGGTGCCACCGACGTCGACCACGGCGCATTGCAGGCGGCCGGACAGGAACGCGGCGCCGCGCATCGAGTTGGTGGGGCCGGAGGCGAACGTGGCCACCGGATAACGGCGCGCGTAGTCGATGTCCATCAGGGTGCCGTCGTTCTGGCTCAGGAACACCGGCGCCGAGATGCCCGCGCCGGCGACACTGCGGGCCAGTCCGGTGGTGACCTGGTCGGCCAGTTCGCGCAGGGCCGCGTTGATGATGGTCGCGTTCTCCCGGCCGAGCAGACCCATCCGGCCGATCTCGTGAGACAGGCTGATCGGTGTCCCGGGCAGTTCCTCGGCGATGATCAGCGCGGCGCGCTGCTCGAACTCGGCGTTGACGGGGGAGAAGACCGACGAGATCGCGAACGAGCGGGCGCCGGCCTGGACCGCTTTGTCGAGGACCGCGCGGAACTCCTGTTCGTCGAAGTCGTCGATCCGGCTGCCGTCGTACTCGTGGCCGCCGTGGCACAGGTAGCTGTGGCCGCCGAGCGCGCGGGAGAGCCGCTCGGGCCAGTCCACCAAGGGCGGCAGTGCACCGGTCGCGGGCAACCCGAACCGGATCGCCGCGGTCGGCGCGAGCCGGTCTGCCTCGACCAGGGCGTTGATGAAATGGGTGGTACCGATCATCACCGCCGCGATCCGCGCCGGGTCGAAGCCGGTGTTCGCGGCGAGGTCCTGGATCGCGGTGACGATCCCGCCGGTGACGTCGGGGGTGGTCGGTGCCTTGGTGGCGGCGACCACCCGGCTGCCGTCGATGAGGACCGCGTCGGTGTTCGTACCGCCGACGTCGATGCCGAGTCGCAACATGGTGTCTGATTCCTTCGTGGTCAGCCGGCCGAGCTGGGGGTGGCCGAGGTCTGGGGGAGGGAGTGCGGATGGGTGCTGGACCGGCCGACGCCGCGGACCAGCCCGAGCGCGTTGGCGGCGAGGTAGAGCACGACGGCGACCACGACCGAGTTGATCGACGGCAGGCCCCAGGTGACGAAGTGGCCGACCGCGGCCGCGGCCGCCCAGACGACCAGGCCGGCCGGTACCCAGGTGGGTGAGGTCGGCGGGAGTGCGTCGTGGGCCCGGCCGGCGTCGAGTTCGGCGCGCCAGGTGCGCGTGACGAAGTAGTCGGCCACCATGATGCCCGCGATGGGTGGGAACACGACTCCGAGCAGGACGAGGAAGTCGGTGAAGTTGTCCAGAATGCCGGCCGCGCCGAGGACCGTGCCGGCGATGCCGACGACGACCGTCACCAGACCGCGGTGGACCCGGCGGCCGAAGACCTGGTCGACGAAGTTCACGATCCCCAGCGACGAGGCGTACAGGTTCCAGTCGTTGATCTTGAGGGTCGCGGCGACGACGACCAGGGTGCCGATGAAGCCCGAGGTCGAGGTGACGATCGCGATCACGTCGTTGGTCCGCAGGGCCAGGGCCAGCAGTACGCCGATCAGGCCGATCACGTACTCGCCGAGCGAGATGCCGACGACGGTCTGCTTCACCACGTCACCTGCGCTGCGGTTGAACCTGCTCATGTCCGGGGTGATCACGGCGCCGACGATGAACCCGCCGGCCACGATCGACGTGCCTTGGAGGAGCGTCAGTTGGGGTCCGGCGGGTTCGGCGGTGAGCAGGCTGCCGAGGTCGTGCCGGGACAGCTCGACGATGATCGACCAGCCGGCCAGAACCAGGAACGCCGGTACGGTCACGTAGGCGGTCCAGGCCATCGAACCGAAGCCGAACACGACGATCACGGTCACCGCGAGTCCGAACAGCAGCGCCCAGCCCCAGGTCGGCAGACCGCCCAGCAGGCCGCTCAGGCCGCGTGCGGACACCGCGTTCTGGATGCCGAACCAGCCGATCGCGGAGATGCTGATGGCCAGGCCGATCAGCGACGAACCCGCCCGGCCGAACCCGGTCCAGCGGGCGAGCACCGAGGTCGACAGACCCTCGCGCTGCCCGGCGATACCGGTGAAGATCGTCAGGACCTCGAGGATGACGGCGCCGAGCGTGATCGCGAGCACGGCGTCGCCGAACGACATTCCGAAGCCGAGCGTGGCGCCGATCAGGAAACTGGCCAGGGAACTGAGCATCCCGAAGCGCTGCACCGCGATCGAGAACCAGTGGTAGCGGCGGGCGACGGGCACCCGGCTGAGCGCGAAGTCGTCGTGCTCGGTGGCGTTGTCCATGGTGGACCTCCCGGAGATGCGGGCTGCGGATGCCTCCCGACGGTAGGTCCGAGTGGCTCCAGAGGTCAGTGGGCAGTATGCCCGGAAACCGCACGCGATGCGGGCACTCTGCCCGATTCGAGGTGTCACAGGGCAATCCCGTACTCCGGCCCCGGCCGGTGCTGAGGCCCGCTGCCTGACCGGGCCGGTTGCCCGGTACCGGAGCCGCGGCAGGGCCGAACGCCCAGTGACCGACCGGGTGTGTGCTGCTGTGATTCACCGCACACGATGCCGCGCCCCGCCCCCGTCCACCACCGCGGCTCCCGCATCCTACGGAGACCCAGATGAAGCGATTCCTCTCCGCCATCGTCGCCGGCGGCCTGGTGGTGTTGTCGTTCGCCGCGTGTTCCACCGGATCGACCGGCTCGGGCAGCGGCACCGATCTGCAGAAGGCCAACGTCGACAAGGCCGGACCACTCGCCGGCAAACGGGTCCTGTACGTCGACGGCGTACCGGGCAACGCACTGCTCGACGGACTGGCGCAGGGGCTGGCGGCCGAGCTGAACAAGGCTGGCGCCTCCATGGTGCGGGTCTTCCAGCTCAACGCGCAGAACCAGATCGATCTCGCCGCGGGCAGCCAGCGCATCAACGAGGGCATCGCTCAGCGCGTCGACGCGATCGTCACGTTCCCGTTGGACGCCAACGCGATCCGGCCCGGGATCGCCGCAGCCCGCAAGGCCGGGATCCCGATCTTCACGTTCCAGGCGCTCGGCGGCCTGGACGTCACCGGCAAGGTCGCCTTCCCGGACGAGGCCCGCGGCCAGGCCACGGGGAAGGCACTGGCCGGGATCGTCGGCGGATCGGGGACCGCGACGGTGCTGTCCGGGATCCCCACCGACAACATCGAGGCCGCCGTCCGGGGCGCGGTCAAGGGATTGCAGGAGGGCGGTCTCACGCTCGTAGGGAGCCCCAACAACCAGCGCAACATGAAGGACGACGCCCCGGAGGCCCAGCGGGTCGCGCAGGCGATCTTCCAGAAGAACCCGGGGCTGGACGCGCTGGTCGTCTACAACTCGGCGTCCGCGACCGGTGCGATCGCGGCGGCCAAGCAGGCCGGTCTGGCGGGCAAGGTCAAGATCGCGACGATGGCGGGCGAGGACACGAACATCGCGCAGGTGCGGTCCGGCCAGCTCGCGCTCAGCTACGACCTCGACGGGCTCGCGTACGGCAAGGCGATGGCGGGACTCGTCCAGCGCGCGCTCACCGGCGAGACGCTCGACAACACGGTCGTCCAGGCACCGCTCGGCAAGGTCTACGCCAAGGACGACGTCGACGGCTACGTGCCGTGGACGAAGCGCCTGACCTACGTCGAGATTCCGTCCACCTTCTGAGGCCCGGGAGTCGTGATGCGGCACACGAACGATCCCGCGGTCAGCGCCCGCGGCGTGACGATGAGGTACGGCGCGACCGTCGCCCTCGACGACATCGACGTGACGATCCGCAGGGGCGCTGTCACCGCGGTGGTCGGCGCCAATGGATCAGGAAAGACGACCCTGCTCCGTGTTGTGTGCGGAGCGATCGATGCCACCCGCGGAACGATCACCGGCCCGGACGGCGTACCCGTGACCGGCCTGGCCGCGGCGCAACGGGCGGGAATCGTGCTGGTTCCCCAGGAGCCGACCGTGGCAGGTCACTTACCTGTCTGGCAGAACGTCGTACTCGGTCGGCCCGAGGCGAGGCGTGGCCCCTTCCTGGCAGATCGTGCCGGCCGTGAGTACGCCGCTCGGCACCTCGCCGGGTTGCTGCCCGAGTCGGTGATGAACGTTCCCACTGCCACGCTGAGCAAGTCCGCGCGCCAGTTGGTCCAGCTCGCCGCCGCGATGGCCCGGCATCCACGGGTCCTGATGCTCGACGAGCCCACCGCCGTACTGGACGAGGACGGTGTCGAGAACCTGCACGCGCTCATCCGACGGTCCGTCGGGGCCGGCGGCACGGTCGTGATCGTCTCGCACCGGCTGCGTGACGTGCTGGAGCTCGCTGACGAGGTCGTCGTACTCCGGAACGGCCGCGTCAGCCACACTGGCCCGGTCGGACCCGGAACCGAGCAGCACGTGGTGCGATTGCTCTCGGCGGGCGAGCGGCCCGACCAGGCTCGGCACCGGCCGGACCTCGGGCACGTGGTGCTCGAAGCGCGGGGCCTGCGGGGCTGGAGAGGGCTTACGGTCGACCACTTGGTCGCCCACCGCGGCGAGATCGTCGGCGTCGCGGGGCAGAGCGGCAGCGGCCGGTCCCGGCTGGCGTCCGTATTAGCGGGGGCCTGGCCTGCCGCCGCAGGGAAGGTGACCGTCGAGGGCCGTCCGGTCCGGCTCGGTGACATTCGTTCGGCACAGGCAGCCGGCGTCGCGTACATCCCCGAAGACCGGCAGCAGACAGGGATCCTCGGCAACTTGCCGGTTTCCGCGAATCTCCTGGTCGGGCGGGACGACGGCGACGTACGGCGCGGTCCGTTCCGCCGGCGCGCCGGCGAGCGCGCGGCGAGCTCCGCACTCATCGAGCGGTTCGAGGTTCGGCCAGCCGACCCGGACCGACCGGCAGCGCTGCTGTCCGGCGGCAACCAGCAGAAGCTCGTTGTCGGCCGCGCGCTGGCCCGGCCGGCCCGGCTCGTGCTGGCCGACGAACCGACACAGGGCGTGGACGCGTCGGCGCGCGCCGCGATACACGCCGCGCTGGCCGCCGCCGCAGCCGCGGGCAGTGCCGTCGTCGCGATGTGCAGCGAGTTCGACGAGCTCTTCGAGATCTCGGACCGCGTCGTCGTCCTGCGCGACGGCCGGCTCGTCCTCGACCGCCCGGTCGGTGACGTCACGCAGGACGAGGTACTCGCGGCCTCGCTCGGATCAGACGTGGAGGAAGCACACTCATGACCCTCACCAGTGCCACCACCGACGCAGACCAGTCGGTCCCTACCCGGCCGGGCCGGCGGCAGCTGTCAGGAACCGTACGCCAGCAAGGACTGTTCCTTGCCATCGGTCTTGTGCTGTTCTTCGGCGCGATGCCGTTCCTCTCCCAGCTCCGCAGCGGCCCGTATCTGATGGTGCAGTTGGCGACGTACGCCGCAGTCCTGATCATGGCCCTTGGGCAGACGTTCGTCGTCCTGCAGGTCGGATTCGATCTTTCCACCGGTGCGATGCAGGGCTTCATCGGCGGACTGGTGTTCCTGCTGGTCGGCTGGCAACTGCCCGACGGCCTGGTGATCGTCAGCTGTCTCGCCGCGGCGCTGGCGATCGGGATGTTCGTCCACGGGGTATTGATCGCGAAGGCGAAGATGAACTTCTTCATCGTCACTCTCGCGAGCTTCACCATCCTGCCCAGCGTGTTGCGGGTGATCCTCGACGGCTCCAGCAAGCCGGTGTACAGCCCGGCACTCGACCGGCTCGCCAACGGTTCTGTTCTGGGGATCCGGATCCCGGTGCTGATCGCGGCCGTCGTGTTCGCCGTGTTGTGGGTCGTGCTCAACAAGACCGTGTTCGGCCGGAACGTGTACGCCGTGGGCAGCAACCGCGAGGCCGCCCGCCTCGCCGGTGTGCCGGTTGATCGCGTGGTCATGGCCTGCTACGGGATCTGTGCGCTCTGCGCCGGCATCGCGGGCCTGCTGTTGGTCGGCACGCTCGGTGCCGCGGACCCGACAGCCGGCCTGGGCAACGAGTTCTTCGCGCTCACCGCCGTACTGCTCGGCGGTACCCGCTTCTCCGGCGGCCAGGGCACCTTGGCCGGAACGCTGCTGGGCCTGCTCTTTCTCGTGATCCTGTCCAACATCCTGCTGCTCAGCGGGATGCCGCAGTTCTGGATCGGCGCGGTGCAGGGCGTCGTCCTGCTCGTTGCCGTCGGCATCGACCGCGCCCGGCGCGAGGTCTGAACCGTCCCAACCACCGGCCGGTCACCGGCCGAAGGAGTGATCACCATGTCCTACCGGATCGGAATCGACGTCGGCGGTACCAACACCGACGCCGTCGTCCTCGACGGCCGCGAGGTCCTCGCCGCCACCAAGACACCTACCACCGAGGACGTCACGATCGGCATCCTCGCCGCCCTCACCGACGTACTGCGAGACGTCGACACCGCCGACGTGTCGTCGGTGTTCATCGGCACCACGCACTTCATCAACGCCATCGCTCAAGCCCGCGGCCTGGAACAGGTCGCGGTGGTTCGCTTGGCCACGCCGCCGCAGAGCATGCTTCCGATGCTCGACTGGCCGGACCACCTGAAGCCGGTGGTCGGCGACAGGTTCTACGTGTGCGCCGGCGGAGCCCAGTTCGACGGCCGGTCGCTGGGCGAACTCGACGAGGTCGGCCTGCGCGCGATCGCCAAGCAGATCGCCGAGTCCGGTGTCCGGCACATCGCGCTGAGCTCGGTCTTCTCCACGGTGAACCCGGAGCCGGAGCTGGCCGCCGAGCGGCTGCTCCTGGACGAGCTGCCCGATGTCACGGTCACCCGCTCCGGTCTGGTCGGCCGGGTCGGTCTGCTGGAACGCGAGAACGCGACGATTCTGAACGCGGCCCTGCTGGGGCTGGCCGGCCGCGTCATCGACGGCCTCGAGCAGGTCGTCGCCCAAGCCGGCATTCATGCGCCGGTCCTGCTGTCGCAGAACGACGGCACGGTGATGACGCTGGATCGGGCCCGCAGCTTCCCGATCTTCACGATCGCGTCCGGTCCGACCAACTCGATGCGCGGCGCCGCACTGCTGACGGGGATCGACGACGCCGTCGTGGTCGACGTGGGCGGTACCACCACCGACGTCGGGCTGCTGCAGAACGGTTTCCCGCGGGAGTCGACGGTCGCGATGAGCCTGGCCGGTGTCCGGAGCAACTTCCGGATCCCCGACGTGTTGTCGATGGCGCTCGGCGGCGGCACCTTGGTGTCTGCGGACGGCGGTACGGTCGGCCCGGAGAGCGTCGGCTACCGGATCACCAGCCAGGCCAGGCTGTTCGGCGGTGACACGCTGACGTTCAGCGATGTCGCGGTCGCTGCGGGAGCTGCTCCGATGGGCGATCCCGGTCGGGTCGCGGACCTCGACCCGACGGCGGTGCGGCGGGCTCTCGAGGTGGCCGCCGATCGCGTCGCGCAGGCCGTCGAGAAGGCGAAACTGCAGGCCAGCGCCACCCCGGTGATCGTGGTCGGCGGCGGTGCTCCGCTGCTGGCGGTCGCTCCCGGACTCACCGACCTCGTGATCCCTGAACAGGCTGGTGTGGCGAACGCCGTCGGCGCCGCGTTCGCCGAGGCGGGCGGCGAGGTCGACCGCGTCTACAACCTGCTCGGGAGCAGCCGGGCGGAGGCTCTCGCCGAGGCGAAAGCGGAGGCGATCGCACGGGCCGTCGAGGCCGGTGCGGACCTCGGCCAAGTGCGGGTGGTCGACGCCGACGACGTACCACTGACACACCTCGGCGGCGGGTCGGCCGTGCACATCCGGGTGAAGGCCGCCGGGCCTTTCCCGACCAGCAACTCCGAGACCCCGGAAAGGAACTGAGCATGCGCATCATCGACGAGGAAGCCCTGAACGACATCACGACAGGCTCGACCGTCCTCGGCTCCGGCGGCGGTGGCGACCCGTACGTCGGCATGCTCCTGGCCCGGGACGCGATCCGCCGGTTCGGACCCGTCCAGCTGGTCGACGTGGACGAGGTGCCCGACACCGCGAACATGGTGTTCATCGCAGGCATCGGAGCTCCTGGTGTGCTGATCGAGAAGCTGCCGCGCGCTGCGGAGTACGAGAGGGTGCTGGGGCAGCTGGAGCGGTTCACCGGAACGACGTACGACTATGTCTGCCCCGCCGAAGCGGGTGGCCTGAACGCGGTCACGCCCTTCGCGACCGCCGCTGCCCGAGGACTCCCGGTCGTCGACGCCGACGGGATGGGCCGGGCGTTCCCGCACCTGGAGATGGTCACACCGACCCTGTACGGCGGATCGGCCACACCCTTCGTGATGGTCGACGAGCACGGCAACACGATGTTCCTGGAATCGACCAGCAACGCCTGGAGTGAGGAGTACGCACGGGCGGCTGTGCTGGCCAGCGGCGCGAACGCGGCGATGGCGCTGTACCCGATGACCGGGGCGGAGGCCAAGCAGCGGCTGGTGCGGGGTGCGCTGACGCTGGCGCAGGACCTCGGCCGGACGATCCGGGAAGCACGGGCCGCGCATACGTCGCCGGTCGACGCCGTACTCGAGCAGCAGGGCGGCGTCCTGCTGTTCACCGGAAAGGTGGAGGAGGTGGAGCGGCGCAACGAACGCGGCTGGACGATCGGCCAGGCGCACCTGAGTGGGCTGGACGGCGATCGCGACCACACGATGACGATCCACTTCCAGAACGAGAACCTCGCCGCCGAACGCGACGGCGCGATGGTCGCGACCAGCCCGGACCTGATCATGGCGCTGGAGCTCGACACCGGTACGCCGATCCCGGCCGAGGAGATCCGCTACGGCTACCGGGTCGCGGTGCTCGGTCTGCCCGCGGACCCGCACTGGCGGACAGCGGCCGGGATCGAGTTGGCCGGACCCCGCCGGTTCGGGTACGAGCACGACTACCGGCCCGTCGAGGAGTTCGCCGGATGACGCGCCTGGTGCTGCGCGGCGGCCTGGTCTTCGACGGCACCGGCGTACCGCCGTACCTGGCGGATGTCGCCGTCGAGGGGGAGCGGATCACCGAGGTCGGTACGGCGTTGGCCGGTGACGAGATCGTCGAGCTCGACGGTGCGCTGGTCGCCCCTGGGCTGATCGACTGTCATGTGCACACTGTGTTCGACGGGATGGATCTGGCGCGCATCCAGTCGCGGCCGTTCTCGCTGGAGTTCTTCGAGGCCGCGGCCAACCTCGGGCGGCTGCTCGGCAGTGGGGTGACGACCGTCCGGGACGCGGGTGGCGCGGATCTCGGGGTCAAGACTGCTGTCGAGACCGGGCTCGTGGACGGGCCGCGGATGCAGATCGCGGTGTCGGTGCTGAGTCAGACCGGTGGTCACGCCGACGGTTGGAACGTGCACGGGGACCTGCAGCGGCTGCTCGTGCCGCACCCCGGCCGGCCGGATTGCGTGGTCGACGGCGTGGACGCCATGCGCAAGCGGGTCCGCGAACTCGTTCGCGCCGGCGCCGACGTGATCAAGGTCTGTGCGTCGGGCGGCGTGATGTCGACGCGGGACGATCCACGGCATCCTCAGTTCACGTACGACGAGCTCGCAGCCTGCGTCGACGAGGCGGCGGCGGTAGAGCTGCCGGTGATGGCCCACGCCCACGGTGCCGCCGGGATCAAGCAGGCACTGCGGGCCGGGGTTCGCTCGATCGAGCACGGGGTCTTCCTCGACGATGAGTGCATCGACCTGTTCCTCGAGCGTGACGCGTGGCTGGTACCCACGCTGATGGCGCCGGCCTCGCTGGTCGAGGCCATCGACGCGGGCATGAGCGTCACGCCGGAGATCGAGACGAAAGCCAGGTCGATCGCGGCTACCCATCTGGACGCCGTGACCCGGGCCCACCAGGGCGGCGTACGGATCGCGATGGGCACCGACTCCGGGGTCTTCGCCCACGGCTCCAGCCCGGAGGAGCTGGCGTGGCTGGTCCGCGCCGGCCTCAGTCCTCAGGAGGCGTTGCTAGCGGCAACCTCCTCCGCGGCCGACCTCCTCGCCCTACCCGACGTCGGCCGCATCACTCCGAGGACGGTCGCCGATCTCGTGATCCTCGACGGCGACCCGTGGCAACTGGAGAAGTTCCGCGAGAACCTCCGCCTGGTCATCAAGTCCGGCCGCATCCGGCGGCCTGCGGATCAGACAGATGCCCGACACCCGGAATGATCTGACAGATCCAGGGAGGGCAGGCCGGCCGGCGTGGTCGAATTGGTGAGTAGTTAACGCAACATGCTGTGCTCTGTTGCTGCGGCGCCATTCGGCGTCGATGTACTCGGGCCGATCGTCCACCTGAGTATCGGAGCACACCATGCCCATCACTCCCGCTGGCCCGACCGATCCGGCAGCTTTCTCGCCGACGCGCCGCCATCTCCTCGGCCTGGCCGCCGGCATCGCCGCTCTCACCGCAGTGCCGGCCGAAGCTTCGGCCGCCGCCGCGAACTCGCCGCTGCTGCGGTTCGGCGTCATCGCGGACTGCCAGTACGCCGACAAGCCCGACGGGCCCGTTCGTCTCTACCGGCTGTCGGTCGACAAGTTGACGGAGGCCGTCTCCACGCTGAACGACGGCGATCTGCGCTTCTCGTTCCACCTCGGCGACATGGTCGACGAGTTCGCGGCGAGCTTCGACATGATCATGCCGATCTGGGACAAGCTGCGGATGCCCAAGATCCAGGTTCTCGGCAATCACGACTTCCAGTTGCCGCGCGAGCAACTTCTTCCGACGATGGGCATGCCGTCGTCGCACTACCAGTTCCGTCGCAACGGTTGGCGATTCATTGTGGTCGACACCAACGACATCAGCACCTACGGAAACCCCAAGGGATCCGAGAAGTACACCCTCGCCGAGAAGATGCGCGCCGACCTGCAAGCGGCGGGTAAGCCCAACGCCCAGACCTGGAACGGTGGCGTCGGCGCCGAGCAGTTCGCCTGGATCGAGGAGGTCCTCGAGCATGCCCGTCGTGCCGGCGACAAGGTCGTCCTCAACTCGCATCACCCGATCTACCCGCTGAACCAGCACAACGCCTACAACGACACTCAGCTCGTCGAGCTGGTGACTTCCTACGACAACGTCGTTGCCTGGTTCAACGGCCACAACCACGCCGGCAACTACGGCTTCACCGGTGGCAAGCACTTCATCACCTTCAAGGGCATGGTCGACACGACCGTGACGTCGTACGCGATGGTGCAGGCCTTCGAGGACCATCTCAAGATCGAAGGTTTCGGCCGCGAACCGACCCGCACCGTCCCGTTCGGGGCACCGGCCTACCAGGCCTGAGCCGCACAGCGCGCTCGGCAACTGGAGCCCGCCAGGCCTCCTCGCGGGCACTTACATGTCGGCGGCGCACGGATGTTCAGAGCCGTCAGAGTGCCGCGCGGGCGGCTTCGCGGGCGTGGCCGGGGTCGTCGGCCCCGAGGGCGGCGGCTGCTGCGGCGCGGCACTGGTCCAGGCTCACTGCCGCGAGCCGGGCACCGACGGCCGGCAGCGCAGCCGTTGCCGCTGACAACGAGGTGATGCCGAGTCCGGTCAGGACGCAGGCCAGCAAGGGATCGGCGGCCGCCTCGCCGCAGACGCCGACCGGCTTGCCGGCCACCTGACCGGCCCGGGCGACCTGTGCCACCAGGGCGAGATGCGCCGGCTGCCACGGATCCGTCAGTATCGCGAGCTCGGGGGAGAGCCGGTCCGCCGCCATCGTGTACTGCGTGAGGTCGTTGGTACCGATCGACAGAAAGCCGACGTGTGCGAGGACGCGATCGGCGAGCAGCGCGACGGCAGGCACCTCGACCATCACTCCGGCGACCAGCCCGCGAGCGTGGACCCGGTCGGCGAAGAATCGTGCGTCCGCGACGGTCGAGACCATCGGCGCCATCACCCAGGGCTGCTCGCCGGTACGTTCGGCCGCCTGGGCGATCGCGTCCAGCTGGCGGTCCAGGATTCCGGGGTCGGTGAACGCGAGCCGCAGTCCGCGGACCCCGAGTGCGGGGTTCGGCTCGTCGGTCGCGCCGGTGAAGGCGAGTGGTTTGTCCGAGCCGGCGTCCAGGGTTCGTACGACGACCTTTCGGCCGGCGAAGGCCCGCAGTACCTCGGCGTAGAGGTCGGCCTGTTCGTCGACGCTCGGCTCGGTCTCGCGGTTGAGGAAGGCCAGCTCGGTGCGGAAGAGTCCGACGCCTTCGGCCTGGCTGCCGGCGGCCTGCTGTGCGGACGCCGCGTCCTGCACGTTCGCGAGGATGCTGACGAGGTGGCCGTCGGCGGTCCGGCCGGGACCACGCCACGCATCGGTGGCGGCGCGCTGTGCGGCCGCGGTCCGGACCGCCGTGCGGGCCGCGAGCTCGTTCGGGGCGACCTCGACCTTCCCGGTCTCGCCGTTCACCAGAACCGGCGTACCCGGGGCGATCTCGGGGAGATCGGTCACCGCGACCACGCACGGGATGCCGAGCTGGCGGGCGATGATCGCGGTGTGGCTGGTCGGTCCGCCGAGCCGGGTCACGAGGGCGACGGTGAACTCGTCCAGACCGGCGGTGTCAGCGGGAGCGAGGTCGTCCGCGACGAGCACGGACGGGGCCGTCGGACGCGGTACGCCGGGCTCCGGGGCGCCGGTGAGTTCGGCGATGATCCGGTCGCGGATGTCGTGCAGGTCGGTCACTCGCTCGGCCATCAGCCCACCGAGCTGACCGAAGAGCGTGGCGAACTGCTCGGTGGCTTGCACGCAGGCGTGGACGGCGTCCGCACCGGTCTGGATCCGCTGGGCGGCTGCCGCGGCGAGACCGCGGTCCCGGGCCAGGTCGGCGGTCGCGCTCAGCACCTCGGCGGCTGCGCCGGAGGCCAGGCCGGCGCGTTCGGCGAGCCGTTCGGCGACGGTTGCGGCGGCTGCCTGGTATCGAGCGATCTGGGCCGGTCGATCGGGCTCGGCAACGGTGACCGGTTCCGGGACGGGCGGGCGTGGCGCGGGCCTGATCGCCGGGCCGTAGCCGACGCCCGGCACGACCGGAACGCCTTTCCACAGGGTGTCTGTCGGAGTGTTCATCGCGGTCCTCTGCATCCGGCGGGTTGCCAGGACGTTACGAACGAAGGTCTTGACATGTCAATAGACCGGGCGTAAAACCAATTAAAACCACACGAAATCCCAACGAAACGCAGATCGGGAGTCGACATGTACGCGGAGGAGCGGTTGGCGGCGATCGTCGGCAAGGTCCGCGATCAGGGTCGCGTCACGGTGAGTGGCATTGCCGCCGACCTCGGCGTCACCACGGAGACCGTGCGGCGGGATCTCGCCCAGCTCGAGCGCGGCGGCTTGTTGCGCCGCGTGCACGGCGGCGCCGTCTCGACCACCGCGCTGACCGTGATCGAGCCGGGTGTCGCCGAGCGCGACGCCACCAGCGCGGAGCAGAAGGACCGGATCGCCAAGGCCGCAATCGGCCTGCTGCCTGGCAACGGCGGGAGCATCCTGCTGGACGCCGGTACGACGACCGCGCGCATCGCCTCGCTCCTTCCGGTCGATCGGCGGCTGGTCGTCGTGACCAATGCGGTCCCGATCGCCGCCCGGCTCGGCGGGGCGGACAGTGTGCGACTGCACCTGCTCGGCGGCCGGGTCCGGGGCGAGACCCAGGCGGCGGTCGGCGAGCAGGCTGTCGGTGCGCTGGCGGATCTCCGGGTCGACCTGGCCTTCGTCGGAACCAACGCACTCACGGTCGACCACGGCCTGACCACGCCGGATCCGGACGAGGCCGCGGTGAAGCGGGCGATGGTCGCCGCTGCACACCAGGTCGTCGTGGTCGCCGACTCGTCGAAGATCGGCCACGAGCACCTGGTCAGGTTCGCGTCGATCGATGACATCGACGTCCTGATCACCGACGACGGCATCGACCGCACGGTGGTGCGCGAGTTGGAGCGGCGTGAGGTCGAGGTGGTGGTCGCATGATCGTCACGCTGACCGCGAACCCGAGCGTCGACCGAACCATCGAGCTGGCCGGCGAACTGCGCCGCGGCGAGGTCCTGCGCGCCGTCACAGTGCGCAGCGGCCCGGGCGGCAAGGGGGTGAACGTCGCCCGCGCGCTGGCCGGCGCCGGTGCGCCGACGGTCGCGGTCCTGCCGGCGAGGGGCGACGATGGCATGCTCGCGGCACTGCGGGAGCAGGCGGTCGCCTTCCACGCGGTCGACGTACCGCATCCTGTTCGGGTCAACGTCACCGTGGTCGAGCCGGACGGCACGACCACCAAGCTGAACGAGGCCGGCGCGCCGCTCGCCGACGATGTGCTCGACGCGCTGGTTGCCGCCGTACTCGATGAAGCGGCCGGTGCTCGGTGGGCGGTGCTGTCCGGTTCGTTACCGCCCGGGGTTCCGGACGACTGGTACGTCGGGCTCATCGCAGCACTGCGGGCGCGTGGCTGCGCGGTGGCTGTCGACACGTCCGGCGAGCCGTTGAAGGCCGTGGCCACCGCGGCGGTCCTACCGGATCTGCTCAAGCCGAACGCCGAGGAGCTCGCGGAGCTCACCGGCCTCGATGTCGCCAAGCTCGAGTCCGATGCGGAATGTGTCGCCGATGCGGCGCGGGCGCTGATCGCCCGTGGTGCTGGTGCCGTGCTCGCGACGCTCGGTCGGCACGGCGCCGTACTGGTCGACGGCGACGGTGCGGCGTACTTCGGTCAGGCCGGCGCCGTCGTACCGATCAACACCGTCGGCGCGGGGGATGCCACGCTTTCCGGCTACTTGCTCGCCGACCTGGCCGGTGCGGGGCCGGCCGATCGGTTGCGTCAGGCGGTCGCCTTCGGGGCCGCCGCTGTCCAGCTCGCCGGGTCCGCGATGCCGCGGCCGGGCGATCTCCGTCCTGACGGCGTCAGCGTCGTCGCCCTGGCTCCGCGTCCCGTCGCGTCGTGACGCGGCCGAGAGGAACCCCCATGTCTCAGATCATCCAGGCCGACCTCGTCGTCCTCGACGAGAACCTCGGTACTACGTCGCACGACGTGATCCGTCAGCTCGCCACCCGTGTGGTGGCGGCCGGTCGCGCGACCGACGTCGACGGCTTGTACGGCGACGCGCTGGCCCGCGAAGGACAAGCGGCCACCGGGCTGCCCGGTGGAATCGGCATTCCGCACTGCCGGTCGGAGTCTGTGTCCGAGCCGACGCTGGCGTTCGCTCGGCTCAAGCCCGGAGTGGACTTCGGCGCGCCGGACGGGCCGGCGGACATTGTCTTCCTGATCGCGGCGCCCGCTGGTGGGGACGCCGACCATCTGACCCTGCTCACAGCGCTCGCGAGGTCGCTGGTGAAGCCGGAGTTCACGGCCGCGCTGCGTGCTGCGGATTCGCCGGATGAGCTTGTCTCCTTGGTCCAGGCAGCCGTCGCTCCTGCCGAACAGCCCACAACCCCAGCCGCCGACGCTCCTGCCGACACGGCCGCGGCGGCCGCTGACGAGGCGCCGGCCGCCGAGCGGCACCTGGTCGCCGTGACAGCATGCCCGACCGGGATCGCGCACACTTACATGGCGGCGGACTCGCTGGTCGCCGCCGGCGAGCGAGCAGGCGTCAAGGTACACGTCGAGACGCAGGGATCGGGCGCGTCGACCCCGCTGCCCGCCGACGTCATCGCGTCCGCGGAGGCGGTCATCTTCGCCACCGACGTCGGGGTGAAGGACCGCGGCCGGTTCGCCGGCAAACCTGTGGTCGCGTCCGGTGTGAAGCGGGCAATCAACGAACCGGACGCGATGGTCGCCGATGCACTCGAGGCCGCGAGCGACCCGGATGCGCCCAAAGTCGAAGGTGCAGCCTCCGCCGAGTCCCGGAAGGACATGCGCTCGGGCAATGTCTCCTGGGCGGTGCGGCTGCGCCAGATCTTGCTGACCGGCGTCAGTTACATGATCCCGTTCGTCGCCGCCGGCGGTTTGCTGATCGCCCTCGGCTTCCTGCTCGGTGGCTACCGGATCAACGCGTCGGCGGCCGACATCGTGGCGAAGAACTCGCTGGCCGACCTGCCGGCCGGCGGCCTCGATCAGTACCTCGGGGCGGTTCTGTTCAGTCTCGGTGCGCTCGCTTTCGGCTTCCTGGTTCCGGCGCTCGCGGGCTACATCGCCTTCGCGATCGCCGACCGGCCCGGCATCGCGCCGGGCTTCACCGTCGGCGTGGTCGCGACGACGGTCGGCGCGGGGTTCATCGGCGGAATCGTCGGTGGTCTACTGGCCGGCTTCGCCGCCTTGTGGATCAGCAGGCTGAAGGTCCCGGCGTGGGGCCGCGGACTGATGCCGGTCGTGGTGATCCCGCTCGGCGCGTCGTTGTTCGCCGGTGGGCTGATGTTCCTGGTCCTCGGCCGGCCGCTGGCCGCGATCACCTCAGGCCTGGAGAGCTGGCTGAACGGGCTGTCCGGTTCATCGGCGATCGTGCTCGGCATCGTGCTGGGCCTGATGATGGCGTTCGACATGGGGGGTCCGGTGAACAAGGCGGCGTACGCCTTCGCGACTGCCGGCCTGTCGGTCGACAACCCCGCCTCGCTGAAGGTGATGGCCGCCGTGATGGCGGCCGGGATGGTGCCGCCGCTGGCGCTCGCACTGGCCACCGCCGTCCGCCCGAAGCTGTTCAGCCCGGCCGAACGGGAGAACGGGAAAGCCGCTTGGTTGCTCGGGGCATCTTTCATCTCCGAGGGCGCGATCCCGTTCGCGGCCGCCGATCCACTGCGCGTGATCCCGTCGATCATGATCGGCTCCGCCGCCACCGGTGCGCTGGTGATGGCCGGCGGGGTGACCCTGTCGGCACCGCACGGCGGCATCTTCGTCTTCTTCGCGATCGGCCACGTCGCGGTCTTCGTCCTGGCGCTCGTCGCCGGTGCCGCAGTCGGTGCGGTGGCCGTGTCGATCGCCAAACAGCTCGGACGCAAGTCGTCCACCACCACGACCCCGGCCGCCGTCGCGGCCTGAAAAGGAGTTCCGATGTCCAGCACCACGATCGCTGTCGGCTCAGCCGTCGGCCTGCACGCCCGCCCCGCGGCCGTCATCGCGGCCGCCGTAACCGAAGCCGGCGTACCGGTGACACTCGCAACGAACGGCGGCGTACCGGTGGACGCCGGCTCCGCCCTGCTCATCATGACGCTCGGCGCCAAGTACGGCGACGACGTCACGGTGACCTGCGCCGACGAAGCAGTCCTGCGCAAAGTGGTCGACTTGGTCGCAGCCGACCTCGACGCCTGATGGATGTGTCAAGCGGCCAGCGCGGCGGGTGGTCTGCGGTCATAGCGTCGTCGGTCACGTAGGAGTGCTGGTATCACGCGAAGGTGTCTGCCTGCTGTCGCCGGGGGAGTCTTGCTGGTGCATGGCCTCACCGTCGTTCGGTGGGCTAGGCTGCCGGCCACCTGCCCTCGGGGGCGGCGGCAGCCCTGCACATCCGAGGTACTGGTCTTGAGCAATCCGGCGGTCGCGCGGCGCGACGAAATCCTGCCCGCGCATCCCATCGAGGACGAACCGTTCGGCTCGACATCGTCCCACCCGATGCCGAGTGCGGCCTGGGCTCGGCGAGTCTGGTTGCCTGTGCCGTGGGTCGCGACGGGCCTCGGCTGCGCGTCCATCGCCGTACTCGCAGCGGCCCGTCCGGCCGCGCCAGGAGCGGTAGCAGATGCCCCGCTGATCGGACTGCTGTCCGCGGTCGCGCGAGTGACCGGGTATGTCGGCCTCATGCTCTTCGTCGGTACCCTCGCGGTTTGGCTGCTGGTGTGGCCTTCCGGGCGTAGTGACCGCAGGCTGATCGGACTTGCCGGATCCGGCCTGCTGCTCGTCGCCCTGTCCGGACTCGTCGGAATGAGTGGGATCCTCGCAGGTTCCGCGACCGGCTCGGTGGATACGTCGGAGTTGGCGAGCTTCACCTCAGTGACCGACTTGCTGCTGCAGCGTCCGGCCGCTCCGCTGCTCGCCAGGTTTGCGATCTCTGCTGTCGGGGTGGTCTGGCTGGGAAATCACGTCCGGTCCCGTGTCTCCGGCCGCGGCGGTGTCGGTCACGGCACTGCCGCTGCGCTGACTGTGCTGGCGCTGATCCTGACCGTCATCGCTGCGCGGCCTGATCCGTTGTCGCTGACTGCGACGACCCTGACCGAGCTCCACGTGCTCGCCGCGGCGGGATGGGTCGGTGGCCTGGCCGTTCTGGCCGTCGGTGTCGTGCCACGCCGCGACCCGTCGGCGCTACACGCGACGCTCGGAAGCTTCTCGTGGCTGTCGATGGCCAGTGTCCTGATCCTCGCCGTGACGGGCACCGTTCACGCGTTCATGCACGCAGGCGGGCTCGGGCCCTTGATCGCTTCCGCCTACGGCGCCGCCCTGCTTGCCAAGCTGCTGGCCGTCGCCGGCATGCTGCTGGCCGCTACCGGAAGCCACCATTACGTAAGCCGCCTGCGTTCGCGTCCCTGCCCGGTACAGGTCATCGCCCTCTGCATCGGCGCGGAACTCGCGCTCGGCGTCGCCGCCCTGGCACTCACCTCGACGCTCGTCGCCGCCGCCACCCGAACCTAGCGATTTCGCGCCTCAGTCGAAGAACGCGTCGCGGTGCGAAGACCGTGGCTCGCATCCCACCGCGGAGGGGTGATCCCGGCAACGGCTCAGGTCATGGCCTCTGTTGGGAGGTCGGGATGATTGGGGTAGCGCTGAGCGAGGATGCACAGGGTGTAGCACGGATCGCCACAGGTTCCGTCGTGGTGGTCGTCGTGGTCGTGGTGGTCGTGGTGGCGGTGGGTCTCGACCAGCCGGCGTCGCGCTCGGGCCTCAGCCTGCGCTGCCTCCGGGCCGTTCACGGCTCGGACTTCGTCCTCGGCGATACGTGCCAGCAGAAAGCTGGCGAGACGACTGTTGGCCGTCGTCTCCGCAGTACCGGCAACCTGCCCACCCCTGTCGCGCGAACCGACGTCCATGCTTCCCCCAGTCGCTGCAATCGATCTCGATGGAGGGGTTCCCGGCTGTCGAGTCGGGGAAACATCGCATCATTCGGACGTACAGAGGGTCACGAATCCGGCTCCTGGGCGAGGGAGGGAATGAACAGCGCCACTGCCGTTTGAAACGGTCAATGGGAAGGGCCCGAGATGCATGTCGGGTCGTGGATGCCGTCGGGTCGGTGTCGGTCAGGTCGGTCGGGTCAGGTCAGGCGTTTGCGGCGGCGGTCCGGCCGGCCGGTGCTCGCCCGGACGATCCGCTCGGCCGGCACCAGGGCGCTCCCGGTGCCGTCAGAGTGCAGTTCGATGCGGCGGACCAGGACCTCGAGGCAGCGGCGGCCGACCTCGCCGAAGTCCTGCCGGACCGTCGTCAGCGGGGGACTGAAGAACTCCGCCTCCGGGATGTCCGTGCCAGACCGTGGCGTGCCCGAGATCCAGCAGATGCTCGACCGCCTGCCGGGCGCCGTCGGCCTGATCGACACTCACCGCCGGACCGCCGGCGGCGCGTCCGCCTTCGACCGCGACCGCCGGTACGCCGATGGGTACGTCGGCCAGGGCGCGCGCCGCCGAGCGTTGCGGCGCGACCACGACGATTCCGTCGACGCCGCGGTCTGTCAGGTAGCCGATGGCCTCCCGGACGCTGCTCCGGGTGAGCTTCTTCAGGCTGACGACGCTGACGAAGTACCCGGCCGCACGCGCGGCCTGCTCGATGCCGTAGACGGTGCTCGCCGGACCGAAGAGGGTGGTGTCGAAGCTGACCACGCCGAGCGTGCGGGTGTGGCGCATGACGAGAGCGCGAGCCGCGAAGTTCCGCCGGTACCCGAGGTCCTCGATCGCGCGCAGCACCCGCTCACGAGTATCGCTGCGAACGTTCGGGTGATCGTTCAGGACGCGGGATACCGTCTGGTGGGAGACGCCGGCGCGGCGCGCGACGTCGGCCATCACCGGCATCCGTCGCTGTGTGTCCGCAGAGGTGCTCATCGTGGCTCCGTTCTGGACCTCTCCGAGCACCGGCCGGATCGCGGTCTTCCTCCAGAACCGCAGTACCGACGGCCCCGTGGAACTCACACTGGACCTGCGCAGTACGGCCGTGAGCGACGTACTGACCGCCGTCAGCCTGTATGACGACGACCGCTTCGCGACCAACACCGCCAACCAACCGAACCGCGTCGAACCCCGCCCGAACACCACAGTCCGCGTCGACCAGGGCCGCGTCACCCTCACCCTTCCACCCATCTCCTGGACAGCAGTCCAACTGGCCGTCAGCTGACCCGATCAGTGCGCATTGCTGTTCGCGCGCCTGAGGAGCAGGACCCCGAGCGCGATCAGCCACAGTGCCCACAGATAGCTTCCGAGGAGCCCGCCCACGTCCCAGACAGGGAACCCGGAGATGGCGGTGGCGAGAATGTCGCCCTGGTTGGTGAGGTACACGGCGCTGGCGAGCAGGCCGAGCCAGCCGGCCCAGGCGGGCATCAGGTGGGAGCGCAAGATGATGATGCTGACGGTGACTGACCAGCCGATGGCCAGAAGCTGACCGAGGTGCTCGCCCAGGAGCGCACCGCCGTACTGGTGCTGGGCAGTCCAGGCCGCGGCCACCGCCGCGCGGGTGCCTTCGTCGCCATTCATGTACGAATCGGCCAAGGCCGGCGCGACGAAGACCCATCGCAGGAACCCGATCAGCGCCAGCAAGACAGACGCAGCTCCCAGGTACGTCGCTACTCGCAGCGCGGGGTCGCCGCGGCGAGCCAACGCGGCCGGCAGCAACAAGATCGGGACCGCCAGCACGGCGTACGTCCAGGCGACCGCGAACCAGGTCCACACCAGACTCGCCCCACCCGCCGCGACTCTGGGCAGTACCACGTCCGCAGGCGCCCGCAGGATGTCGGGCCAGTCGAACGTCATCGCCAAGACCGTCGCCGCGATCGCGAAAGCTACGGTAGACGCGATGAACAGGCTCCCCGTCACAACGACAGTTCTGCGTCGCGCCCCGGCCGGTGACAGCCGCTCTGTGACCTCACTGATGTGCTGCTGAGTACTGATTGTGCCCATGCGAACAGCCCCCCAGACACGGACCCGAACTGCGGCAACCCCGACGAGTCACTGATCGCAAGATCTGGTCACGCTGCCACCAGCATGTGCCTGTCCGTCAGCCCTGTCCATCGCCGGTCCATCGCCTGCCCGAGCAGGATCGGGCAGGCGCAGCTGGTCACAGCGCCGATCAGAGCAGGCCTGCGTCGTGGATGCGGTTGGCGATCTGGACGCGGTTGGTGGCTTGGAGTTTGATCATGATCCGGGAGACGTGTGCTTTGACGGTGGCCATGCTCAGGTAGAGCTCTTCGGCGATTTCGGCGTTGACCTTGCCTGCGCTGACCGCGATGGCCACGTCGCGTTCGCGGGTGGTGAGGGTCTGGGCCAGTGCCTGGGCGTCGAGGACGCGTTGGGGTTCTGGCTCGTCCGTGCCGAGGCCGGCGATGAGTTGGGCGGTCACGGTGGGGGAGAGCATGTGTTCGCCGGCGGCGACCTTGTGTACCGCCTGGACGATCTGTGCGGGTGGTGTGTGTTTGAGCAGGAAGCCGCTGGCTCCGCCGCGGAGTGCCCGGAGTACGTGGTCGTCGGCGTCGAACGTTGTCAGCACGATCACCTTGGGTGGTGTGGGTCGTTCCATGAGCCGGGCGAGGGCCTCGAGGCCGTCGAGTCGTGGCATGCGGATGTCCATCAGGACGACGTCGGGCGCGACGCGTGAGATGAGTTCGAGCCCGGGCTGGCCGTCGTCGGCTTCGCCGGCGAGTTCGATGGTGGCGTCGGCGCGCAGGATCATCGCGAGCGCGGCGCGCACGAGGGCGTCGTCGTCGATGATGACGACCCGGACGGGGCTTGCGGCTGACTCGTTCATGCGGGCCACGGCAGCCAGGCGCGGACGACGAAGTGCCCGTTGAGGCTCAGGTGTTCGAGGCGGCCACCGATCAGCTCGGCGCGTTCGGTCAGTCCGAGCAGTCCGAGGCCGGAGCCGGGCGTCGGGCTCACCGCGGAGCCGAGCCGCAGCGGGTTGCGGATCTCGAGCACCAACTGTCCGCCCGGGTGGCCGCTGAGGGTGACGTCGACCGCCGTGTCCGGGGCGTGTTTGCGGGCGTTCGTCAGGCTCTCCTGGATCATTCGGTAGGCGCCGCGGCCGATTGCGTCGGGCGGTTCCGCAAGGTTGTCGACCTGGTTGTGCAACCGGACCTTGGTGCCGGAACCGATGGCGTCTTGGACCAGTGCGGGTAGGTCGGCGAGCGTGGGTTGCGGACGCTCTGGTGGTGCGTCGGTCTCGAGTGTTCGGAGTACTCCGAGGATCGCGTGCAGGTCCTGCAGAGCAAGGTGGGCGCTCTTGCGGGTGATGGCTGCCGCCTGTGCGACCTCGGCGTCGCTCAGGCCGCGGCAGTACTCCAGAGCACCGGCGTGCAGGGCCACGAGCGACAGTCGATGTGCCAGGGCGTCGTGCATTTCGCGGGCGATCCGGGCGCGCTCGGTCGCCTGTGCCTGCCCGACGCGCAGGCTCTGCTCCCGTTCGGCGCGATCGGCTCGTTCCCGGAGCGTGGCGAGCAGGTCGCGGCGTGCCCCGACGTACATGCCGGGAGCGATCACGGCGCTCACGAAGACGATCGTGAACAGCAGCGAGAAGAGCACCGAGTCTTCGGCGCCGGGATGGGTCTCGAAGAACACGACAGAGGCGACGAACCCCACCACCGCGACCGGGACGATCTCGCGCCACCGCCGGCGAGTTGCCAGCGACATCGTGGCGACCACGACTGCCCCCGATGCGGCCGTCGAAAGGGTGCCGAGGGCGTTGACGACCAGCGCGACGACGAGCGGATGGCTGCGTCTCCAACGCAGCAGGATCACGCCGACGGCTCCGAGCAGGAGATCGATGATCCAGAGGGCACGAATCTCACCGGCGTACGTGCCGTAGTAACTGGTCACCCAGAAACCTGCGCCGGCGACGATGGCGAAGAGGTAGCGCCACGTCGACTGCCAGTGGCTCAGCGGAGGTGGTGGTACCGCTCGGAAAGCGTCCACCTGTCCAACGTACGGGAGGGACGTAGTTATTGGCAGGGACCGCGGTCCGGGCGACCCCCTACCGCGGGCTAGGCAGGTGTGTCCCGTGGATTGCGATCCAGGCGCTGCGGCTGATGTGCCGGGGATGCCCGCGGGCGCAGGCTCGGCTCATGATCACAGTCGAAGAACTCACCAAGCGCTACGGCGCCAACGTCTCCGTCGACCATGTCTCGTTCCGGGCACAGCCTGGGACCGTCACCGGTTTCCTCGGCCCCAACGGGGCGGGCAAGTCGACCACGATGCGCATGATGACCGGCCTGACGCCGCCGTCGGCGGGCCACAGTACGATCCTCGGCGTTCCGTACGCCGAGCTTCCCAACCCGGGCCGGCACGTCGGTGTCCTTCTCGACGCCTCCGCGCAGCACTCCGGGCGGACCGGGCGCGAGATCCTTCGTCTCGGTGCCACTGTCATGGGCCTGAGCCGCCGACGAGTCGACGAGATGCTCGAGATCGTCGGCCTGTCCGGCGACGAGGGCAATCGCCGGGTCGGCAACTACTCCCTCGGCATGCGACAGCGCCTCGGTATCGCGCACGCCCTGCTCGGCGACCCGCAGGTGCTGATCCTGGACGAGCCCGCCAACGGCCTCGATCCCGCCGGCATCCACTGGATGCGCGGGCTGCTCAAGAGTTTCGCCGACCGCGGCGGAACCGTCCTGCTGTCCTCACATCTCCTGCACGAGATCGAGGTCATCGCTGATCACCTCGTCGTCATCGGTCGCGGTGTGATCGTTGCCGACGGCAGCAAGGCCGAACTGCTGAACGCCGCGGGCACGCTGGTGCGTGGCCTGGACCCGGACGCCTTGGAGCGCTGCCTCAACCTCGCCGGCTACGTCTACCAGCTCGAACCCGACGGCGCGTACGTCGTCGACGCCACCCGTGAGCAGATCGCCACCGCCACCGCGCGGCACGGCGTGGTCGTCACCGAACTGCGCGGCGCGGACGGCTCCGGACTCGAAGACATGTTCCTTCAGCTCACCGCCAACGACGCACGAGAGCAGGTCACCGCATGAGTACCACGACCACCTTCGAACCTGAATTCCGGCCTGAATTCCGGCCTGAACTGTCGCCCGATCCGAGCGTCACCGCCGTACCCTTCAGCCGCCTGCTGCGCGCCGAACTGCGCAAGCTTGTCGACACCCGAGCCGGGTTCTGGCTGCTGATCGCCATCGGACTCATCACCGTCGCCGTCATCGTGGTGTTCTTGTTCGTCGCCGACCCGGACCAACTGACGTTCATCAACTTCGTCGGTGCGACAGCGACGCCGCAGAGCATCCTGCTCCCGGTGCTCGGCATCCTTGCGGTCACGGCCGAATGGAGCCAGCGCACCGGCCTGGTGACCTTCACCCTCGAACCCAGCCGGATCCGCATCGCCGTCGCCAAGCTGGTCGCCGTCGTCCTGGTCGGCATGCTTGCCGTGGTCGCGGCGCTCGGCGCCGCAGCCCTGAGCAACCTCGCCGGAATGGCGTTCATGGACGGCGCCAGCAGCTGGAACTTCGGTGCCGCCAACGTCCGCGACTTCTTCGCCATCCAGCTGATCGGCATCCTGCAGGGCTTCGCCTTCGGCATGCTGCTGATGAACACCGCCGCCGCGATCGTGTTGTACTACGTCATCCCGATCGCCTGGAGCGTGCTCTTCGCGATGGTCGGCGCCCTCGAGAACGCCGCCCCCTGGCTCGACCTCAACACAGCCATGGCACCCGCGTTCGAGCAACAGACGTTCGCGAGCGGCGACTGGGCGCACATCGCGGTCGCCGGCACCATCTGGGTACTCCTGCCACTCGCCCTCGGCACTCTTCGGCTGCTGCACCGCGAGGTGAAATCCGCCTGACAACCCAACAGACGATTGACTACCTGTTATGAGGGAACCTGATCGTCAAGTGGTCACCGGACGCGTACGGAAAGGTGCCACCAGGCTGGGCGGGTTGAGACCACCATGCCTGCCTGGCCGCTCGCCAGGGATGCAGTCAGATGGGATGTCTGCTGGCGCTGGCATCCCGTTTGGTTACGCATTGTATTCAAAGCCAGGTTGCGCTAGGTCGACTGGAGGCCGTGGCGGACCAGCGCTGACGACAGGTGCCCGTTGTTGTGGGCGTCGACGAGTTCGCGAGCCAGGTCACGGAGCTTCAGGTTGCCGTCTTGGGAGCAGCGTTTGAGTACGTCGAAGGCGACGCTCGACGTGATCGCGTAGCGCTGCATGAGCAATCCTTGGGCCTGCCCGATGGTAGTTCGAGTGGAGAGCGCGGTGCGGAGATGCTCGACGAGGGCCCTCCCGTTGTCGAAGAGCTGGATGTTGTCGAAGGCCACGCCGGCATTGAGGGCGAACAGCAGGACAACGTCGTACGACGTGCTCCCGAAGGCGTTCGGCTGCTTCGACAGCAGCGTGAACGCCGCCGCGGCGTCGGCGTTCGTGGGCAGCGGCAGGAACAGGCAGCTGCGGTACCCGGCGTTGATCGCGGCCGCGGCGAACTTCGGCCAGCGATGGTCCGACGCCAAGTCACCGATCCGATGCGGTTCGCCGTGTGTCAGGGAATCGTGCAACGGGCTACCGGCCGCGATCAGCTCGCGGACCAGCGTGGGCTGGGCCGGCGCGGTGAGCTCGTCTGTCCTGTCGAAGCGGGCGACAACCTCCGCCCGGTCGGCGGCGAGCACTGCGATCGCAGCGTCATCGCAGTCCGGCACGGTCCTCACGATCCGATGGACGAACCGACCCAGCGTGCTGGCCACGTCATCGTCGTCGACCAGCCGGCCGACCTCGGCCAGTTCCTGTGCCAGGTCCAGTACCTCGTCATCCATGGTGCAATCATCATGCACCTCGAGTTGGCGACTGGCGAGATCGCGGAGCCGGACCCACAGGCCGGCTGTCCGGTTGGGCCGTTCTTCGCACGACCGTCGAGGTCAGCAGCATGGTCAACGCCGCAGTGATCGACAGCGCGTCGCGGGTTCCGTAGGCGTGCCGATGGAAGTGGATCCCGAGCGGGCGGCCCGCGTCTGACCGCCGCAGCCGAAGCCCGCGCCTCAGCGCTCACTGGGACGCCGGTGTCGCCGAGACCAAGGTGTTCGGCTCGTGGGCCTGGAGCTTGATCTCTACAGGCGCCGGCCGTTCGCGTCCTGAGTGGTCGTCCAGCGTTTGCGGCCGAGCAGGCCGGCGCACTCGACGGTGACCGTGTCGACGGTGTGCGAGTGCGAGACAGTGAACTTGACCGTCTCGTAGCGGCCCACCTCGCCCGGGTGGGTGATGGCACTCGCGGGTACGACGGTCTCGGACCAGCGCTGCCCGTCGACGACGCCTTCGAAGGTCACCCTGACGCCCCTGATGATCTTGTTCTGCGTGTTCGTCAGGGTGAAGTCGCCGGTCCCGTCGAACAGCCGGAGAAGCCGCCAGTCGTCGATCGCTGTCACCTCCAACGGAGAGCGCCGGAACTGGGCCGGCGAGGCCGGGTCCCCTTCCACTACGTACCGAAAGTACTCACCGGCGAGGACCTCGACGTCGGCGCGCCAACCGTACAGATGCTGCTCGCACTCCTCCTCTGCGGCATCGGCCTCACCGCACTCCGGTGCCGCGACCTCACCTGATCCGTCCACTCACATCCCATGGAGACGTCATGCGGACACAGAAGATGCAGCGCCGGACGCTCGAGTTCCACCACTCGGACGGCACGGTCGTGTGCTCGGATCCTTCTGGTCGTCTTGGGCATGTCTACGATGCCCTCATGGTGGATGCAGGGGCGAGGAACGGCGGAGCCTCACGCCGCACGCCCAGCATGAATGACGTCGCGGCAGCTGCCGGGGTCTCGCACCAGACGGTGTCGCGTGTTCTGAACGGCTCGGAGTTGGTTCGTGAGGCGACGCGTGCTCGCGTGCTCGCGGCGATTGCCGAGCTCGGCTATCGACGCAACAACGCGGCGCGGATGCTCGTCACGAAGAAGTCCCACCGGATCGGCATGATCTCCGCACACCTGGCCCTGCACGGCCCGAGCATGATCGCGGTCTCGGTGCAGGCAGCCGGCCACGAGGCCGGGTACGAGGTCTCTCTCGTCGCTGTCGAGGACTTCTCGGCGACCTCGCTGGGTGGAGCCGTCGATCGTCTTCTCGACGAGGCCGTCGAGGCGATCGTCGTTGCGGTCGCCCACCGGGACGCGCTCAGCCAGGCGCTGGCCCTGGAGCTGCCGGTCCCCCTGGTCGTGGTTCAAGGTGTCAGGCCGGGGCAGCCGATGGCCGCCGGAATCGACCAGGAGGCCGGCGCCCGCCTGGCGGTCGAGCACCTCCTCGAGCTTGGGCATCGGCAAGTCGCCCACGTGAGCGGACCACTGGAGTGGATCGAGGCCGGCCAGCGACGTGATGGCTGGCGCCAAGCCCATGCGCAGCGCAACCTCCTCCCAGGCCCGGAGCTCTTGGGCGACTGGTCGCCCAAGAGCGGGTACGAGGCAGGGCTGCGGATCGCCCGCGACCGCGACGTGACTGCCGTGTTCGTTGCGAACGACGCCATGGCGCTGGGCGTGCTGCACGCACTCCACGAGCAGGGGCGTGAGATTCCGGGCGAGGTCAGCGTGGTCGGGTTCGACAACAGTCTGGAGACGCCATACCTCTGGCCGGCGTTGACGACGGTCAACCAGGAGTTCTCGCTCCTCGGGCATCGTGCCGTCGACCTGACTCTGCGTGCGCTGGGTGGCGAGGCCGAACCCACCGTCGACCTCGTCCGCCCAACTCTGGTCGTCCGTGACTCCACCGCTGCTCCCGCCGCACCCCGCTAGCCGCGCGTCGGCTGTGGATGTGAACGTTCATACTCCGGAGAGCCGCATGACTTGGCGGGGTTGACGGCAGAAATGTTAGCGTTCACACTTATCGGCAGTGGTCACGTAGGTGTCGATCAGGGAGCACTGCTCATGGAATCCGGGAATCACGATGCGCGGGCGGATCTCGTGGCGGGGCGTACGGCGCTGGGGATCGAGCTCGGCTCGACGCGGATCAAGGCCTGCCTGGTCGGTGCCCGTCACGACGTTCTCGCGACCGGCAGCTCGACGTGGGAGAACGAGCTCGTCGACGGCCATTGGAGCTACTCGCTGGACGCCGTCTGGTCCGGCCTCCGTGATGCTGTCGGCGCCTTGCTCGCCGGGGTCGAGAAGTCTTACGGCGTCCGGCCGGTCGTCGGCTCTCTCGGGGTGTCGGCGATGATGCACGGTTATCTCGCGTTCGACGCCTCGGATCAGCTACTCGTCCCGTTCCGCACATGGCGCGACACCACGACAGGGCAGGCCGCGGCGGAGCTGACCGACCTGTTCGGGGTCAACATCCCGCTGCGCTGGTCGGTAGCCCACTATCGGCAGGCAATGCTCGACGCAGAGCCGCATGTTTCTCGCGTGCGCCACATCACGACACTCGCCGGTTACGTGCACTGGCGGCTGACGGGCGAGCGCGTGCTCGGTGTCGGCGACGCATCGGGCATGTTCCCGATCGGCTCCGGGACCGGCGACTACGACACCGATTTGCTCAAACGGTTCGATCTGCTGGCGGGACCCGGGAGCCCGGCGCTCGGCGAACTGCTTCCGCGCGTACTGGCCGCCGGGTGCCCGGCGGGCGTGCTCACGGAGCAAGGGGCGGCGCTGCTTGACCCGACCGGCACGCTCCAGGCCGGCATCCCGTGCTGCCCGCCCGAAGGCGATGCGGGCACCGGCATGGTCGCAACCAACTCCGTTGCGCCGCGCTCGGGCAACGTCAGCGTCGGCACCAGCGTCTTCGCGATGGTGGTCCTCGAGCGGGCCCTGCAGCGCGTGCATGAGGAGATCGACGTCGTGACGACCCCGGCCGGGGACCCTGTCGCGATGGTTCACTGCAACAACGGCGCCAGCGAGCTCGGAGCGTGGGCGAGCGTCTTCGGTGAGTTCGCAGCGGCGCTCGGGGTTGCGTACGACGACGACGCGATCTTTGCCGCGCTACTTCACGCAGCAGCCGGCGGCGCCCCGGACGCGGGCGGCGTTCTGGCCTACAACTTCCTGGCCGGTGAGCCGGTCGCCGGCCTGGTCGAGGGCCGTCCGCTGGTTGTGCGGACGCCGGGCAGCCGGCTGAGCCTCGGCAACTTCGCCCGCGCTCAGGTGTACGGCGTTTTCGCCACCCTTGCGCTCGGCATGAAGGTGCTCGCCGAGGAGCACGTCGCGGTCGACAAGATGTTCGCGCACGGAGGCATCTTCCGCACCGAGGAGGTAGCTCAGCGCGCGCTCGCCGCTGCCCTGGAGGTGCCGGTGACGGTAGGGGAGACGGCCGCCGAAGGCGGTGCCTGGGGAATCGCCGTGCTCGCCGCCTACCTTCGCAACGGTGGCACCGAGCCGCTGGCCGACTACCTCGCGCGCGAGGTCTTCGCCGACGCGCCGGAGAACGTCGCCGACCCGGACGCGGCGGAGGTAGCCGGCTTCACCTCGTACCTCGCACGTTTCACCGCCGGTCTCCCTACCCAGCAGGCCGCCGCCGAGTCCATCCGCTAGTCCCGTCCACAAGTCCGAGGAACGTCAATGACCCTGCCCGACTGTCTGCGCGCCGCCGTCGATGAGGCCAAGACGCGCGTCGCCGCGCTGCACGCAGAACTGCCCCGCTGGGATCTGGTCGTCTGGACCGCCGGCAACGTCTCCGAGCGAGTCCGGGGCACCGGCGGGCACGACGACCTCTTCGTCATCAAGCCGTCCGGCGTGTCCTACGACGAGCTCGACGCCGACGCGATGGTTGTCTGCGACCTCGACGGCAAGCTCGTGGAGGGTAGCCGCAATCCGTCTTCGGACACCGCGGCGCATGGCTACGTCTATCGCCACATGGCCGAGGTCGGAGGCGTGGTGCACACCCATTCGACGTACGCCGCGGCGTGGTCGGCGCGCGGTGAGGAGATCCCCTGTGTGCTGACCATGATGGCCGACGAGTTCGGCGGACCGGTTCCCGTCGGCCCGTTCGCGATCATCGGTGACGACTCGATCGGGCGGGGGATCGTCGAGACGCTGAGCGGCCACCGTAGCCCGGCTGTGCTGATGCAGAACCACGGGCCGTTCACGATCGGCAAAACCGCGAAGGCTGCGGTCAAGGCCGCCGTACTGCTGGAAGAGGTCGCCCGTGCGGTGCACATCTCGCGCCAGCTCGGCGAGCCGGTGGCCATCGAGCAGGACGCGATCGACGCGCTCTACGACAGGTATCAGAACGTCTACGGCCAGCGCTGACGCGGCCAGAGGAGATCGAGGAGACATGTCCAAGGCCTATGCCGACCGTGAGGTCTGGTTCTTCACGGGCAGTCAGGACCTCTACGGCGAGGAGACGTTGCGTCAGGTCGCCGAGCAGTCGGAGGCGGTCGTCCGTGCGCTCGACGAGTCGGCCGATGTGCCGGCCAGGGTGGTCTGGAAGCCGGTGCTCAAGGACGCCGACGCCATCCGGCGCGCGATGCTCGACGCGAATGCTGCCGACAACGTCCTCGGCGTGATCACCTGGATGCACACCTTCAGCCCGGCCAAGATGTGGATCGCGGGCCTCGACGCGCTCCGCAAGCCTCTGCTGCACCTCCACACGCAGGCGAACGTCGCGCTGCCCTGGGACAGCATCGACTTCGATTTCATGAACCTCAACCAGGCCGCGCACGGCGACCGCGAGTACGCCTATCTCGTGACCCGCCTCGGAGTCGCCCGTACGACGGTTGTGGGTCATGTGTCCAATCCGGCCGTCACGCGCCGGATCGGCACCTGGATCCGGGGTGCCGCCGGCTGGGCGGCAACCCATGAGCTGCGCCTGGTCCGCTTCGGTGACAACATGCGCAACGTCGCGGTCACCGAGGGCGACAAGACAGAGGCGCAGCTGCGGTTCGGGGTCGCGGTCAACACCTGGGGGGTCAACGACCTCGTCGAGGTTGTCGAGAAGGTGGACGACACCGATGTCGACGCACTTGTCGCGGAGTACGAGGAGTCCTACGACGTCGTCGCCGAGCTGCGCCGCGGCGGCGATCGGCACGAGTCGCTGCGGTACGCAGCGCGCCAGGAACTCGCCCTCGAGGCGTTCCTGGGTGAGGCCGGGGCGAAGGCCTTCACCACCAATTTCGAAGACCTTGGCGCACTGCGTCAGCTGCCGGGCCTCGCGGTCCAGCGGCTGATGTCCAAGGGCTACGGCTTCGGCGCCGAGGGCGACTGGAAGACCGCCGTACTCGTCAGGGCCGCGAAGGTCATGGGCCAGGGTCTGGCCGGTGGTGCGTCACTGATGGAGGACTACACCTACGACCTCACCCCCGGCCAGGAGCTGATCCTCGGCGCCCACATGCTCGAGGTCTGCCCGTCACTGACCACGAGCCGGCCGCGGGTAGAGATCCACCCGCTCGGTATCGGTGGCAAGGAGGATCCGGTCCGGATGGTGTTCGACGCCGACGCCACGGAAGGCGCCGTCGTGGTCTCGCTGGCCGACATGCGCGAGCGGTTCCGTCTTACCGCGAACGTGGTAGACGTCGTCGCCCCGCCCGCGCCGCTTCCGCATCTGCCGGTGGCACGTGCGGTCTGGCGGCCGCGCCCTGATTTTCCGACCTCTGCAGAGGCATGGCTGGCGGCCGGCGGCGCCCACCACACCGTGCTGTCGACGGCCGCAGGCATCGAGGCGTTCGAGGTCTTCGCCGAGATCGCGCGCACCGAGATGCTCGTCATCGACGAGAGCACGACCCGACGCGCTTTCGCGGACCAGGTCCGCTGGAACGCCGCCTACCACCGCCTCGCCCAGCGCCTCTGAGAGTAGACGCCGTACGCCGTTCGATGAGCGCCCTTCGGCGGTCAGGAGTCGGCGTCTCCAGGCGTCTCAGGCCGCCGAGGGAAGCCGGGCCGACGCGCTGGCGTGGATCATGTCGCACTCGTTCCGCAAGACGACGGGCACCATCCTGGACGACGCTGGGCAGAGCGCGCGACAGATCGCAGACCAGCTAGGGCACGGCCGCCCGTCCCTGACTCAGGACGTCTACATGGGTCGTCGGGCGAAGAACCCGGCGGCTGCGCTGGAGGCCGCGTTGAACACGTCGGGCCGATCTGACGAAGCGACTCAGTCACGCGACGCCACCTGACACCGCAGACACCTACGCCGCCGACGTGTCGTTTGCGCCTAGCCGCCAACCATCGGGCTGCTGGGATTCGTCCCGTGCAGTATGGTGCGAGCAGTGCTCTCGATGCGTCCTCGCTCAGTCTGTCGGGCGGTGCCACCCGACGAGCGCGGCGGAACGCCGTCGCTGGCCGATCCAGGTGAAGCGGCTTGGTTGACATCTCGGCCACACCAGCGGAGGGGTGACGTCGATGGCGAAGGTGGCCGTTCCGCGCTTCTCGCGGTTCTCGGTATCGGGACTTCACAGCGTCGCGCACCTGTTTCCGAAGGCGCAACGCTGCGGTGTCTACATCCTTGAGTTCGGCAACGGAGAGCGGTACGTCGGTCAGGCGGTCGATGTGGTACGGCGATTCGGAAACCATCGGCGGATCTTCGGTGACATTGTCGTCATCGAGTTCGCGCCCTGCAGGCGTGCGGAACTCTCCGATCTCGAACGCAGGATGATCCAGCAGCAGCGCGCACGTGGTTACGAACTGCGTAACATCGTCCACGGCCTGGGCCCGCTCGGCGACTCAGACCTCGACCCGCTCATCCTTCCGTCGGAGCAACACGCATGGTTGACGGATCCTGACGTCGCATTTCTCGATGACGGCATTCGCGCTCCCGATGATGAGCTGCGACGCAAGCATCGGCCCCGGTACCAGCGACTGAAGAAGCACCCAGCCTTCCCGTTCGCAGCAGAGATTCTGAATTGGTACGTGCCGACCTGTCTGCCGAAGCCGGCGAAAACCGAGCGAACGTTCTGGGCCGTCAGCGCGATGCCTGGCACCAACCGGGACGCGTCTGGCGGCCGGCTGTGCACCCTGTCCGCCAACAAGATGGAGACCCTCTTCCTGGTTGCGGGTGAGGACAGGGGCAGCCGCTATTTCGGAGGCGTAGCCAATGTTTCCGCGCGGGCGTTGACGGAGCGGGCTGGCGACCTGAGCGCTCTCAGGCGGCAATACCGTCACCTCTCCTTCGGTCGGCCGAGGTACGAGTCTGGGGGTGGAGACGTCCTCGCCATCACCTTCGTGGGCGTTGATGGTTGCCTCAGTGTGTGGGACATCCCTGGCGCGGTGGACGCTGCACGAGCGCTGAACCTGATGTTGATGCGCAAGGGGCCAACCCTCCAGTGGCGGTGGCACTGCTACGACCTTGCCGACTGGGCATTCGCATCTGAAAGCACGCTGTCGGAGCTGTGGGACCAGCACGGCGGCTACATCTAGTAGGTGGAAGTCGTGCAGTACTCGTTTCGCGCAGGCCTTCCACGTCCCGCCGTACGAACCCACGTAACCGCTGAACAGAACGCTGCCCGTGGACCCCGCGGTGCGCAACGCGGTGATCGTGCCGGCAGCGCTTCGGAGGTAGACCTGGTTCCCTTGTACAGGGGTCCTGTCAGCGTCCCGTGCCATTCATCGCCGCCACATCTCACGAGCCGACGTCTGGTGCGCTTGCCTAGTGTGCCGGTCACCGGTGACGAGTCCGGTCCGAGAGCGACGTAGAGCCGCAGGGCGCAGTAGCTGTCAACCGCGGGAGTAGTGCGGATTGTCCACTGTGGGCGGACGATTCACCTCACCCTGCTGGACCAGTGTTTGAGGTCCACAGACAGGGGAGGTTTCATGTTCACGTTGCAGGCCGGGCGGCGGGGTAAGTGGGGTGTGGTCGGGGTCTGGATGCTGTTGCTGGTGGCGGTGTTTCCGTTGGCCGCAGGGCTGGGTGACGTGCAGAGCGACGACGTCACCGATCAGTTGCCCGGCGGTGCGGAGTCGACGCTTGTCCATCAGGTCGAGGACCGCATCCCCGGCTCTGAGGACGACGAACTGATCGTCGTCTATCACCGCGACGGCGGTCTCGCCGACGGAGACAAGCAAGCGGTGGCGCGGCAGCACGCGGCCCTCGCTCAGGAGTTCCAGGTCGACATGCCGCCCGTCCCCTCCGAGGACGGCACGGCACTCATGTACGCCGTCGGCCAGCCGGCGAGCGGGAACGACGCGGGGGTCGCCAAGTTCGTCGAGCGGGTCCGGGCGGTCACCGCTGACCGGCCGAGTGGTCTGCGGGCCGAGGTGACCGGCCCGGCTGCGATCGACGCGGACGTCGACGCGGTGTTCGAGGGGATCGACACGACCCTGATGCTCGTCACAGTCATCGTCGTCGCGTTCCTGCTGATCATCACCTACCGCAGCCCGTTCCTCTGGCTGGTACCGCTGCTGACCGTCGGGGCTGCCGCGTACCTGTCGATGGCGCTGGTCCGGGTCGTCGCCGGTGCGATGGACATGACGGTGAGTACGCAGAGTTCCTCGATCATGATCGTGATGGTGTTCGGCGCCGGGACCGACTACGCGCTGCTGATCGTCGCGCGGTACCGCGAGCAACTGCGCCACCACCGCGACGTCCATGCCGCCATGCGCGCCGCGCTGAAGAGTGTGGGGCCGGCGATCCTCGCGTCGGGATCGACGGTCGCCCTCGGCCTGGGCTGTCTGTTCGTGGCCGACATGAACGACATCTCCGGGATCGGGATGATCGGCGCGCTGGGCATCCTGGCGACTCTGGTCACCATGCTGACGCTGTTCCCCGCAGTACTGACAGCGCTGGGCCGCAAGGTCTTCTGGCCGCGTGTCCCTGCCCTGGCCAGTACTGCGCCCGCCGGCCGCGACTGGTGGCGGTGGGTCTTCGCCCGGCCGTTGCGGTCGGCCGGAGTTTCGGCGCTGGCGCTCGGCTTGCTGGGACTCGGGGTTTTCGGGCTCTCGACGGACCTGCGGCAGGCCGACTCGTTCACCAACACTCCGGAGTCGGTGACGGGGTTCGCGACGCTTGATCGGGTCTACCCGGGCGAGGGTGGCCGGCCCTTCACCGTTGCGACTCCGACCGATCAGGTGGCGAAGGTGCTCGCCGTGGCGCGTGCGACGGACAAGGTGGTGTCAGCGGAGACCGAGCGGGAGGGCAACGGCTGGTCGCTGGTCGACGTCGTACCGGCGGCTCAGCCGGACAGCGATGACGAAGCAGCCGTGATCAAGCGACTGCGGGCCGACCTGCCGCCCGCGGCGCTGGTCGGCGGCGAAGGGGCGGAGCGGGTCGACGTCCAGGAGGCGAGCGCCGCCGACACCAAACTGGTGATTCCCCTCGTTCTCACCGTGGTGTTGCTGGTTCTGTTCCTGCTGCTCCGGTCCTTGGTCGCCTCGCTGCTCGTCGTGGCCGCGGTCGTGCTCTCGTATCTCGCGGCACTTGGACTTGGCTCTCTGGTGTTCGAGCACGTGCTCGGATTCGGGGGCGTGGAGCCGACGTTGCCGGTGCTGGTGTTCGTGTTCCTGGTGGCGTTCGGCGTCGACTACGCGATCTTCCTGGTCGCTCGGATCGCCGAGGACCGCAAGGAACTCGGTACGACGGTCGCCACCCGGCGGGCGGTGCGGGCCACCGCGCCGGTGATCGCGTCGGCCGGATTGGTGCTGGCGGCAACCTTCGCGGTGCTGGCGTCGTTGCCGTTCGTGCCGATGGTGGAGATGGGTGTGGTGGTCGCCGTCGGGGTTCTGCTGCAGACTCTGCTGGTAGCACCTGCGTTGCTGGCGCCGATGATGGTGGGCTTGCGCCGATGGATCTGGTGGCCGAGCCGATCCGCGGACAACCCACCGCCGGCGGCAGCCCCGGACGAGTCGGTGCTGGTCGGCGAGGAACGGAGCTGAGGGATGAGGACGGTGGTCTTGGTGGGAGCGAGGCGGTGGGGAATCGGCAGGGGCGACCTGCTGCTGACCGCGGCGCTGCTGGTCCTGCCGGTGGCCGCCGTCCTCGCCCTGCCGCGGCACTGGCTCGACGACAGGGAACTCGACGCTCTCGGGATCACCCTGCTCGTCCTCGCGACCATGCCGGTTCTCGTCAGACGCCGCTACCCGATTCAGGGGCTGCTCTTCTGTTTAGCCGTCCAGATGGTCTACCACGCCTTGAACTACACGCACGAAGTCATGCTCCCGGTAGCGGTAGTCCTCATCTACACGGTCTCCCTGACCACCTCCCGCGTCTCAACGCTGGCGATGGTCGGAATCAGCGTCGCCGGAGTCCTGGTGAGCGCGAGCGTCCCTCAAGACGAATCGATCGGCGCGGAGGTGATCAGCCCCCTCGGCTGGTTCGCAGTCGCCGCGGTCGGTGGCCAGGCAATGCGTCTGCACCGCGCCCTGCTCACGGAGACGAGCGAGCGCCGGGTCGCCGAGGAGCGGCTGCGGATCGCGCGCGACCTGCACGACGTCCTGGCCCACCACATCGTCGTGATCAACTCCCATGCCGGCGTGGCCGCTCATCTGCTCGACGAGCGCACCGACGATCCGACACTCTCGCCGATCTCGCAGTCGCTGCACACGGTGGCGGACGCGAGCAGCGGAGTACTGGCCGAGCTGCGAACCACCCTCGACGTCCTCCGCGGCCACGAGGTCGACGTGGATCGGCACCCGACGCCGGACCTCGCCGGCCTGGCGCGGCTCGTAGCGGTCACCACAGCAGTCGGAGTACAGGTCGAGCTGCGAATCAGCGGCACCAGCCGGCCGCTGCCGGCAGCCGTCGAGATCACCCTCTACCGGATCGCGCAGGAGGCCCTGACCAACGTGGTGAAGCACGCGCACGCTCGACAGGCACTGGTGCAGCTCGAGTACGACGTCGACGAGGTTCGGCTCGAGGTCACTGATGACGGCCGGGGGAGGTCCGACGGCGGCAGCACAGCCGGCTATGGCATCGCGGGGATGAAGGAGCGGGCGCAATCCGTCGGTGGCCGGCTGGTCACTGGCGACGGCCGGTACGGCGGATTCCGGGTCGCGGCGACCGTACCTACTCCGGGAGCGCGATGATCAGGGTGGTACTGGCCGACGACCAGGAGTTGGTCCGGAGCGCCTTCGCGATGCTCGTCCGCTCCGCACCGGACATGGACGTCGTCGGTGAATCCGCCGACGGCGACGAGGCGGTCGAGCTGGTCCGGTCGACCCGGGCCGACGTCGTCGTGATGGACATCCGGATGCCGGGGACTGACGGGATCACCGCCACCGGCACGATAGCGGCCGACGAGGACCTGAGCGGCGTACGGGTGCTGATCCTGACCACGTTCGAGAGCGACCACAACGTGGTGGCCGCGTTGCGTGCGGGAGCCAGCGGATTCCTTGTCAAGGACACCAAACCCGCGCAGCTGCTGGCCGCCATCCGCACCGTGGCCGCCGGCGAGGCACTGTTGTCGCCCGGAGCGACCCAGGCACTGATCGAAAGAGTGCTGAGGCAACCCGATCCGGCCGGCCCGGCACCCGGCGCACTGGCCGCGCTGACCAGGCGGGAGCGCGAGGTGCTGACGCTGATCGGCCGTGGGCTGAGCAACGGCGAACTCGCCGAAAAACTGGTGATCAGTCCGCTGACCGCGAAGACCTACGTGAGCCGGTTGCTGACCAAGCTGGACGCCCGCGACCGGGCCCAACTGGTGATCGCCGCCTACGAATCCGGTCTGGTCCGAACCTCCAGCCAAGGAGACCCACCTTAGGTGGTTGGTGGTCGTGGGTTTGGTGGAGATCTCTCCCAAGGTTCCGATGGGCAGCGGGGGCCTCGGCGAGGTCGCGCACGGATGTGATGTGACGCACAGTCACGATCAGATGAAGTCAGCACATCCGGTCGGCGAGAGAGATGCGCGGCTGAATGCGTCGAATAGAAGGTGTCCTGCGGACATGAAGAAACCCAGGGCACCGTGGTGACCTGGGCTTTTGTGCGCCGCCAGGGACTCGAACCCCGAACCCGCTGAATTCCACCTGAGGATGATCAGGGTTTGTCGATGATGCGCGAAAGCTCTTACTGGTAAGGGATTCGCGGGTGGCGAGGTTCGCATCGGTTCTCATCGCTGACCATCCTCTCGCGCTGATTGAGGTGCGTAAAGAGGTGCGTTGAGTCCCGCAGCATGCGACTGGTAACGACTGCCGGTGAAGGCGTCGAACCGGCGATTTCCCGATCTCACCCATTCTGGTTCTAGGCAGTAGGTTCGCGCGTACGTCGGTCCAGCCACGCGACCGTCAGCAGCCGCTGTTCCCACACCCTGACTCGCGGCCTTCCGGTCGACGCGGCTGACCGCCGTTGTGTACTGGTGGAGGGCGGCGAGTCTGCAAGCTGATGACACGTCTAGGCTTCTTGCGCCTTCGGTTCCGCTTCTCGTCCCGTTGTCTTCTCGAATCCTGCTGGCGTGCTGCAGTTCTTGATGAGCCAGTCGACCCACGCTTGCGTGTAGCCGTACGTCTTGGACAGCTCAACGTAGAGACAATACTTCTCGTCCGTTCGTTCCGGGTGTGGATCGTTGGCAGCGGCGGCCGGACGGATGCTCTTGCGTCGTCCGGCGTCGAGGAAGTGGCGGTTGTTGAATCGATATGGGATCGCTGCGGCTACCCGACGTTCAGCTTCGCCAGCACCTAGTAGTCCGTGGCCGACGACGGCTCGCTTCTGCTCGCGGATCACCGTCTGCCCGCGTTTGCCCATCTTCTCCACGAGTTCTTTCTCGGCGTCGGTCATGTCGTCCCAGCGCGTGAATTGCATCGACAGGGCTTCAGGATCACGCACGACGCGCTCGAGCACCACGCGAAGACGCAATTCGAACCGGGGGTCTGAGCCGGTGCCATCCGGGAGTCCGGAGTGGAACTCGGCGATGAAGCGCTTGAGGTCTGTGGGCAGCTTGTCCCGCAGGCGGCGCAATGTCTTCTCGCCGTCGTCGGTGAAGGTACCGATGAACGCGGGGAAGCGCAGGATGTGAGCGAGGCTGTACTTGTCGCCGAACGTCGCGACGATCTCCTCTTCGAAGTTCAGCAGTAGTGCCTGGGCATGGCCACTGACTGCCAGCGCCAGTTCGGCGTCGCTTTTCTTGTGTCGATGCTCGATCCGGTTCCGAAGTCGGATGAAGAAATCCAGGTTGTTCCGAACTGGGTCGGCTTCGTCTTGCCACCGCTCCTCGGCGCACCGCGACAGTTCCCAGCATTTGTACTCGCCGTCGACCTTCACAAAGCGTCGTGGGTTGTCGCGGTCTCGATAGCGGAAATCTACGCCGTCGCGCATGAAACGAGCGTGGAGCAGGTACAGCCAGGCGAGGTGCATGTGGACTACGAACCCTTCGAAGCCGCGTGTCTCAGCGGCGTCGTTGTAGAGCCGAACAGCCAACGCGGCCTCATCCTGTGCAACCTTCAGTGTCGCTGTCCACTTGGGCGGTGGTGCCATCGCAGTTATTCCTCGCTTTGCGGATCGTGGGTGACATGCGGTGAATCGTCGATCGCCGGCAGATGCCGGTCAGGCCTCGCGAACTGAAATGCAAGCTGACGGCATCCTCAGCGCCAGCGTTCTCGCCCAACTCGGAATCTCGGCGTGGCTGAGAGTGGTCCGCCGACGGCTGCTCGCCGAGTGCACCAGCGGCCGACTGAGCAGTAGCAGAAAGGCACTGTTGATGTCTCCAGGCGAGTCCACCTCCGTGCGAAGACTGATGACGCCACGGTCACGCAGCCGACAGCAGGTCGAACTGGATTGCCCCGCTGAGGCGGCCGGCGTCGCGGCCTCTCTGCGTTCACGCCGGTCGTGCTTCAGTACCGGCGGGCGCATGAACCTATCCCTTGTCGTGGACTCTCCCATTACTCCCCACCGCAACACGGCGTGGTCACCTCCTCGACTGTGAATCGGAGTTGACCACGCAGCGTTACATGGCGCGGTTCACGAAATCGCAACGGCGGCCTTCCTCATCTCAACTCACGGAACACGATGTCGGGCCGCACGACCGGCGTTCGATGGATCGCTATGAAGAGTTGTGTCCGCCAAGATGGGGCAATGGCGATTCGTGATGCTCCGTTGAATCCGGTTCAGCTCGAGCTGCTGGCGTGGGTGCGCGATGGTTGTGCGGACGGTGTCTACGAGGACTTCTCGCATCGGGTGACTGCTCGAGCGTTGCACAATCGTGGCCTGCTCGAGGTCGGCGGCCACGGCGTGAATTGGACTGCGTCGTTGACGGAGGACGGGGCCCACTACCTCGAACACGGCACCTACCCGGCTGGGAAATCACAGGCACGACGGACCAAACTCTCCGCGCGCCCAGTGGCGAAGCGGCCCGCCGCTGGCCAGGGGGAGAAGCGCGCAAAAGAGCGCAAGCCGGGCCCGGTGGATCAGCTGATGGCGTCGCTCAGGGAGTCGCCTGACCATCGGATACTGGTGCCGTACAGCGAGCTCCAGCGATATCGTCAACTCGCGGTTAGCGCGAAGCGGTTCGGTCGGATTCCTGAGGGGATGTGTCTCTCCATTGGTCATCGGCGGGACCACGGGGAGTTAATGACGGAGATCGTCCTGGAGCCCGTGCCTGCTTGGCAGACCGCTGTGCTCGCCCCCTTGCCGGTTGCACGGGTACTGCAAGATCCGACTGACATTGTGTCGCGCCTGATGAACAGCCAGGAATTCGCAGTGATCGGGGAACCGCGGGAGCGTGCCTTGCGCCTAGTCGATGCACTGGTTGTCGGTGGCCGCGAGCATGGCATGGCGGTCAGCGTGTCGAGACGCGGGCCATCGAGACGTGACCGGTACGCGCGTGGCGCCGTACAGGCGGACACGGTCCAGTTCAGGCTGGAAGGCGTCGATTTCGTGCTGCGGTTCAAGCAGGCCATCTTGCAGGAGCCGCATCAGCCGACCGAACGGGAACTTGCGCGCGCCCGCCACGGTCACGTGTTTCCCGATTTCGACGATGTGCCCGACCAGCACCTGGAGATCGAGCTGGAGGGAGAAGGTGGTGAGTTCTGGGCCAGCAGGTGGAAAGACACCGATGACCACCAGTTGGAGGACGATCTCGCGCAGATTATTGAGGAGATCCGGCTGCGCCATGGCAATCTTCTGCAGCGCGAGGAGGAGGAACGCAAGCGACAGGAGGAGCGGCGCCGCAACTGGGAGATCGCCCGGGACAAGGCCGTAGAGAAATATCGACAGCACTTCGTACTCGAGGCGATACGCACCCAGAGGGCGCGGTGGTCAGAAGCCGAGGGATTACGCCGGTACGCCGAGGCCGTTCGCGACAAAGCGAGCCGAACGGAGGGGGAGGAGCGCGCTCGGGTACTCGACTGGGCCGAAGAAATCGAGCGTACGGCCGACAGGATCGATCCCCTGATCGATCCCCTGGTCGCCGATACGTTGCTTCCGCAGGTACCGGAGCCAGGTCCCCAGGATCTTCAGCCGTTCATGGGGTCGTGGAACAGCTACGGCCCCTGATCGTCAGTGGCCCCAGCGACGCGGAGCTCGCTCGTACCGCACGGGGATCTCGGACGGTTTGAGCGGTCGTTCGACGACGGGCCGGTAGTTCGCCGGCGTGATTCGTTCTTCCTCGTACCTCCGGGCGATGATCTCCGCCGCCATACTGTGACCGTGCTGCTTCAGCTCGTCGACAAGGCGGACGACCAGTTGATCCAGGCGTTGTACCTCAGCCTCGGCCGCGGCGAGGCGCTCCTGTATCGTCGCGGCGCGCTGCCCGCACCAGGACCGAAGGAGCTCGTGCAGCGGCCGGCCACGCTCGAGATAGAGCTGGTACTCCCACTCGGGGGAAGTCGTGTACGGCCTCTTGTCGTGGCTGACAGTCGGTCGACCGTGCTTGGCTCTCTGCCGGTACTCCTTCTCGCTCTCGACCACCCAATCCAAAACCGGCATCGGCGTCGTCCGGCAGGCGTACTCGACGATCATCAACGTGCCTTCTGGCGAGACGACCTGATCTCCGTCGAGCTCGAACCATTCGGTCTGCGCGAGGAGGTCGGCCACCGGAAGACCGATGATCCTCTCGAGACCGACCGGGTCGTGGATGCTGGTCGCCCACTGCACCGGCTGCCATTCCCACTCGACGATCTCCACCGGAATGAGGAGCTGTAAGACGATCTCGGCCGCGGACTCTTCGTGATCGGTCAGCTGATAGGCGCTGAGCCGTTTCCAGTTGGCCATCCGCTCGTCGTACTCTCGGACTCCTGACCAGGCGCCGCGCAGGCGGTTGCCGGAGACGTTCTCCTGACGACCAGCCTTCTCGCCGTCGAGGAACTCCACGTCGTACCGATGCCGCTGCTTGCCCGGATGGATCGCGACGATTCGCACTCGCTCGGACGCAGCGTCATCACGCAACCGGTAAATCTGCTCGTCCCCGACATCCATCGCCGCTCCTCCAGGAGACACCGCGTCCCCAGCATCCGCTGCCGAGAGTTTCACACAATTCGCCGGATCCGGGGCGACGACCTTCCCCAGAGTGGCGTGAATCGCTCGGCCGATGGACGCCGACGCACTGCGGCCATGGGCGGCAGATCTGCAGCCAGCCTGACGGCATATCTGCACCTGGCCACCGGCAGATTTGCAGATGAAGTGGCGGCAGATTTGCAGCCTGATGCATACTCGGAAGGTGAGCGATGATCTGGAACCCCGGGCCGAGCCTGAGTCACCGTTGGGGCGCGTCCTGCCACGCCATGCGCGTGCGCTGATAGAGGAGGCGATGGCCGATACCCGGGTTGTTCTGGTGAACGGTGCGCGGCAGAGCGGCAAGAGCACGCTCGTGCGGCTGGTCGGGGCCGCGGTGGACGCGGAGTGGTACACCTTCGACGACACCGATATCCGTGAGGCGGCCCGTGAGGACCCCAGGGAGTTCGTTGCCGGGATGAAGCCGATGATCATTGACGAGATCCAGCGGCTGCCGGAGCTTCTCCTTTCGATCAAGTCCCGGGTTGACGAGCGGCAGGTGTCTGGTCAGTTCCTGCTGACGGGTTCTGCGCGGGTGCTTGGGCTGCGGACGTTGCCGGATGCGCTTCCGGGGCGGATGGAGACGATCGAGCTGTGGCCGTTCGCACAAGGTGAGATCGACGGCAGACCGGATCGTTTCATCGACGCGATCTTCACGCATGGACCCGATCTGCGCCACGTGTCGAGTCTCGAGCGGGCCGACTACGCCGACCGTGTGGTGCGGGGCGGTTTTCCGGAGGCGGTGGCGCGTGATCAGCCGCGCCGGCGGCAAAGGTTCTTCGACTCCTACGTCAGCAATCTCGTCACGCGCGATGTCAGCCAAGTCGGCGAGATCGAGAAGGTCGGCGAGATGGCGAAGCTGGTCCGGTTGATCGCGGCTCGTTCTGGTGGGCAGTTGGTGATCAATGAGCTGGCTGGCAAGGCGGGGCTGGCTAATCACACGGTCGCGCGCTATGTGAGCCTGCTGCAAGAGATCTTCTTGATCAAGCTGATCCCCGCCTGGTCGCGCAACCTCAGCACCAGAGTCACCGGCACGCCGAAGGTCGCCGTGACCGACTCAGGGATCGCGGCGAATCTCTTGGGAGCCGAAGCCGCGCAGTTCAAGCGACCGGGGAGCTCGTTCGGGCCGCTGCTCGAAGGCTTCGTGTTGATGGAGCTCGCCAGACAACAGAGCTGGAACGACACACGTGTCGATCTCTACCACTACCGCACCCGCGACCAGGTCGAGGTCGACGCCGTACTGGAGAACCGCCGCGGCGAAGTGGTGGGCATAGAGGTCAAGGCATCATCGACCCCACGCTCCGACGACTTCCGCGGCCTACGGCATCTCCAGGATCGACTCGGCGACGACTTCATCGCCGGCGTGGTTCTACACACCGGCCAGCACACGCTACCGTTCGGTCCCAAGCTACGTGCCATGCCGATCAGTGCGCTCTGGGAAATGAAGCCGTGACCACCTAAGATCACCGACCGCCGAACCGTGTCGGTCGACACCCTCACCGCCTCCGGCCTCACCGATCTGCCGCCCGCCCAATGCGGATCTCGACGAAGTCCTCTGGAATCCCGTTCACGAGGAGGCCTTTCTCGATACCCTGCTTCTCCGATTTCGGGGCCGTAAGGGAGGGGACGGATGCGTCCTGATCAGGTTGAGGCGCCGGCACGGTGTTCCGTACTCTCGCGCGACGCGCGTGGCTATCCGATCATCGCGACGATTCCGCAGGACGCCGACGGTCCGAACTTCGGCGGCATCTCGGAGGAGCGGAAGCTGGTGCTCGCCACCTACGACCTGTGCGGGGTGTGCGCTGGCCCGTTCCGGGACGAGCTCCGGTGGATGGTGACCGCCGAGCCCGGTTGGGAGCGCTGGCGGACCACGCCGTACGAATCAGTAGAGGCACCGGTCCACGAGGTCTGCGCGCTGTATGCGGCGCAGGTCTGCCCCTTCGTCTCGTCACCGTTCTCGCGGCTGGGCGACGAGTTTCGGCGCGGCCAACGGCGCGCGGAGGAACTGGTGTTGGTCGGATTCGAGCAGACCACCCAGGTGACGGCCATCAGCAGCCCGATTCAGCCGGATACGTGGGTGCTTGCGTTCCGCCTGGAGCGAGCAGCGGCCGCTCATGTCCTCGGCAACGCGGAGCAGGCGCGGGACGCGTATCGGCATGTTCGCGTCGCGGAGGCCAAGCTCCAGCTCGATGAGCACGAACTGCGGATCGCGGAGGTGCTGAGTCGTCCCACCAAGGAGGGCGAAGACTCCGGAGCCATCATGGCCGGCGGCGCCTGGTACGTCGGTGCGGCCTTCTGCCCGCGAGTCGCGCGCGTGGTCGGACTGCAGCGGTTCGGCAAGCCGGACAGCTTCTGGAACCAGTTGGCGAACGCCTTTCTCCTGGAGCCGGCGAAGATGGAGGGATTCGAGGAGATCGAAGAACCAGCGACCCGCGTCGCGGTGCGGTGGTTCCGGAGCCGGAAGCAGCTCCCCACGGTCCTGGTGAAGTGGCTGGCGGATGAGCGGACCCGGCGCAAGCGCGCTCAAGTTGCCGATCGCCGGGCGAAGCAGACAGCTTCGGCGAAGCGCAAGGACGCCAAAGCCGCCAGACGCAAGGGCCGACGCTGACAGATGCAAGGCGGCCAGCGGCCCTGACCGCGTTGCCTTCGTGTGTATGGCGGCTCGCGTGGCTGCCGGATTCGATCTCGGCTATCACCCGGCGTGGCTCGAGGCGGACGCCAATAGCGTCGGCGATCGTATCTACCTGGTGGGCCCGAGCTTGCTCACCGTAGCTTGGCGTTGTTGACGCCCGGGCTGGTTCGGCCGTGGGGCGAGCGGCTACCTGCCTGGTTCCGGTCGTGGGCGGTCGTCGCGTACCGACGATCGCTGCGATCGTTCCGGCCTGGATCAGGGCGATCTGCTCATTGGGTTGTGGGTCTCAACCCGTTGATGTTCACGGAACGTCTTCGACGACCCGCTCGAGCGGCGCCACTCGCAGAACACGAACACGAAAGCTGCGAGACGTGGCGCAGCAACTGGTCGACACGCGCTGTCGGCGGCGCTCCAAAGCTGGTCGGTTCCGGCGGTTGAAAAGTGAGCGGTTGTGGGCAGTCTAGGACTCGGTTTCCCCGGTGGTGGTGCGGATGCTGGGCAGGCTGTCGATGCCGCGTCCGCGGAGGCGATAGCTGGCCCCCTTCAACGTGAGAACGTCGGCGTGGTGGACGATCCGGTCGATCATCGCGGCGGCGACGGCTTGGTCTCCGAAGACGCCTCCCCAGCCGGAGAACGGCAGGTTTGAGGTCAGGATCAGCGAGGCGTGTTCGTAGCGGGACGAGACGAGCTGGAAGAACAGGTTCGCGGCGTCTTGTTCGAAGGGCAGGTAGCCGACCTCGTCAACGATGATCAGCCCGTAGCGCCGCAGCCGGGTGAGCTCTTGGGGGAGCTTGCCGGCGCGGTGGGCGTCGGTGAGGCGGGTGACCCAGTCGGTCGCGGTCGCGAACAGCACCCGGTGTCCGTGCCGGGCGGCCGCGACACCCAAGGCGGTGGCCAGGTGGGTCTTTCCGGTGCCGGGCGGCCCGAGGAGCACGACGTTGCGGGCCTCGGTCAAGAACCCACCGGATGCGAGCGCGGCGACTTGCTGCCGGATCGTGGGCTGGGCGTCGAAGTCGAAGTCCTCCAGTGTCTTGACCGCACCGAACCCAGCGGCACGGATTCGTAGTCGGGCGCCGGATGAATTGCGGGCGCTGACTTCGCGTTCGAGGACCGCGGCGAGGTAGTCCTCATGAGTCCAGCCGGCGTCACGGGCTTGGTCGGCCAGCCGGGTGGCGGCCTCGGTGATTCGTGGCGCTTTCAGTGCGGCGGCGAGGTAGGTGATCTGCTTGACCGCCTCCGTGCTCGCAGCGGCCTTCACGGTCGGCTTGGTAGCGGTCATCAGCTGATTCCTTCCTCGGTGGTGAGCCCGAATGCGCGGTCGTAATCGCTCAGGTCCCGGGCCAGGTCGTCTGCGCTGGCAACGGCGCGGGGTTGTTGGAACTGCTTGCGCAACCAGGCGGAGGTCTCGACATGCCCGGGGTCGGTGACGGTGGTTCCTCTGGCCCAGACGCGGGGGTGTTCGGCCACGACGCGGCCCTCGCAGCGGACCCGGACACGGTCGAGATCTGCGGCGACATCGACCATCCGGCCGATCACGGCCGGGTCGACGGAGTAGTCGTTGGTGTCGAGCCGGACGTAGTAGTCACGGCCCAACCGGATCTTGTTGCGCCAGCCCAGGTGCAGCGGGATCGGCGGCAACGCCAGCATCGCCGCCCGATCGGCGTCGACCAGGTCGGCCGGCGCGGCCTTGATGGTGCGCACCACCCGCGCGTTCGCCTGTGTCAGCCAGTCGGTGAACTGGTCGTTGAAGTCCGCCGGCGAGGTGAACCTGCGGCCGGGCATGAACGAGGTCTCGAACCAGCCGTTGCGGCGCTCGACCACCCCCTTGGACTCCGGGTCCCTCGGCGGCAGCAGCACCAACTTGGTGGCCAACGTGCCCATGAACGACGCGACGCCCTCGGCCCTGCGCTGGCCGCGGCCGATGCCAGGCTCGTTGTCCCAGAGCAGCCGGCGCGGGACCCGTCCGAGTTGCTGGATCAGCTCCCACGTGCCCAACAGCAAGTCTTCGGTCTTACGGGTCGGGATCATCCGGCCGGTGCTGAACCGCGAGTGCGCGGAGGTGATCACCAGCACCGGCAACAGCTTCGCGGTGCCGTCCTCGAGCGGGATCTTGCGCGGCGGGAACCACAGATCACACTGCGCGGCATCGCCCGGCAACCAGACCAACCGGTCCGATGGGTCGACCGGACGATGCTCGGGCCGCAGCCGTTTCACGTTCTCGCGGAACCACCGGATCGACCCAGTCCAGCCCACCCGCTCGGCCAGCACCGTCGCCGGCATGTCCGGAACCTCGGCCAGCAGCGCCCGCACCGCCGGCTCGAACGCCGTGAACGACGTCGGCCCAGGCCTGCGCACATACCGCGGCGGGCAATCCGAGTTCACCGCCTTGATCACCGTCGTCCGCGAGATCCCCAAACGCTCAGCGATCCGCGCCTTCGGCACCCCCTCAGCAGCCAACCTCCTGATCAGCGCCCAGTCCTCCAAAGTGATCACTCTCCAATCGTCGAGTGCTCACTTTTCACCGCCGAAAGTGTTCAGTTTTCGAGCGCCGCCGACACGCGCCGCCTCCCATGGACCTGACCCCGCCTGGATCCAGCGCATCAGCGACCGAGCTGTCTTGGTTGCGGATCGTCAGTGGTGTCGAGGTCGATTTCGGCTCAACCGTGCGCGCAGTGACTGGCAGTCCGCCTCGGTCAGCGGATCACTCTCAGGGCACCGACGAGCCGAGCTCCGTCGGCGCCCGAGGATGCGCAAGGATCGGTCGATCTGCCGTGGCGAACGCAGGTGGGCTGGAGATGTCGATGCTGCCCGTGGCCACCAGAAGGCGTCGTGGTCGTTTCGAGACCGTCGGACCTGTTGGCCGAGCCTTGTAACGCGCTGTGGTTGGCGACCGATAGCCAGGATCAACGGGCCCTGGGGATGAACTCGATTGCGCGCGTTACGGGCGGGATCGAGTTGGCCAGGAGCGCGAAGGTGACGTTCTGTTATGGTGGCGTTGCCGAAGGTGCGGGGGAGGTGCCGAGTCGGTGAGGGGAGTGAGGCTGGGGTGAGCGATCTTCCGGCTGTGGGGCGGGCCGTGTTCGACGGGTCGTTCGGCGGGCGGGTACGGGCGTTGCTGCGGATTCGGCCGGTGGCTGATGCCGCGGACAACGCTGGGCGGCAGGCGTGGGGTGAGCAGCGATACGACGTGGTGACGCTGGCGTTGGCGGCGATCGACTCGGTGATCGCCAGGCAGGGGTTTGACGACGAGGTTTCGTACGACGAGGTTGTGGCGGGCCTGGAGGCGTTGGCCGGTACCTCGCGCCCGGAGCGTCCGGTCGACGAGCATGGTCAGGTCGCGAGGTACGTCGTCGACGCGCTCCTCAACCGGCGGGAGCGTGAGGCGCCGTACCGGTACCAGATCTCGATCTTCAGTCGTGACGACGACGGTGCGATCCGGCATCGGGAGGTGCCGGCGGAGTTCCGGCTGCTGACGGAGCACGAGGATCACGCCCGGGGAGTGAACGTGCTGCGGGCATCCGCTGATGCGATCAACGCGTTGGTCGGCGGCCTGGAGTTCGATGTCGAGGACGAGCAGGCGGCGATCGAGCTCATGCTGGCCCGGCAGCTCGAGCGCGGCGCGTTCGGCCAGGCGGAGAAGGCGGCGGAACGATCCCGCCTGTTGTCCGTGCGCTACGCCGACGAGCTGCGGACGTTGCTCGCTGACACCACCCGGGACATCCGTACGGTGCTCGATCAGTGGGCCGAGCATGTGCCGCAGCAGCTGGAACGGAATCGCGCGCATCTTGAGGAGCGGCTGTCGGCGGAAGCCAAGTTGCTCGAGCATGTCCGCGGCGCGCTGGATGCGCCGGACGCGGAGCCGACGGTCACGAGTGCAGCAGCACGGATCGCGGGTCTCCTCGAGGAATGCCGCCACAGGCACACGGAGCTTCACGGTCGGTTGGTCAGCGCGCGGACGACGTTCCTGGACGAGCAGACGCGGCAGTCGTTCCGGCCGGTTGCCAGTCTGCGGAATCCGAACATCACCGACGACGTCTTCTTCCCGATGCTCACCCTCCCAGTGGATCAAGCTGTGGAGCCGGCCGAGACGTTCGCGACCGCCATAGCGGGCACCCAGGTACCGCGGATCGTGCGGTTCGCCGATCTGGTGGACGATCTGCTGGCGCCGCGACGCGGGAGCGTCATCGAGGATCCACCTGATCCGGACGACGAACTGGGTGATCCGGATCCGCCGGCGATTCCGGGTGAGGTGCTCGCGGCCGCCGCAGAGGTAGTCGACTCGGTTGAGTTGCCGGCGCGGTTGTCCGAGTTGTTGTCAGCGGCCCGCGGGACGGACCTGCCCGCAGAGGTCGATAGGACGGCGGTGGAGCGCCTCATCGCGCTGTCTGTGCTGTGGAATTTCGCACCCGAATCAGTCGAGGACTTCTCGACGGCCGTGGACACGGCCGCCCAAGTTCTCGGTCCGACCGCTGTGGTCGATGCCGACGGGGCTCGGATCACTTTGTCCGGTTGGTCGGGGGACGACCTGATCGTCGCTGAGGACGAGGACGCGCTCGGGGCATGGGTCGGTGCTCCGGGCGATCAGGAGGTGTCGTGGCACTGAACCAGCGTGACCTCGCCGATGTCGGCGTACTCATCGGCTACGGTCTGCGTCCCAAGCTACGTCCGGGTGCGGACTCCGAGTACCGTGCGCTGCTCGGCCGGTATCGGACGGACAGCGAGTTCCGGAACGCGGTCGACAGCGTGCTCGACGGGCTGGACGCGCAGGTGTTGTCGGAGTCGGACCTCGGCCTGGTGCTCGGCGTCCGTCGGGAGTCCGTCTTCGCGTTCCGGATCTCGGATCTGCCGAACGTGACCCGTGTGACTGACCGGCTGCTGATCGGTTTGGTCAGCGTCGCGGTGGCTGCTTTCGCGTTTCCGGCACCGGCCGACTTCGACGACGACCGGGTGCATTGGGTGTCGGTGGAAGAGATCGAGCGCTTCCTTCGTGAGGTCTGTGAGCGCCTCAAGCAGTCGCCGGAGTTGGTGACGCGAGAGGAGGAATCGTTCGAGGAGGCCTGGCGGACGTACGACCGGCTGTCACCTGGCTACAAGGCCGACAAGGGCAAGGGAAAGGCTCGACGGTCGCCGGCGTCGTCACCTTACTGGGTTGCAAGTGTGCTCACCTGGATGGTCGATCAAGGGCTCGCCCGGCCGGCGCCGGCGCGCGGCCCGGAGGCGTACCAGTTGCTGGAGCGGTTCCGGATCCAGGCCCGCGAGCTTGCCGGGAATGCGACGTACGCCATGCTCGCGTCGATGCGGCGCGGTGAGGGGGCCGCGTGACGTACCATCTCTCGCGATTGCGGCTGGCGAGCGTCGGTGACCGCGCCGCTCGGTTCACGGACTTGACCGCAGACCTTACCTCTTCGGATCTTGAAGACACCGGCAGTGCCGGCGAGCCGACTGACTCGATCGTCTGGTTGCGGAACGGCGGCGGGAAATCCAGCCTCCTCTCCTTGTTCTTCGCCTTGCTGCTGCCGTTGCGGAAGGACTTCCTGGGCAAAGCGGTGAAGCGCCAGCTTGAGGACTATGTTGCCACCGGTGACACGAGCCACACGGTTGCCGAGTGGGTAGCTTCCGACCCGCAGCCTGGCCGGCAGCGGCTCATCACTGGTGCTGTCTACGAGTGGGTGGAGCGTCGCAAGCCGGCCGACCCGGATCGTGACCGCGACAAGCTGAAGAATTCGTACTACGCCTTCTTCGCTGTCCCTGGCGTGCTCGATCTGGACAGCTTGCCGATCGACGACGAGTCGGGCCGCCGCCGGACCAGATCCGATTTCGTCCGGCGTCTGCAGGAGATCGCCGCGTCGCGTCCACAGGAGTTCTCGTTCACGATCACCGAGCAACGCAGTACCTGGATGGATGCGCTCGTCGCCCGCAATCTCGACCCGGCGTTGTTCCGGTACCAGAAGCAGATGAACCACTCGGAAGGCGGCGTGGCCGAGCTGTTCGACTTCCCGACGACGGACAAGTTCATCGACTTCCTGATCGACCTGACCGTCGACAGCGCGCAGCCGGATCTCGTCGCGGCCAACCTGAAGAAGATCACCGACATCCTCGCCCGTAAGCCGCAGTTGACCACCGAGCACGACTTCTGCGCCGGGCTGGCGGACAAGCTCGACATACTGGCCGAGAAGCATGGACGGGCTGTGAAGGCCGAGGAGGAGGCTGCCGACGCGCGGAAGGCTGCCGCCGTGCTCGCCGGCGCATTCCGTGCTGCATCCCGCGCTCAGGAGAACGACGCGAAATGGTACGGCGAGGAGTCGGATCGGCTGCGCGAGAGCGCGACCAAACTGGACAGCGAGCGGAACCGGCGAAACGACACGGCCAACGAATTGCTCAGAGTCGCCGCGACGCATCGTCTCGCTGCGGCCCGTTCCGGGTTCGAGGATGCTGAACGCCGAGCGGGCGAGGCTAAGAACGCCAGTCTCGCTTGGGAGGCGGTCCACTGGTTGGCCGAGCGGGTGGAAGCGCAGGAGCTGGCGAACTCCGTGCAAGCGCAGCTGTCCGAGGAGGAGCAGAGGACAGCTCCGCTACGTGCGGCGCGCGACGACGCTGCGGTGGCGTTGAGGTTGCGGTACCAGTCGCTCGCGGACGAGGAGAGCGAAACGGAGGCCGTGGCAGCCGCTGCCGCCGGCGACGCGGAGTCGAGCGCTGATCACCATGCGACCGTTGCACAGGGTAATCGTGACAAGACGATCGAGGCCACCACTCGGGCGGAGAACCTGCGCGGGAAGGTAATCGAGATCGAGCGAGCGGTCGAGAAGGCCGTCGACCGTGGCGATCTGCCTGACCCATCGGCGAAGCCGTCGGAGGTGCTCGCCGAGTCGCGGGCAACGAAACGGACCGTCGAAGAGCAACGCGAGACGATTCGGGAACGGCGGTCCGTCGTACCGGACAGACGCCGCGCGCTGCAGGACGAGCGGAAGCGGATCGCAGGAGAGCAGGCTACGAAGACCGCCGAGCGAGACCAGGTGGTCGACGAACGCCGGAAGCTGGCTGCGCGAGTCGAGATGCTGGCGACCGATGCGCGGCTCGCGGAGCTGGTCGAGCTCGAGGACGGCGGGCGGCTGAATCTGTGGGGCGAGGCCGCCGAGCTGCGGGCAGCGTTGACGCATGCGGCCGCCGCGGCCGAACTCGAGATTGTCGACACGCGCGTCGACGCGGCCGATGATGATCGCGCGTTGGAAGGGTTGCGGACCCAAGCCTTCCTGCCGACCACACGCGACGCGCAGCGTGCTGCGGAAACCCTGATCGCCGGCGAGATCGCTGCGCGCCCCGGATGGCACCTACTGCGAGATCTGGTCGCCGAGGGCGAGCGGGGTGCGGTACTGCAAAACGCCCACGTCGCAGAGCTCGCAGCTGGCATAGTGGTCGCGGACGGCGATGCGGCCGTTGCACAGCGGATCATCTCGTCGGCCGACTGGAACGCCGTAGCTCACGTCCCGGTATGCACCGCCACACAACTACAGGAAGCACTGCAGCGGGTCGCGCCAGAGTGGATCGCCGTTCCGAGCGATCCAGCGCTCTATGACTCGTTCGCCGCCGAGAATGCGCGGACCGAGCGAGAGGTTCGACGGCACGAGCAGGACCAGCACATCGACGCACTCCAGCAGCAGGCTGGAGCGGACCGCGAGCTGCTGGCAGCACTGGATGCTCTCCTGCGGGACTGTCCTGCAGGTTACCTCGAAGAGCTCGAACGGATCGTTGCCGCCTACAACGAGGCGATCGACACGTACTCGGAACGTGATGCCTCGCTTGAGAGGGAGATCGCGGAGCTCGACCGCCAGGACGAGGCTGATGCGGAGACCGAGAAGCAGTTGTCGGCGGACGTGACCCTGCTGGCCGGACGGATAGAGCGACTCGATGCGCTAGCGCGAAGGGTGTCCGAACTTTCAGCGCTCCAACAGCAGATCGAGCAGCTCGACACGGATGCCAGGCATCACAGCGCTGCGGCGGATGACGCTGAACGTCGCGCTCGAGAGTTGCGGCTCGCTGCGCAGGCGGCCCGTATCCGCGCCGCCGAGCACAAGTCCAATCGGGAGCGGCATGTCAGGGATGCTGGAGCCATCTCGTTGCTCGATGCCGAACGCGAGTCTGCCGGCCTGGGCTCCGATGAGCCTTTGTCGGTCCTGCAGACTCGGTTCGCGGATTTCGATCTGCGCTGGCAGACCGAAGCATCGAAGTCGGTCCTTGCCGAGCGGCTGAAAGGTCTCAATGACCGTGTCAGCAAGGCGAGCGGCGAGCTTGGTACCTACGCTGCCGACGTCCAGGAACAGGCCGGACAGCTGCTGGCGACTGGTGATGGGCAGGATGCCGCCAGGCGTGCCGCGGCACGCGGTCGCTCACGGGAGGTGGCCGACAAGGCGCTGGAGGAACTCAGCACCGCGAGGTCCGAGCTCGAGCTGGCTCAAGCGGAGGTCAGAGAACGGACCCCCAAGGACAGGCCGCGCCACGCTCAGCTCGAATCCGAGCCGGACACCGAGGCTGATGCCCGTCGGCTTGCCGAGGAAGAGGCTGCACGAGCTACCGAGATGAGCAACAAGGCCACGAATCTGCGGCGAGAGGCCGGCGAGGCCGCCGCCGAGGCGAGTGACGCCCATACCAGGGCGCAGGTGTTCCAGCAGCAGGCCAATCGGCTGCAGGACGCCGCCGCACCAGCCGACGTGCCCGAGGACGTGTCGCCGCACAGCGGGCAAGCTGAGGCGGAGGCAGTGCTGCAGGCTGCGCTTCAGCGTTTGAACGATGCGGTGTCCAGTGCAACCGAAACGAGACTGGCCGCGGACAACGCTGTTGGTGTTGTGCGGCGAATCGCTGCTGAAAGCCGGTTCGCGTCGGTGCCCGATGCTATCCGGGACCGGTTCACCGCCGACGATTCCGAGGTCCTGGCCCGAGGCGCCGCCGCACAGGCCGCCTCGCTGCGGCTGCGTCAGACGACGATCGAGGGTCAGCTCTCCGACATCGGTCGCGATCAGCGCCTCGTAGTCGTCGAGGTGGCGGCGATGGTGCGCGACGTGCTGGCTACACTGGAGTCCGCGCACCGGCACTCGAAGCTGCCCGGCACGCTGGGCGGCTGGGGCAACGAACACTTCCTGCGGATCAGGTTCACCCGCCCGACCACCGAGGAGGACCTGCACACACGGATCGATACCGTGGTCGAGCGCATCGTGGAGGAGAAGTCGAAGCCCGAAGGGCTCGCACTACTCAAGCGATGCGTGCACGAAGCCGTTGCACCGCGGGGCTTCACGGTCAAAGTGCTCAAGCCGAACAGTGACCTGGCCGTGGAACCGGTGGAGGTCACCCAGCTCGGCAAGTTCTCCGGCGGCGAGAAGCTGACGGTCTGCGTCGCGCTCTACTGCACGCTCGCTCGGCTCCGCGCAGTCAACCGCGGCCAAGGCAAGGCGGCCGCAGGGGGAACGCTGGTCCTGGACAATCCGCTCGGTACGGCGAGCCACGTCGCCCTGCTCCGCCTGCAGCGGGATGTTGCGGCTGCGCACGGCGTACAGCTCGTCTACACGACCGGCGTGGAGGACCTCGGAGCCGTCGGGCAGTTCCCGAACGTACTGCGGTTGCGCAACGCCCCGGGAGCCCTGCGCACCCGGCGATACGTCGTACTCGAAGATCGCTACGGACCAGCCGCAGACGGCATCGCGGGCGCCCGCCTGAGCCGCACAGAGTCATGAATCTGAGTTCACTCGGCAGGCGGCTGGCCGAACTGGTGGAGGCATCGCCGACGCAGAAGGTCGACCTTGGCGTGCTGTACGACGCTGCAGTGGCATTCGACCGCAGCTTGGCCACCGCTCCCGACGCGCGCTCTGAGATCAGGACTGCGCTCGACGAGTTGGTCGTTGCTGGTGTGGTGATTCTGCCGGCGTCGTCACGCGGCTACGACCAGCGGGAGCAGCCTCCGCTGCCGTTGTGGGTCCGACGTCCGCCGCGGAGCCGGAGCGGTCCCCGTCCCAAGCCTGTTCGTGTGTGGCCGGCAGTACTCGAGGCCGCTGGGCGGATCGCGAGTCGGGAAGATGAACTCGCGGTACTCGAGGTCGTTGCCGCGTTTCTGCGCGGCGGTGGTGGGGCGCGGCCGAGTGTTCCGGTCCGGGAGCGGTCGTTGGAGCTTTTCGGCGACGAGAAGCGACTGGATAGTCTCGTCACCACGAGACTGTTCACCGCGGGCGCGCTCACGTTCGAGCTGCTGCGGTGTCACCAGGTGCCGATCCCGTTCGCCTCTCAATGGGTTCCGGGCGCCGTCGATCCGCGCGGTACGGCGTTGTTGATCGCGGAGAACCATCACACCTACGCGTCCCTGCTGGAAGTCACTCGTTCGCACGCCGACCGTGGCGGTCCGGGGAGGCACGTCGGCTATGGCACCGGGAATCAGTTCCCGTCCGCAGTGCTGTCGATGCCGCTGCTGGTCCCGCAGCCAGAGCGGATCCTGTACTTCGGCGACATCGACTTGAAGGGCATGCAGATCCCCACAGTTGCAACCCTGAATGCCCTGCAAGCTGGACTCCCCGCCGTCGTACCCGCGATCCCGCTCTACGAGCTGCTATTCGCCGCGCCGTACCGCCTGCCGGCTAAGCCCGTTCCGGCGGACGAAGCGACGGCAGTGTGTGCGTGGCTGGGCGAACTCGCCGACGCTGCCTGCGCCGCACTGGTCAACGGCCAGCGGCTTCCACAGGAAGCCGTGGGATACGACGTCCTGTCCCGCCACCCGGAAGCACTGCACCACATCTGAGCGGATGAAACAGTAAGAACGAATGCTGGCGGGCCGACGATAGAACGAACAGAGGGACCCTGCGATCCGGTCGGCTGGCGCGCAGGCCACCCAGACGGTTCTTCGCGATGACGTTCTTGACGGACAGATCACCCAGGATGACTCCGCAGGCGTGGACACGATCGACCGCATCGGCGAGCCGGATCCAGAGACGGCGGAGGACCTCGACGTAGCCGTCGATCTCCTCCGCTGACGCCGCAACCCGCATCAGTGGGCTATAAGCGATGGTGAACCGACCCAGGTCGTGTCCGGGGATGAATTCCTCGGCGAGGAACAGATGCTCCCGCTCGGGGTGAACAGCTCGATGGCTCTCGGCAGGTAACCGGTGCCGGCGAGGTGCCGGAGCAGTTCAAACTCGGTTCGACGCCTGCCCTGCGCGTCGGCTCCGGTGGGTTCGAGCCCGACCGCGGGACGCGCTTCCTTCAGCACCAGTGTCCCGTGCGTCGTCCTGATTGACTGCCAGGGGACGCCGCCGAACGTCGTGAAGCTCAGTGCCGAGGCAACCCTGTAGCGGCCCGCGCCGATCAGGCGGATCCGCCGGACCGTGACTTGGCGGTCGGCTCCAAGGGGTCGTCAGCCCACGCCAGCGGGCTCCGGAACGTGAGCCGGCGATCGGGTACCGCAATCCCCTCGGGGAAGTCAGCAGGTGCGTGTAGGTGCCCTGGACCCCAAGGACGCGCCGAGCTTTGAACGCCCCGTACCGGTAACGGAGTGCCGCACAGTCCTTGTACCGGCGGTCCGACAGCACGTTCGGCGCCGGCAGATCACAGAGTGCGGACGCGAGCTCGAAGACGAGGAGCCGCAGTGCGTCATCCGACTCGGGGTTAGATCGTGACGACTTCCACTGCCTCGCGAGGCCAGATCTTCGGGGTCTGCAGGCCTACCAGCACTCCGTCGAGTGCAAACTTGCACCGCGTACGGTGCGCGCGGGCCATTGTCGCCGTTCGGCGCAGCACTTCGGCGGCGTGCGCCTGTGTCGCGGACACATGCAGCTTCCACCCTTGATCGAGCAGCATGCTGCCCTGTGGCGTGACGTAGTACAAATCCCGCGCCGGTCGACCGTCCATGTGTCGTCGACGTGCTCACGGACCGATGAATTCGAGCGACCTGTCGTTGGGGTAACGTCGAGGCTTTCGTGCCACCGTGGATCGACAATGCTGTGCAGATGGTAGGCAGCAGCCTCTGGCTTCATCGCTATCGGTCAGGCCTTGGCCAGGTGGATGGAGCGGACCTCGACCTCGATGCGTGCTGACTGCAGGAGTCGAGCGGCCTGGACGAGTGCGACCTGCGAGAACGGGAAGAGGGTGCGCGGGGTGATTTCCTCACCGGCCTTGAGCAGGATCCCGAAGACGATCTTGGTCGGCTTGAAGTCGGGTGGGAGTTCGCGGCCGCGCCCGTGCTGCTGGACGAGTTCGCGGAATCGGGTGCGTGCCTGCGGGGAACCCTCGAGACCCTGGATCGCTACGCAAGCCTGCATGAAGAGGTGGCTCAGCGGCGAGGATCCTGAGGCCCTCTTGACGTGGATCAACTCGTTGCCCGGCCCGAGCAGATCGCAGGCCTCGAAGCCCCACCGAGTGTGGAACTCGTCCTGGACGCCCTTACGGTCCAGACAGACCAGGCGGAGGTCGGGATCGAGTGCGGCGTTCTCGTTGTAGGTACGTTCGGACTGACCGGCCTGCCAGTCGGGCAGAACCAGGTCGGACCTGACCGCGAGCAGTTCGCCGACCGCCCGCCGAAGCCGCTCCTGGTAGTCGGTGTCGATCTCGTACCAGTGGCCGTCCACCAGTGCGAAGTGCCGGTCGTCGATGGTTGTGACCGCCTCAAGCCACTCGATGGCCTTCGTGCCGCCAAGCAGATGGTTGCAATTCTCATCGGCGTAGGCCGAGATGCGCCCTTCCCGGAAGGATTGCAGTCTGGTTCCGGTCCGGAGAATGTGGGCCCGGTTGAGGAGGTTGTCCGCGGTGATCTCGGTTTCTCTACGGCTCGCACCGTTTAGCCTGACCTTGAAAGCTCTGACATCGTCGATCGTGTCGGCAAGTTCCATGGGTACGACGCTGCTCAGCCGGTGCCCGACCTCGTCGACGTTACTGCTCAGCATCGTCTCGAGGTCGTCGTCCAGACGGGCGACGGTGTCGGTCTCCTGCAGTGGACGCATGCGGTCGGCGAACTCCAGGTCCGCGATGCGCTCCCGGTCGAGGACCTCAGCGATGGTGCGGATATCTGCGACCAACTTGTCCGGGTCGGTGGCGAGCCGGATGCGCAGGCCTATGCCGCCGTCGACCGGCACGGGACGGTCCGGGCGCGTGTGGCTCAGTTGAAGACTCTCCGACTTTCCGCCGGCGCCTCCCACGAGGTCGGCGTACGCATCGGACACGTCGAACGCCCAGATCGACGACCCGCTAGGCATCCGCGTCACCTCGGTCCGGCCGCGGGCGCCCGGACGCCGGCGCATCAGTTTGCTGACTTGCTTCGGATCGAGCGCACGAATCGCGAACTCGAGTCCGAACCGGCGGTCCTTCTCGTCGCCGGAGAGGAGGCGGTGGCCCTGGCCGTAGCCGATGGCATAGGTCCGTTTGTCGACGATCAGCAGCAGGAGCCCGGCCGACCGCGAGTCGACGAAATGCACGAGGCGGCCTGTGGTGCGGCTGGCGGCCACGCACCACTCGGCCGACTCACCGTCCGAGGTTCGAAACGATCCCTCGACCCAGAGGCCGGGAGACCCGGCTACGGTGACGGCATCCACATCGAAGTCCTCGAGCGCGTCCAGTTGTTCCTGGTCGAGGACATCGACGAGCGCAGCCGGGTCGTCAGGCGTGCGCCACAGCCGATGCAATGTAACCTGTCGCGCTCGTGGAGTCCGAGTGACCACCAGCATCCCCTCCCGTCACTCTCCGCACACATCAGGACAACACGAGTACGCGCAGCCTGCACGGCATCCGGCGCGTCGCCACAGACTCTGGACAGGTCCGCTTGCTATTCCGTCGCTGTTGAGTGAGAGGTCGGGACCGGTGAGCAGCGTGGCCAGAGGTCGGGCAGGACGCGGTGCCTAATGGCGGCAAGTAGTTCGTGCTTGTGCAGGCCACGGCAGGCGCTGAACGACGCCAGGCCTTGGTTGAGGCTGTGCAGAACTTGTCCAGGTCGCGGGCGCCGGTGAACTCGTCGTGGTACGTCGTCGAAGAACTGGAGCTCGCCGTTCACCGTAGGTCGTGGTCATCGAAGGCGTGCTCGAGGGCTTGGGCAGCAGCGGGGTTGGCTATCCGCCGGCCCATGTAGATGTCTTGGGTGATGGAGACTTTGGCTTGGCCGAGATGGTCGGCGATTTGGCGGGCGGTTTGGCCGGCTTGGTCGAGGGCGGTGGCGGTGGTTTTGCGGAGGGCGTGGGAGTGGATCCAGGCGAGTTGGTCGGATTCTGCTGGCTGGGCGGCGTCGGTGAGCTGGGTGAGCAAGTCGGGGCGGCGGTCGAGGTTGATGCCGTAGGTCTTGGTGAGGGTGGATACGAGTCGGTGGGTGGGTTTGATGCGGCCGGTTTCGATGAGTTCGATTCTGGTTTGGGGCCAGCCCAGGGTCTGTGCGACTTGTTTGCGGCTGAGGTGATTCTGGCGGCGCAGGGCTTGGAGGGTTTGGCCGAGTTCGCGGCGTGCGGTGCTGCCGACGGGGGATAGGGCGGTGCGGAGGGAGCGGCGGGTGTTGGAGGGGTCGCGGTAGCAGCCGATCGTGTCGGGGAAGACGGGGGCGTCGGGATGGATGTCGGGGGTGTGGCGGCCGCGGAGCATGGCGGCGGCCCAGGTCGGGAGGCTGAGGACGCGCTGGCCGGTTCGGGATTTGGTGGTCTTGCGGATCAGGCCTTCGCCGGGTGGCCGGGCGATGGTGTGAGTGATTTCGACGGTGCCGGCATCGAGGTCGACTTGGTTCCAGAGGACGGCGAGGGCTTCGCCGATCCGGACGCCGGTGGCGAGCATGAACGTGACGAGGTCAGGTAGATCCGCTTCCACGGCGTGTTCGTCTGCGGTCAGACTCCTGTTCAGGAGAGTGACTTCTTCGGCCGTGAGCGCTCGGGGTGAGCTCTTGGGCCTGGCTTCGATGGCGTCGACTTCGCGGGCGGGGTTCGTGGTGATGGCGCCATAGCGGACGGCAAGATTCATCGCACCAGAGATGACGGCACGGCAGGTTCTGGCGGTCGGGGCGCCGGCGTGGTCCTTGATGTCGGTGAGGACGACGTCTAGGCGCTGGGTGGTGGCTTCGCTGATATGGAGTTCGCCAATGGCGGGGCGGACATGGTTCTTGAGGGCGCGCCGGTAGGTGGCGAGAGTGGTGGGTGAGCGTGTCCCGTCGGCGACCAGTCCTTCGAACCTGCGCTCCCATAGGTCGAGGAGGTGGTTGACCGTGTGGTTCGTGCTGAGGTCGCCGGAGTGGTTGGTTTTGGCGCGGTTCTGGAGCTTGGCGAGCAGGGCGGTTCGGGCGGCGGTCTTGGTTGTTCCGGTGGCGGTGACGGCGCGGACCTTGCCGTCGTGGTCGCGGAACCTGGCGTGAGCCAAGTGCTTGACGGGCTTGCCGTTCTTCTTGGTCTTCAGAGTCCTGGTTGAGATCTCTCCCCAGGTTCCGATGGGCAGCGGTGTCCTCGGCATGTGTCTCCTCCAGCCAGCTGTGAGCGTTGCCCGTTCAACGCGTGGCCGGTGCCGAGAGTCGACGAGTCGGGACATGTCGCGCACGCATGTGATGTGACGCACAGTCACGACGAGATGAAGTCAGCACATCCGATCGGCGAGAGAGACGTGGCGGCTGAAAGCGTCGAATAAAAGGTGCCCTGTGGGCATGAAGAAACCCAGGGCACTTGTGTGACCTGGGCTTTTGTGCGCCGCCAGGGACTCGAACCCCGAACCCGCTGAATTCCAGCTGAGGCTGATCATCAGTTGCCGATGATGCTCGGAATCCCTTACAGGTAACGTATTCCTCGGCTGCTTGTTGCGCGTAAGTTCTCATCGGCAACCATCCTCTCGCGCTCATTGAGGTGCGTAAAGAGGTGCGTTGTCGGAGCTTACGGCTGAGACAGCGAGCGGATCACAGGGCGGAGATCAGACTCGTGAAACGAACCGGCCTCTGCTCGCGATAGCGGTGGTGACGGTCGGGTTTGCTACTCCGGGTATGTGGGGATCATCGTGGTACGTCGAGGGCTCACAGGTCTTGGCGGTGGTGCGCTGCTTGGGATCATGCTGCTGGTCAACGGTTGCGCGGGCGACAGATAGGTCGATGCAGTCCATCGAACTGTCGTCACCAGGTTGCCCACCGTCATGGCTGGACGAATCGCAACTCGATCTGCACCGTGTCGGCGTCGAAGCGCAGGGCGTGCATCTCGCCGGGCCGGGTCTGATACCATTCGCCGGGCCCGTAGCGCCGCTCGCCCTGGTCGGTGACGAGCACCATTCCACCAGAGATGATCACGGTCGCGTTCTGGGTGTCATGGTCGTGCCGCGGCAGCTCCGTGCCGGCCGCGGCGGCGACGAACAGCACGTCACAGCCGGCAGCCTTCAGTTTGTGAGCCGTCACCACCGAACTGGCCGCGGGCAGCGCCCTGATGACCGCCGGCAGCGCTGATTCCAGGTCCATTCGCTCTCCAAATGCACGGGTCGCCACGTCTGTCATCGCATAGCGATATCATATATCGATAGACTACTCGGCTCCAGTCACTCATCGACAGTCACCCCCGGACAGGGGCGCAGTGTCAGGACGCCAGCGCGCACAATGCGCAGCAGGTCAGGTCGAGCAGTCAGCATCCGTAGGCATCCAGCAGCGGCCGCCGATGGTCACCTCGCGCAACCGAGGCCGCGGCCGAGATTGAGCAGTCGGATTGACCGACGATGGGCGGCAGCTAGGAGGGACGATTTCCTAAGCGACTGGTAGCCACCCTCGGAGGCTGCCTACAGCAATGGCCTATCGCGCAGTAAAGCGATCACGGCCGTCGAGTCGCTGTCGGCATGGCCATGTGTGATCATCATGCGGTGCAGTTGGGTGGCGAGGCCTGTCATCGGCATCGGTGTGCCCGTTTCGCCAGCCAGTTCCATGACCAGGTCGAGATCCTTGAGCACCGTGCGCAGGCGTCCGGCCGGCGAGAAGTCGCCCGACACCATCTTGGGGATCGACTGTCTCAGCAGCACTGAGTCCGCCCGTCCGCCGGCAAGCGCCTCCGGCAGCCGCCTGGCGTCCAAGCCGGCGTTCATGGCGAGCTGGATCGCCTCGGCGATCACCGACTTGCAGCCGCCGACGATCACCTGGTTGACCATCTTGGTGGTCTGTCCCGCACCGGGCGGGCCCATCAGGGTGAGCCCGCCGGCGAGGTGGCGGAGCACTGGCTCGACACGCTCGAAGTCGGCCGGATCACCGCCCGCCATCACGGCGAGTGTGCCGGCCGCAGCCGCGCTCGGTCCGCCCGACACGGGTGCGTCGACCCAGCCCATCCCAGTCTGAGCACGCAACTGCTCGGCCAGCTCACGACTGCGGCGCGGCTGGATCGTGGACATGTCTACCAGGACCTTGCCTGCCGATCCACCCTCGGCGACGCCGCAGGGACCGAACACCACAGCTTCCACGGCGGCGGTGTCCGACACGCAGGTGATGACAACACTGGCCCGCTGCGCGACAGCGGCGGGCGCCTCCGCGAACTCCGCACCCGCAGCCAGGACGTCTCGGAGTTTGCCCGGGGTGCGGCCCCACACGACCAACCGTGCATCCGCCGCGAGCAACCGAAGCGCCATCGGTCGACCCATCAGGCCGATACCGATGAATCCGACGGTCTCAGGCTGGAAGGTCACGCCACTCCCTCGCAGCTCGAGCCCGACGATCTCGACCAGGCCCTCTTGATATACGACATCGCTATCGTATATCAGTATCGATTGATGTCAACGAGCTCGGTGTGGCGCAGATGATGCTTCGCGCAACGAGATCGTGTTGGGGCGCAGGGGAACTGCGGAGCACATCGAGATGGGACAGCCCCGATGCGGGGAGCAACCGAGGTTGTCTTCGATGGGGTCGGCATGGCTTCCGCTGTAGGCGGTCGCCGGACGTTTCGCAGCACGATTGAACCGCCTCGCGGTGTCCTGCGTTGTTACTGCTGCTAGCTCTCGATATTGTTCACCGATCTTGTGGAGGAAACATGAGCATTGCAGCGCGCGTGGCGAGTGGCCTGGCCGGTGTCTTGATGGCGGGGGGCTCCTTGGTTCTGGCTGCGCCGAGCGCCCACGCGGATGACATCATTCCCTGTGGGACTTACCACCACGCAGGCGACGGCTTGGTGTACTGGGGGAACTGCACCTCTCAGAACACGATGATCTCGGTCTCGCAGCCGGGTATCGAGGCGCAGTTCCAGTGTGTACCCGCGAAGAGTGCGGTGCTCTTGGGTGCACCCAGTCAGTGGATCGTCAAGGACCTCCACCGAGACTGCTGATCTACACCACCTGACGTCGGTACTGGCTACCTGAGTGTCTCTGCGGGGGAGTACCACGACCGCCACCCGCAACGCCCGAACAATGCCTGGGCAGCAGCCCGCCCGGGCGGCGTTCGGGCGTTGCGCCGGGGAGAGCCGAGTGGGCGCACGATGTGCAGCCTCCCGGCAGCTCCAGGCCTTCCTTTGTTCGGGTTAAGGTGACACGCGGCCGCTGAGGTAGGCGACAACGCGAGGGTCCTTCGGCTGTTTCGTGGACCATGCGATACCCCGCAGGCCGTGACGATGCGGGCATTACTCAAATGTGTTGTCTGGCGGTGTTGAATTATGACTGGAGTCTCAGGCGGCCGGTGTCCACGTCGTACAGGAAGCCCGCCACAGCTGCCTTCTTGCCTATCAAGGGGTTTTCCCGGACCGCCCGTACGTCGCTCCGGAGTGCGTCGGTCTGGTCGGGAATGGCATCGAGCCGGAGAAGGTCGGCAGTCGGCCAGCCGGCGGCCCGATCGATGCGCTGGCGGAGTTGGTCCTCGGTGATTCCGGCCACCGCACAGCGGGTGTGCGGCACGATCAGAATGCGGCGCACGCCGAGCAGCTGCACGGCGAGGACGAGGCCGGTCATGGCCGGTTCGGTGACACGGCCGCCGGGGCTACGCAGGACCTTCGCATCACCAGGTTTCAAGCCAACCATGGCCAGTGGCGCGATGCGCGAGTCCATACAGGTCACGATGCCGATGCCGGCCCGGGCGATGCCATCGTAGCCGCCGTACGCGAAGCTCGCGGCGAACTCGGTGTTGGCAGCGAGCAGGTCGGCGAACTCGACGGTTCTGGGCCCGACCGCGGGTTGGGTCTGATGGTGCATCGGAGCCTGCTGTCTACAGTGTGAATCCGCCGCCGCAGACCACGGTCTGCGCGCTGATGTAGTCCGATTCGGGTGTGCAGAACAGGTAGACGGCGCCGGCGGCGTCCGTGGAGGTGCCGGGCCGGCCGAGGGGGATCATCCGCTGCATGGTTTCCATCAGTTCCGGGTTGACCCCGACCCTGATCTTGCGTCCCTGGATGTCGATCTCGGCATCGTCCGCGGAGGTCGCCTCGGTCAGGCGGGTTGTGATCAGGCCGAAGGCGACGGCGTTGACGGTGACGTTGTACCGCCCCCATTCCTTGGCAAGCGTCTTCGTCAGACCCGTGATTCCGGCCTTTGCGGCGGCGTAGTGCACTTGCCCGGGGTTGCCGCCGAGTCCAGCGATCGACGAGATGTTGACGACCTTGCGGCACGTCACCGCTCCGGCCGCTGCCTCCTGCTTCGCTTGCGCGCTGATCACCGGCTGGGCGGCGCGCAGGATCCGGAACGGTGCCGTCAGGTGGACGTCCATGATCGCGTCCCACTGCTCGTCGGTCATCTTCTGGATCACCGAGTCCCAGGTGTATCCGGCGTTGTTGACGATGATGTCGAGCCCGCCGAAGGAGTCGACTGCAGTCTGCACGAACCGTTCACCGAACCCAGTGTCAGTGACGCTGCCGATGCAAGGCTCGGCTGTGCCGCCGGAGGCCTCGATCGCGGCGGTGGTCTCCTGTGCGGACGCAGCGTCCAAGTCGTTGACGACTACTCTGGCCCCCTGCGAGGCCAGCTTCACCGCGATCTCGCGACCAATGCCACGGCCGGCACCAGAGACGATCGCCACCTTGTCGTCGAGCGTTCCCATATCAGTCCTTCCAGGTTGTGTGGATCGCGACGACGGCCTCGCCAGTGAGGGTGACTGTTCCGTCAGCCAGAGTCACGGCCAGGCGGAGCGTCGCCCGCCGCTCTCCATCAACCTCGTCGACGCGGATGACGCTGCCAGTGCAGGTCGCGGTTGCGTGGACAGGCATGATGGCGACGAATCGCGCGCGGTAGGACCGGATCCGGTCGACCGGCACCCAGCCGGTGAGCAGTCGGCCGAGATAGCCCATCGAAAGCATCCCGTGTGCAAGGACGTCGTCCAGTCCAGCGGCGCGGGCGAAGTCGATGTCGATATGGATCGGGTTGTGGTCGCCGGACGCCCCGGCGAAGACCGCTAGTGTGGTGCGGCTGATCGGCTCGATCGCGAGTGGCGGCAGCTCAGCGCCGATCTCGATCTGCTCGGTCGTCGCGGCCATCAAACGGCTTCTGGATTCTTGACGACCAGGGTGCTCGACAGCTCGGCGACCGTGGTGCCGTCGCCGCGGCTGACCGTCGTCTCTCTGGTCAGGAATTCCAGCCGGCCGCCTTTCCTGGTGTAGACATCGGCGATATGCGCCCGCAGCGTTACCGTCTCGCCGGCATGAACTGGTGCGAAGTACACGAACGACTGCTCGCCGTGCAGCACCTGCCGAACGTCCGCTCCGAGGTTGGCGAGCATCGTGAGCGGTTCGCAGATCTCCAGGTCGGCACAGAACAAGAACGTCGGCGGCACCGGCAAGTCGGGGTAGCCGGCCTTCCGGGCGGCCTCCAGTTCGGAGAAGACGGGATCGGTTTCGCCGATTGCCAGGGCGAACCGGCGTACCCGGCCGCGATCGATGGTGACGTCGGCGACCGCCAGCTGGCGGCCGATCACGTCGGTGGAGATCAGCATCCTCAGTCGACCTTCTGGTAGAGCGTGACGACGGCCGCGCCGCCCAGACCGATGTTGTGCTGTAGCGCCAGGGTCACGTCCTCGACTTGACGTTGCTCGGCCTGACCGCGCAGTTGCCAGACCAGTTCGGCGCATTGCGCCAGCCCGGTGGCACCGAGCGGATGGCCCTTCGACAGCAGCCCGCCGGACGGATTGGTCACCACACGGCCGCCATAGGTGTTGTCGCCGTCGACAATGAACTGCTCCGCGCCGCCTTCTGGTGCGAGGCCGAGTGCCTCGTAGGTGAGCAACTCGTTGGTGGTGAAGCAGTCGTGCAGTTCGACCACCCTGAGATCGCGCGGGTCCACCCCGGCAGCCTCATACACCTGGTCGGCGGCGGCCTTTGACATGTCGTAGCCGACGACCTTGGTGAGATCTTGGTCGGTGAAGGTGGAGGGGTAGTCGGTCGTCATCGCCTGCGCGGCAATGGCCACTGACCCGTCCAGGTCGTGCTTGGCCGCAAAGTCGGCACTGGTGACGATCGCCGCCGCCGCGCCGCAGGTCGGCGGGCAGCACTGCAGGCGGGTCAACGGCCCATAGATGTGCGGCGAGGCAAGCACCTCCTCGACTGTCACCGGGTCACGGAACACCGCGTACGGGTTGTTCGCGGCATGCTTCCTGGACTTGACCGAGATCCTCGCGAACGTCTCCGGCGCCGTTCCGTGCCGGTCCGCGTATGCCGCTCCGGCGCCGCCGAAGTAGCGCGGCGCAAACGGGACTTCGGCATCCTGGGCGCGCGCCTTGGCCGCCGCGCTGTCGAAAGTGTCGAACGGACTCGGCCGGTCGTCCCAATGTGCCTTCAGCGCGCCGCGCTGCATCTGCTCGAAGCCCAGTGCGAGCACGCAGTCGGCCGCGCCGCTCTCCACGACCTGCCGGGCCAGCCAGAGCGCCGACGACCCGGTGGAGCAGTTGTTGTTGACGTTGACGACCGGGATGCCGGTCATGCCGACGCGGTACAGCACCGCCTGCCCGCAGGTCGAGTCTCCGTAGACATAGCCGGCGAAGGCCTGCTGAATCTGGGGGTACTCGAGTCCAGCGTCGGCTAAAGCCGCCAGGACGGCTCGTTCGCCCATCAGGTCGTAGGGCTGCGCCTTGCTGGGTGTGGCGAACGGGACCATCCCGACGCCTACGACCCGTGCGTGCTGACCTGATGTCACCACATCTCACCGCCTCTGTTCCGGTCACGTCGTGTCATGCATTCCAACGGAAGGCAATATTGACAGTCGATAATTGTCGGGAAGCGCGGACGCGTCCGACGATTGTTTGCGCGTAGGTGTTCGACCGTAGTATCGTACAACGATATCAAGGATCGATGAAGAGAGAAGGCGGTGGCAGGGTTGTCTGAGGAGATCAGAGTCACAACGGAGGAGAACGAGCTGTCGCTCGAGGAGATGTCGGCCGCACTCCCGGATACGCCCGCCATCATGGAGAAGGTCGGTCACTGCTGGTGGCACCTGATCTACGCGGCCCGCGGTGGCAACTGGGGACTGGCGGGGTACTACCTCAGGCGGGTGGCCAAGCTCGAGAATGCGCTGAAGACGCTCCGCCCTAAGCATCGCGAGCGGCTGGAGCGTTTCCAGGCCGAAGCGTTGCCGCCGGTGGTCGACGCGATCGAGGCCAAGGATCTCGAACAGCTCGAACGGGCGTTCGCGGCTGCGACCGACATGGCGAACGTGATGCACGGGAACTCGGGTTATCCATACATCAAATGGGTGCTGCCGTCTGAGCCGCCGGCGGGCCTCCAGTTGGCGCCCGTCGAGCCGGCCGAACCGGCTGACGTGAGCGTCGGCAATGGTCAAGTCACGCAGGGCTGAGTAAGAGCGAACCCCGGAGGTGGTCGGGGGTGTCGGCAGACCGCTCGGCGGAGCGGTCTGCCGTCCTGGCTTATCAGGGGCGTCTTCTCCTGCACCGGGAACTTCTCCGGGGGAAGCGGGGCTCATAGCAGGCCAACTGCCGGCGCGAACCCGCCTCCGACATCGACCGCGATCGACCGCGTGCAGATCTTCCACTCGCCGTCTCGCTCGACGACCTGGTCGGCGAACAGGCCGCCCAGGAAGTGCGGTGGCTCGCCGCCCTTCTGGCGTACGGCGAAGAAGTAAGAGCTCACCTCAGCCGATCGTAGGTCGGCGCTGATCCGTACGGCCGTGTTCGTCAGTAGGTGGAATCGCGTGGGCATGTCGGCGAGTACCTGCTCGTAGTGGGTGCGGATGGCCGCCGTGCCGGAGACTGTGCCCGTCGGGCTGTTCATGACGCAGTCGGCGGTGAAAGACGCCATCACGCCCTCGATGTCGCTGCAGTCCAGGGCGTAGACGTAGCGATGCAGCAGGTTGCGAACGGCGAGCTCGGCCGAGATCGCCTGCATGCGCTCGTCTTCGTGTGGGCGGCACAGCACCAGCTGTCGGGCCTGGTCCCAGGCCGGCCCGGAGAAGGCGGACGGCAGGAAGCCTGTGGGCACGGAAACTGTCATGCCAGCATGATACCAATATTAGATATCGTTATCCGATATGAGTGATCTCACGACTCCTTGGCTTGCCAGGAAGTGCCTGTGGCGGCGTGAGCAGACTCCTGCAGTCAGGCACGGCGACGCTTATATCGCCATGCGATATCTAACATGGATGCTATGATGTCTTCTGTTGTACCTACTCGTATGCGACGCGTGGTGGTCTTGAACGGATCGCGAGAAAGAGGGCTGGGACGATGGTGGATGATGACAAGGGCAGCGCTACCACGACGATCGGGTGGAGGCAGGGCCTGACAGAACGCATCGACTCGCTGGGGGCGGCCAAAGGGCGGTTCGTCCAAGAGTCCGCGCCGGACGTCGAGACGGTACCGGCCGAGAGATTCTTCGACGCGGACTTCTTCGCCGAGTGCATTGCACAGCACGCCGGTGTTGATCGCTCGCAACTCGACTTCGATGTCAGCTCCGGGCGCCCAGCGGATGGCGTAGACATGCGGGCCTACGTGTCCAGATATGTCCGGCACTATGCCGGTTCCTTGTCCATCGCTGCGCTCGTAGGTATGGCCGAAGGCATCGGTCTCGATCTGTCCGTCTCCCGGTGCAGCTTTGTGCTGTGGAAGACCATCCCGTTCCGGCTGGTTCTCGATCAACGCGACGACGAGGTCGTACGGTGCAGTGAACGACCGGCCTCGTGGTCGGCCGCCGGACCGGTGCTGGAGACGCTCGACGAGTTGCGGGCGCACGTTTGCAGCCGCCTGTACGGCGAGCACCTCGACTCGTTCGTAAACACTGTGGCGGAGCGGACGAATCTCGCTCCGGGGCTCCTGTGGACGAATGTGGCGGAGTGGCCGACGACCATGTCCGCGGCGGCTTGCGAGTACCTCGACGATGATGTCGCACAGGGGTACGTCGACGATCAGCGGATGCTACTCGAGGACGAGGTGTTGCCCGGTGTCACCGGTCAGCCCAACCCGCTGCGGGACAGGATGGATTGGACCCACGTTGACGACGGGGCTTTTCCGGACGAGGTGGCCACTCGGCGTTTGTGCTGCCTGAGCTACCTGCTCGAGGACCGGTTCGGCAGGCTGTGCGCCAACTGTCCGCACCTGCCGGTTGAGGAGAAGGTTGCCCTGATCCGCGAGCGTCACGGGGCACTGCCCGGATCGACCGCCGGTGACGCAACGAAGGCCGCGATCGAGCGTGGTTTGCAGCGTCGCTCGGCCCAGCAGGTTCTGCAGGCTCGTGAGCGGCAGGCGGCCGGTCGGACCAGCCCGTCGGTTGAGTGAGCCCGGGCCACCTGCGGGTGTCCGATGTCTCGGTCGGACCGGCGGATCGCCGGTCAGACCGTTTGCGTGGAATGTCCCGGGAACAGATCCAAGGAAGGATCGATCGCGACAGCGGCGTTGTTGACCGCGAGCGCGACCTCGCCGAAACCCACCGCGATGAGCCGCACCTTGCCGGGATAGGCGACGATGTCGCCGGCGGCATAGACCCTGGGCAAGTTCGTGGCCATCGTCGTCGTGACTTCGATCCGGCGTGACGTGATGTTCAGTCCCCAGCCGGTCAATGGACCGAGATCGGCCACGAATCCCAGCGCGGCAACGATCGCTTGGGCGTCGACTCGTTCGATCGACTCGGTCGGTAGATGAACGATGTCCACTGCCTCGACGCGGCCGTTGCCATGCACAGCGGACACCTCGCAATTGGTCAGGATTCGCACGGCTGAGTCGTGGAGCTCACGGACCGAGTGCTCGTGGGCGCGGAACCGTTCGCGGCGGTGGACCACGGTGACCGACCGGGCGATCGGAAGCAGCGTGCCTGCCCAGTCCACAGCGCTGTCACCACCGCCGACTATCACAACATCGAGATCTGCGTATTCGCCGACTTTGGGCACGAAGTACTCCAGCCCGCGTCCAGTGAACTCACCTCCGGCGGGCAATGGCCGTGGGGAGAACTTGCCGATTCCGCCGGTGATGATGATCGCCCGGCACCGGATCGCTCGACCGGCTGAGGTTCGCAGAACGGGTTCGCCGGCGTCGTAACTCAGCGACTCGGCGGACTCGCCCAGCAGGTAGGTGGGGGAGAAGGGCGCAGCCTGAGCGATCAGTCCGTCGATCAGGTCCCGCCCCTTGATGGCGGGGAATCCAGCGATGTCGTAGATGAGCTTCTCCGGATACATCGCTGTGACCTGGCCGCCGAGTTCTGGCAACGCATCGACAACAGCGGTGCTCAGACCCCGGACGCCGGCGTAGTAGGCGCCGTACAGTCCGACCGGTCCCGCACCGACGACGACCAGGTCGGCCTCGAGATTCGTCGTCATGCGACCACCATCCCGGCCACGCCGGCCAGCAACACGACGATCCATGGTGGGCAACGCCAGACAGTGAGCAAGAGGAACGCACACATCGCGATCACGAAATCGATCGGCCGCAGGATTGCGCTTGTCCACACTGGGTTGTACAGCGCGGCGAGCAGGATGCCGACCACGCCGGCGTTGATGCCGCGCAGTGCGGCCTGAGCTGCAGGCCGGGTGCGCAGTACGCCCCACCATGGCAGCGCGCCGTACGTCAGCAACATCGACGGCAGGAAGATCGCGACGAGCGCGATGGTCGCGCCAATGACGCCGTGCGGCGCCGGCCCCATCGCCGCACCGAGATAGGCCCCGAAGGTGAACAGGGGGCCCGGGACCGCCTGGGCCAGGCCGTAGCCGGCGAGGAACTGATCCTGGCCGACCCAGCCGGTCGGCACCATCTCCGCCTGCAGCAGTGGCAGCACCACGTGGCCGCCGCCGAATACCAGCGCGCCCGACCGGTATGCGCTGTCGAACAGCGCGAGCGTCTGTGATCCGAAGGCGGTCCGAGCCAGGGGCAGTCCGATCAGGAGGCCGATGAGCGCCACCCAGCAGGCGATGCCGAACCAACGCGGGATCGGGACGCGCAGGCCCGGACCGGCGTCGGCGCCTTGCGATCGCAGCAGGCGCCAACCCACCAGTCCGGCCAGCACGATCACTGTGATCTGGCCGATCTGAACCGGCAACAGCAGGACGGCGGCAGTCGACAGCGCGGCGATCGTGGCTCGGGGCCGATCCGGTGCGAGGTTGCGGGCCATACCCCAGACCGCCTGCGCGACGACCGCGACCGCCACCACCTTGAGCCCGTGCAGCAGGTCGACGGTGTCGACGCCGACACTGCCGAGCGTCAGCGCTGCGATCGTCAGCGCGATGGCTGATGGCAGGGTGAAACCGAGCCAGGCGAACAGCCCGCCGACCGGGCCCGCGCGCAGGATCCCGATCGACATCCCGAGCTTGCTACTGGCCGCGCCCGGCAGGAACTGGCACAGTGCGACCAGGTCGGCGTAGCTCTTCTCGTCGAGCCAGCGGCGTTTGACGACGTACTCGTCGCGGAAGTAGGCAAGGTGGGCGATCGGTCCGCCGAAGCTGGTGAGCCCGAGGCGGCCGGCCACCAGGAACACCTCGAGGACGGAGCCACGCGGGACGCTCTCGGGCTGTTCGGCCGCACTGGTTTCGGGCGCCGTGGATGCCTCCACGTCGTCCGACGTCGAGGTGCCGTTGCGCTGGCGGATCGTCACTGTTGTCTCACTCCCTAAGGTCGATTCAGCGGTCGGGGGCTGCGGAGGACGACCCTCCACAGTGAGGTCAGCCGACGGCGAGACAGTGCAGGTCGACGGTCTCGTAGGCGATGGCGCCGTGTGACAGCTCGAGGATGCCGACGGTGCCATGAGATCGCTCGCCGGGGACCCGGCCTGGCCCCTTCGGGTAGGTCGGACTGCCAGGGTTGACGAACAGGACGCCGCCGGCGGTCACCGTGGCGGCTCGGTGGGTGCCGGCGAAGGCGACGACATCGACGGGCCCGCCGAACTTCTGCGCCAAAGTGGTGGACAGGGCATCGCCATCGATCTCGGGCAGGCCACCCGGCGCGGCGGGGATCTCCGGCCCTGGTGACTTGCAGAGGTTGTGCACGAGACCGATGCGCACACCGGCAGCCTCGACCACCCGGGTCATGCCTGCGATGCGGTTCCCGTCCGGCGGGCTGATCAACTGGGCGCCGTCCTTGCCGACCGAGTAGTCCTGGACACCGAGCACGGGAGCTACGGTCTCCAGTCTGTCGAGTGCGCCGCGTGCGAACACCTCGCGCTGGCCCATGTGGCCGAGGTGCAGGATCAGGTCGACGTCGCGGAAGGCCTCGAGCACCTCGACCGGCAGATCGCTCCCGTCCTCCTCGGCATTGTGGTCGTCCCCGATCAATCCGATGCGCCGGGCATCGACCGCGATGGATCCGACGATCTCGTCGTTCGCGGCAGTTGGCTGCTCGATGGTCATGAGTGTTCACCTTTCTGGTTTCGGCGGCTGTGTTCGAAGAAGCGCTCTGCCGCGGTGGAGGGGTACGGCGTCCGCCTACGCAACCGTGGCACCGTCCCACTCGAGGCCGAACTCGTCGGCCAGGTGACGCAGACTGGTCAGCTGGTCCGCGGTGAACAGGACTCCGTCCCGTCGCTGCTGCTCGGCCACACCGAAGCCCCGCTCTCCCGGCACCCGGACCCGCTCGACGCCATCGATCGGAGTGGAGGCATGAATCCGGTCGATGAAGGTGTCAACGCGCCCTGTGAAGACCTCCAGTGGTTGGATCGCGGTCGGGTCGAGAGCGAGACAGAACAGCGTGAGGCCGACCGGACCCTCGGCCGGGTTCCGTACCTCCGGCGCGAACAAGCCGGTGCCGAGTACGCCGGTGAGCACCTCCCAGATCACTGCGATGCCATATCCACGATGGCCGGCGGCGGGGAGCATCGCACCCGCAAGGGCTGCCGCCGGATCGACGGTGGGTCTGCCGTCGGCGTCGAGCGCAGCGTTCTCCGGCAGGGATTCGTTCCGGCTGTGCACGGCGTGCACGGCGTGCATCGACAGGGCCGACAGCGCGGAGTCGAACAGGATCGGGTGGTGCCGGCCTGCGGGCGTGCCCATGGCGGTCGCCTGGTTGCCGAGCAGCTTCGTCGCGCCGCCCCAGGGTGCCATGAGCGGCATGCTGTTGTTGAAGGCGATGCCGACCATGGACTGCTCGATCGCGACATTGGCGTACCAGCCAAGAGATGCTGCGATGTCCGCATTGCGAACTGTCGCAACTCCGACGCCGGTCTTGCGCGCCGCCTCGATGGCCATCTTCATGCAGCGGGTGCCTGCGACCTGTCCCCAGCCGCGGTCTGCGTCTAGCGCGGTGACCCCCGCTGTGCTCGCCAGCACTTGCCAAGTTGGCGCGGGATTGACCGCGCCGGCGCGGACCCTGCTGACGAGGACCGGAACTCTCGCTGACACGCCGTGGTTCGTGGCGCCCCGCAGGTCCGACCACACCATCGCGTCAGCGGCCATCGTCGCGTCCTGCTCGGACATTCCGATCCTGGTGAGTACGTCGCAGGCGAGTCGATGCAGATGCGTAGCCGGCACGCGCCCGCCAGCGGTGTCGTTCGTCGCCCGGTTCACCACGCCACTCCGAGCTCCGACCCCAGGGCGACCAGACTCGCCACCACGTCATCCGGTACCACGATGCCTTCGCGGCGGCGGGCTCGGGCGGCGATCTGACTCCGCTCGCCGGGCACGAGAACGCGGTCGACACCAGCTGCTGGTCGCGCATCGTGCATCCTGTCGATCAGGGTGTCGACCCGGCCGGTGAACGTCTCGTACGGCAACGCCGCGGCAGGATCCACGGCAAGCACGAACAGGCTGTTGCCGCTCGGCAAGGCGTGCTCAGAAGGCCACCTCACGTCGTTGCCGAAGTGCTGGCCGCCGGCGAGCACGCCGACGAGTACCTCCCACATCAAGGCCAGCCCGTAGCCGCGGTGTCCGGCCATCGGCAGCAGGATGCCGGCGTGGCCGGCCTCTGGGTCGATGGTCGGCGTGCCGTCGGCGCTCAGCGCTACGTTGCCTGGGAGTTGTTCACGCCGCAGCTGGTGCTCGTACATCCGCGCCATGCTCATGGCCGAGTTGGTCATGTCGAGCAGCAACGGGGGATGCTCGCCGGCAGGGCTGGCCATCGAGAGCGCCTGGACGCCGAGCGTCCGCTCGGCAGCGCCGTACGCCGCCATGACCGGTGCGCTGTTGTTGACGACGAGCCCAATCATCTGCTGCTCCGCGGCCAGCGCCGAGTAGTAGCCGACCACTCCGGCGGTGGTGGTGTTGCGAACGGACACGGCACCGAGGCCGGTCGCCCTCGCTTTGCCGACAGCAATCTGCATTGCCCGGTGGCCCGCGAGTTGGGCGAACGTGTCCTGCGCGTCGACAACCGCGAAGGCGGGATGATCGCGGACGATCTTCGAGTCGGCCACGCCGCCGCACCGAGTTCCACCGTGCCGCAACCGGTCGACAAACTCAGGTATTCGTCGAACCCCCATGGCTGGAACGCCGTGCAATTCCACCCACACGAAATAGTCGGCCAGCAGCCCGGCGTCCTCGTCCGACATTCCGAGATGCACGAAGACATCGGCGGTGAACCGACTGAGCCGGCCCGGGTCCGTCGAGCCTCCGTTGCGCTCGGCAGTCGCAACCTCCTCGCTCACAGTGCTCCTTTGCCGTCTAATCAGGCTTCCGATATCGACCAAAGATATCATGAGATTGATGTAAGGCGCACCGGATCGCGTCGTGCGGCTTGGATAGCCGCTCCGGCAGCGGGATGAGTCCTCAGCTGACGTGGGGAGAGCTGCCTGGAGTGGGCGTGGGTAGGTGCTCGACGGCGATGTCAAGGTACGATAACTGGAGCAGCCGATATGCATGCTCAGTGCATGCCGACAGTTGGTGAGGGGTCGACTGTGGTCGAGGTCCAGGGCGTCTTTCGCTCTTCAGTTCGTATGGTGAGCTACGATCGCTTCTCGATCATTGATCCTGCGACCGCAGCACCTGCACTACCTAGTGGAGCGCTCACATGCCGAAAGCCAAGCCGATGACAGTTCACGGCACCGTGGAGGAGCATTCCAAACTGTTTCGGGACCTGCTCTTGGGTTTCGTCAAGATCCACGTCCTCCACCATGCGAGTCTCGGTGCGGTGTACGGCGTCGGAATCGCGGCCGAGTTGGAGACGCACGGATACAAGCTGTCGCCCGGCACTTTGTACCCGCTGCTCCACAATCTGGAGGCGAGCAGTCTCCTGGTGCGTGAGGATCGGATCGTCGAAGGCAAGGTGCGGAAGTACTACTACATCACCCCCCTCGGTCAGCAGGTGCTCGACGAGGCCCGCGGTAAGCTGGTCGAGCTGGTCGACGAGGTGCTGGACAACAAGACCAGGAGTAAGACTGGGTCCAAGGCGGTGGCCGGCCGGAAGCGGAATGCATGACCTACGTCCCCGAGTCGGTCCTCCGACTCGCCTTTGGCTCATCGCAACTCAGCCGTTCGTAGCCTTGCTGACGCCCGGTATGTCGCGCATCAAGACGTCGTACCGCTCGCTCGGCTCGAGTGTGGTGAGTGCGCCGCCGATCGCCGGGACCACCGAGTTGAGGTGCTCCTCACTGTCGTAGTACCTGTCGGCCATTGCGTCGTCGGCCCACTCCAGCACGACCATGAAGCGCTCCACATCGCCGGGAGTCTGGCATGTTGAGATCCCGGCGAACCCGGCCGCTTGACGCATGCTGGGATTTCCGATGTCTCTCCGCGCCGCGATGTACTCCGCGCTGCGGCCCGGCATCGTTTGATGCATTCCGATGGAGATCATGGTGGCCCGTGCCGAATCGTTGACGGTGAGCGAGAGATCGTCGGCGTACTCGTACGTCGACGACTGTGCGGACCGTACGAGATCCTTCGTCCGGCTCGCCATCGCTTCGTGCTCCGGGGAATCGACCCATCGTTGTTGATCTGCGGCGGATCGCCACCAGTTCAGCAACGCGAGTCGGGCGGTGTCGTTGTCGGTCCTCGGCCTGAGCAGGGCGATCCCGCCATACCCCGGCTGCTCCTGCACCGCCGGGAACATCGTTGAGTTGCGGGTGTCGACAAAAGTGTCGATGTCCGAGGCTGCCACAGTGATCCGGGTCAGAAAGACCAGCATAGTTCAGACGATATTCAATATCGAGAGCCGATGTCAATGGGCGTCATCGCTTCGAGCGAGGTCGGAGAACGAGTGGTCAGTCAGCCAGGCCGATGACGGCATCGTATCCACGGACAAGGCCGATCACTCCAGGCGCCATGGTCTTCTGGACGGCGGCGGCGACCGCCGGTACGTAGCTCTCGCGGCCGGTCTCATGATGCCGGATGGTCAACTGTTCCTGGTCCCCGGAGAACATAACCTCATGCCATCCGACAATGTCAGGGACACGTATGCTGTGCACCCGCACGCCGCCATGGACTCCACCCCGCACGCCGTCCAGCGTCTCCTTCTCCACAGTCGGATCCACGAAATCCGATCCCCGAACGTCGCGCATCATGCGCGCCATCGTCCTCGCGACACCAGAGGGCGCGTCGGCCTTCGTGGAGTGGTGGGCCTCGATGATCTCAACGTGGTCGAGGTAACGAGCTGCGATGCCGGCGAATCGAATCATCAGAACTGCTGCCAGCCGGAAGTGCGGCGCCCAGACTGCGCCTATGCCCTGTTCACGAGCCTTGCCGTCCACCAGCTCCAGAACTTCCTCGGCCAGTCCGGAGGTGCCGATGACAGGTCGCACGCCGGCATCCAGCGCCCGCTCCAGCAACGCCGGGGAGGTGGCCGGGTGGGTGAAGTCGACGATCACGTCTGCAGCAGCCAGCACTGCGGCGATGGCTTCGTCATCATCCTTGCGACTCAGTCCACCGACGACATGGAGTCCGGACTGCTGCGGCAGCCCTTCCATCATGGCGCGCCCCATCCGTCCGTTCGGCCCGGCCACGACAACTCTGATCGGCTCGGGAACCTGTGCAGACGCGGTGTTGAGCATCGATCTCACTCCTCGAATGGACTGGTGAACAACTTGACTCTGTTGCTACGACACGCCCTGGTCCGCCTCCGCTCGGCCGTTCTCCTGACCGACGATGAGGTTCCACGGATCTGTACTCAGTGCTTGGTGACCGATGCTGAGGCGATGATGACGCTCGTTGCCGAACTCGTCGCGCCAGGCCCACAACCGGCTGGTGCTGCGGTGGAGCGCGTGTTCTGTGGTGAAGCCCATCGCGCCAAGAATCTGGTGTCCCCAGGCGGCGATCCGGCCGGCGGACTCCGATGCCGACGCCTTTGCGGCCGCAATGGCGAAGGTCGCCTGCGGCCCTGACTCCTGCTCGAGAGCCAGGGTGGCCGCCTGTCCAGCGACCACGACCGAGGCGGTCTCGCCCGCCAGCTGTGCAATGAGATGTTGCACGGCCTGGAACTTCGCCAGCGGCCGGCCGAATTGTTCTCGCTCGTCTGCATGCCTCATGGCGACGCTCAGGACTTCCTCTGCTGCGCCGGACATGGCGAGCACTCTGCTCAGCGTGGCCCGGTTCAAGAAGCCACGTGCGGAGACATCAGGTCCGGCCGTCGTGACTCGGTCTCGATCGAGGACGACCTTGCGGCACACCACGTCCTCACGCCACTCGCCGGCCAGATTCCGCCCGGGCCGCAACGAGATCTCGCTGGGGTGCAGCCGGACCACCAGGAGGTCGCTGCGACGACGTACCAGCATGACGACCGTGTCGGCTGCGCCGGCCCATGGCACGCGCCGTACGACGCCGTCGATCTGCCAGCCCTCGTTGACCTCGACGATGTTGACCTCGCCCGGCTCCGCGACGGCCGCAGTCAGCGGTCCGCGTGGCACGGGTACGCCCGACGATGCCAGTAGCCAGCCCGCGAGCCACATCGTTTCCGCGAGTGGGGCCGCGAGGCCGACCCGTCCGGCAGCGCGAAGGACGGCTGCCGCTTGCTGCATGGTCCCGCCCGGTCCGCCGGCATCCTCGGGCACCGACACCAAGGTGAAGCCCGACTCCTCCAGGGCCTGCCACGAGGAACGGTCGAGTAGGTGTCCGTCCCCGTGGCGCCGATCGTGGTGCGTCGAGCAGATCTTCTCGACGATCGCGATGAGATCGTCGAGCTCGTTGCCGTTCATCGTGCCCCCAGGCTAGACGCGACGATCTTGCGCAGAATCTCGGTCGTACCGCCTCGCAGGGTGAAGGCCGGGGAGTGCAGGATAGCCTCGGCGAGCAGCCGGGTCAGTGGGTCGTCGCTGCCGGCGTCGGGTTCGAGGTCGATGTGGCGCCGGATCACCTCGATCACCTCCCGCTCGAACTGCGCGCCGAGATCCTTGACCATGGCAGCCTCGGTGGCCGGCATCGCACCATCGGCGAGACCGGCGGCGACTGCGAGCGACATCTGCCGAAGCGTCCAGCATCGGGCAACCAGCTGGCCGACAGCATCGGCGTACGCCGTGTCTATCGGTGCGGAGGATTCGCGCAGTCGCTTGCACCACTCGAGCAGTAGCGGCAGGGTGCTCATCAGTCGCTCCGGACCGCTGCGCTCGTAGGCCAGCTCCGATGTGACTTGTCTCCAGCCATCACCGATCCGGCCGAGTACGTGCTCGTCCGGGACGAAGACATCCTGGAGCACTACCTCGTTGAAGTGGTGGCCGCCATCGATCGACCGGATGGGATTGACCTGTACGCCTGCTGCCGCCATGTCGACGATCAGCTGACTGAGTCCGTCGTGGCGGTCGGCTTCCGGGGTGGTGCGAACCAGCGCGACCATCGCCTGGGCGACGTGCGCGCCGCTGGTCCAGACCTTCGACCCGTTGACGACCCATCCGCCCGGAGCTCGCGTGGCTTGGGTGCGTACCGAAGCAAGGTCGGAGCCCGAGTCCGGCTCGCTCATTCCGATGCAGAACAACAGTTGACCGCACGCGATGCCGGGCAGATAGGTGCGCTTCTGGTCCTCGGAGCCGAAGCGCAGGAGGTTCGGACCGACCTGGCGGTCGGACACCCAGTGCGCCGCCACGGGCGCACCCGCCGCCAGCAACTCCTCGGTGACTGCGAAACGCTCGAGTGGGCTTCGCTCCTGGCCGCCGTACCGACGTGGCCAGGTGAGGCCGAGAAAGCCTCGCTCGCCGAGCCTGCGGCTGAACTCAGGGTCGATACCTCCCAGCCAGTTGTCGCAGCGTGGCACGTACCTGCCCTGCTCGCGTTCCTCGGCCAGGAATCCCCGAACCGAAGAACGCAGCGCGTCCGCACTGCGCGGAAGCGTAGTGGCGCTGAGCTGCAGGAGGCTCATCAGGCGAAGCTGAAGTCGCGGATATCGTTGGTCAGGGCAACCTTGACATCGGTTCCCGGTGTGCGCCGGCCGATGATCAGCGCGCAGTTCACCTCGAACTCGCCGGCCGGGAACTTCCGGGTCCGGGTGCCGGGGACGACCACGGAGTTGGCCGGCACCCTGCCCTTGTGGGTGACCGGCTCGTCGCCGGTGACGTCGATGATGTGCGTGGAGGAGGTCAGGCAAGTCTGCGCGGCGACGACCGCGTTCTCCTCGACGATCACACCTTCGACGATGATGCACCGCGAGCCGATGAAGGCGTTGTCCTCGATGATCACCGGGCGAGCACCGGGTGGTTCGAGTACGCCGCCGATCCCGACCCCCCCGGCGAGGTGCACGTTGCGGCCGATCTGGGCGCCGCTGCCGACAGTGGCCCAGGCATCCACGAGAGAGCCGGTCCCGACGTACGAGCCGAGATTGACGAAGCCGAGTGCGACGATGACCCCGGACTCGATGTAGCTGCCGTAGCGGACGATGGAACCTGCGACGACCCGGATGCCCCGGTCCTTCAAGCCGTGCTTGATCGGGATGCGGTCGTGGTACTCGAGGGGTCCGGCATGCTCGGTGGTGAACGGGGCAACCTGGAAGTACTGCCGGATCGCGTGCTGCACCCAGGCGTTCACCTGCCAGCTCCCGTCGACCTTCTCGGCCATCCGGACCTTGCCCTGATCGAGAAGTTCGATCGTCTCCTCGACTGCGCTGCGATGTGCCGGCGACTTCAGCAGGCTGAGATCGTCGGCGGTTTCGGTGATGAGCTTCTCGAGATCGGTGACTGCTGTCACGACGCGTTCCTCCTGGGTCTTCTGTGCGGTCTGTGTGCAGGATTGGTCAGTCCTGCTGCAGGGTGACTTCCACGACGTACGGTCCTGCTGCGTCGAGGCCGCGCTCCAGCGCGGCACGGAGTCCGGCGGGCGTTTCGGCGCGTTCACCCGGGACACCCATGGACTGCGCGAGCGCGACGAAGTCGACCTTGGATTGGTTGATGTCGAAGCCGGGCGGCGGCTGGTCGTTGGATCCCCAGGGGCCGCCCATGCGGTCGGTGATGATCTTGAGTACGCGATAGCTGGTGTTGTTCAGGATGACGAACAGCACCGGCGTATTGGCCGCGGCGGCGTTCCAGATCGCGTTCGGGTAATACAGGAACGAGCCGTCGCCGACCACGTTGACGACCCGCCGCTGCGGCTCAGCCATCTGGATCCCGACCGCCGCGGCGACCGAGTAGCCGAGCGACAGGCCGTTGACGTTGAAGTAGGACCGCGGGTCGGCGAACTGGAGTACGTTGACGAACGCCGCGCGGTTCGAGATCGACTCGTCGACGAACACCGCGTCGGTCGGCAGCAGGTCGCGGAGCTCGGCGGCGATCAGAGCCGCGGAGATCTGCTCGGACTCGCGTGCGGCCCGGATGTCCTGCTCCCATTTGTCGACACGCTGCGCACATGTCGCGCGCGACTCCTCTCCGCGGCGGCTTAGCACGGCGGCGTCGACGGGGGTGTTGCGCAGTGCCGTGGCCAGGCCGGCCAGGTTCTGCTTGATGTCGCCGACGACGCCGACTTCCACGGGCTGGTTCTTGCCGATCTCCCACGGGCTGTCGTCGACGCTGATCGCGCGCACCCGCCAGGGGATCAGCGGCCCACCCTCGTCGTAGCGCGACACCGGCGCCTGGCACGTGATGCCACACATCAGCACGAGGTCGACGTCGTCGAAGCGCCGGCGCATGTCGGCTGACAGGACCGGCATCGGCCCGCCGTACAGCGGGTGGTTGGACGGGAAGTTCCAGCTGGTCGCGTAGCCCTCGGTGTAGACCGTGGCGCCCAGCGTCTCGGCGACGCTCGTCAGCTCGGGCCAGGCGTCCGACAGGCCTGCCGCATCGCCGGCGATGATCACCGGGTTCGCTGCCTCTGCGAGCGCTGCGGCGGCGCGGTCGATCGTGGCCTGGTCGGCGGTGGCGGCACCGATCTGGCTGACTCGCGCGGGCGGGGCCTCGGACACCTTCTCGAGGAAGAGGTTGGAGGCGATCGACAGGAAGACTGGGCCGTACGGCGGCGTGGTGAGCTCCTTGAACGCGCGCTGCATGGCGATCGGCAGCTCGTCGACGATCGTCACCTCGTAGGCCCACTTCGTGAACGGCCGTGCCAGGCCGGCGAGGTCCGAGGTCAGGATCGGCTCCTGCACGTTCAGGGCCGCATGGTGCTGGCCTGCGGTCACCAGGAGTGGAAAACGCGCCCGGTAGGCGTTGTAGAGATTCCCCAGACCGTGCGCGACACCGGGCGTCACGTGCAGGTTGACGACGCCGACCTTGCCCGAGGCACGGGCGTAGCCCATCGCCTGTGCCACCGCAATGTCCTCGTGGAGAGCCAGTACGTACTCGACCGGGTAGTCGTTGCACCCGTCCAGGAAGGCGATCTCGGTGGTGCCGGGATTGCCGAATATGTAGGGGATCTCTTGTTCCACCAGGTACTCGAAGATGATGTCCCGGCCGAGCAACGTGTCTCTCCGCGTCAGACTGTCCATAACGGAGAATGATATCGCAATGCGTTATCAGTGTCGACATGATGTTCATGGCCTCTCATCAGGCCTGTCATGAAGCTAGTATGGCGAGATGATATCGGACAACGATGTTGACAATATCCCCGCGCGGCCCGTGGGAGCGGAGGTCGCGGCGGCAGTCAGGCGACGGCTCGAACCGCGGCGTTCGGCGATGGAGCAACTGCTCGGTGAGCTCGTCACGATCGAGTCGCCTTCCGACGATCCGGACGGCCTGGTGGCGATGGGAGGCCGGCTCGAGCGTCTGTTCGGCGAGTTCGGTGGCGTGGAGCGCCATTCCGCGGGTCAGCCCGGTGTCGACCACCTCGTCGTGACCGTGCCAGGCGCAGGACCGGAATCGTTGGCGCATACGGTCGCGTTGGGGCACTTCGACACGGTGTGGCCGCGCGGGACGCTGGAGCGGATGCCGTTCGACGTGTCCCGCGAGGGCGTCGCGACCGGGCCCGGCTGCTTCGACATGAAGGGTGGCCTCGTGCTGCTCTACTACGCGTTGAGCGAATTGTCCGCGCTCGGCCTGGGGTCCCGGCGAACGCTGCGGTTGGTGCTGAACAGTGACGAGGAGATCGGCAGCCGCAGCTCGCGTGCGTTGATCAAGGACGCCGCGGCCGGTGCGGCAGCGGCTTTCGTGCTGGAGGCACCGCTGCCGGGCGGGGTGCTTAAGACGGCCCGCAAGGGTACGGCCATGTATCGATTGAAAGTTGAAGGCAAGGCGGCGCATGCCGGGATCGAACCCGAGCGCGGTGTGAGCGCCATCCTCGAGCTGGCCCATCAGATCCCGGCCGTGCATGCGCTCAACGACCTTGTCAGTGGTACGTCGGTGACCGTCGGCCTGGTGCGTGGGGGCAGTCGATCGAATGTCGTTCCCGCCGCGGCGGAGGCTGTCATCGACGTCCGGGTGAAGACTGCCGCGGAAGCGGAGCGGGTCCGGCATGCGCTGCGCGAGCTGTCGCCGGTGCTGCCTGGTGCGCGGGTGTCTGTGCTCGCCGACCTGTCGCGACCTCCGATGGAGCGCACGCCGGCGAGCGGCCGGCTGTTCCAGCGGGCCAAGGCGATCTCTGCCGGTCTGGGAGTGCCCGATCTGGGTGAGGGGTCGACCGGAGGTGGCAGTGACGGCAACCTCGTCGCGGCGCTCGGTGTGCCGACCCTCGACGGGCTGGGCCCCGAAGGTGGCGGTGCGCATGCGGATGACGAGCACGTCAAGGTGGATTGCCTGCCGCGGCGGGCTGCTCTGATCGCCGGCCTGCTGGCTGAGGTTTGATAATCTGCGTCTCATGTCGCGAATCGATATCGACAACCGCTATAATGAGTCTGTCGGTCGCGGTCGTGGCGCCGACGCACTGGGAACAGCGAGGACTCCGCGGTGGGCTCGCGGATCGATCCGAGGGTATGAGGACCAATGGACAGCGAGATGCTTCAGATCCTGACGCCGCGCGGCGAGCTGGTCGGTGACCGGCCGGTCGACCTCGACGACGCCGCCGACCTCTACGGTGAGATGGTGTTCGCGCGGACCTACGACAGGAAGGGCGTCGCTCTGCAGAAGCAGGGCCGGATCGCCACCTACGCGCCGTTCGAAGGGCAGGAAGCGGCGCAGATCGGCACCGCGATCACGCTCGAGCCGGGCGACTGGATGGTTCCGTCCTATCGGGAGCCGGCGGCGATGTGGATGCACGGCTATCCGATGGAGCTGGTGCTAGCGACTCGTCGGGGCACCGAGATGGGCGGCTCGCCGCCCGCTTCGGTGAGAGTGCTGCCGCCGTCGATCCCGGTGGGCAGCCATATGCTGCATGCGGTCGGCCTTGCCTGGGCGGAGCGCCTGCAGGGCACGGATCGGGTTGCGATCACCTACTTCGGTGACGGTGCCACGTCGGAGGGCGACTTCCACGAGGCGATGAACTTCGCAGGCGTGTTCAAAGCAGGCTGTGTCTTCGTCTGCCAGAACAACGGCTGGGCGATCTCCTTGCCCCGTGCGGAGCAGACCGCGGCGGAGACGATCGCCGCCAAGGCAGTCGGCTACGGGATGCCCGGAGTACTTGTCGACGGCAACGATGTCTTCGCGGTACTGGCCGCCACGTCGGCCGCGGTGGCGAGAGCCAGGGCGGGGGAGGGGCCAACACTGATCGAGGCGCTGACCTATCGGATGGGGCCGCACAGCACCACCGACGACCCGAAGCGGTACCGCACCGACGATGAGCTGGCCGAATGGCGTGAGCGTGACCCGCTCGAGCGGCTTCGCCGCTATCTGGAGGCCGAGGGCAGTTGGACACCCGAGTGGCAGGCCGAGCTCGAGCGGGAAGGCTCGGCGAGGGTCGAGCGGGCGGTAGAGCTCGCCGAACAGATCCAGCCGTTCACAGCAGGTGAGACGTTCGACGCGATGTTTGCCGAGCTGCCCGACTCCCTGCTCGGACAGCGTGCTATGGCGGAGGAGCTCTGATGGCGACACTGACCATCGCGCAGGCATTGAACCAGGCGCTCGATGCCGCGCTGACCGACCTGGACGACGTGCTTGTGATGGGCGAGGACATCGGACGTACCGGTGGCGTGTTCCGGATCACCGACGGGCTGCGCGATCGGCATGGACCGCAGCGGGTGGTCGACACGCCGCTGGCCGAGTCCGGCATCGTAGGTGTCGGCCTCGGGCTCGCATTGGCCGGCATCCGACCGGTCATGGAGCTTCAGTTCATGGGCTTCTCCTATCCCGCGTTCGACCAGATCATCAGCCACGTTTCGCGGATGCGGCACCGGTCGCGGCATCGTTTCACTGCGCCGCTGGTGATCCGGATGCCGTACGGCGGCGGCATCGGCGCCGCCGAACACCATTCCGAATCGACCGAGGCCCTGTACGCGCACATTCCGGGCCTCAAGGTCGTCGTGCCGTCCCGGCCGGGAGATGCCGCAGGGTTGCTGCGGGCCGCGATCGAGGACCCCGATCCGGTCATCTTCCTCGAGCCGATCCGGCTGTACCGGTCTGTCAAGGAAGAGTTGCCGGATCTGGCGTCCGTGCCGCTCGGCTCCGCCGCCGTCGAGAGGCACGGCACGGACATCACCCTGATCGCCTGGGGGGCGATGATGAAAGAGACGCGGGAAGCGGCCGAGAAACTTGCCGCGTCCGGGATCTCGGCTGAGGTGGTGGACGTACGCAGTCTGGCGCCGCTGGACATCACGACCATCGCGGCGTCGGTAAGCAAGACCGGCCGCGCGGTGGTGATCCACGAGGCGCCGCGAACCGCCGGGCTCGGCGCCGAGATTATCGCGCAGCTGCAGGAGCACTGTGCCTACGACCTCGAGGCACCGGTGAAACGGGTGACCGGCTGGGACACCGTGGTTCCACTGAAGATGTCCGAGCAGCACTACACACCGAGCCTTGAGCGCATTCTCGCTGCGACGACCGAGGTGCTCGAGTCATGACTGCGCGAGAGTTCCGCCTGCCGGACATCGGCGAAGGTCTGGTGGAGGCCGAGATCCTGCGCTGGGCTGTGCCGGTCGGCGGTCAGGTCGCCGTCGACGAGATCCTGGTGGAGGTCGAGACAGCCAAGACGGCGACCGACATCCCCAGTCCGTACGCCGGAACCGTCATCCGCCACGGTGCCGCCGAAGGGGAGATCATCGTCGTCGGAGACATCCTCGCCGTCGTCGGCGATCCGGGCGATGTCTGGCCGGCGCCGCAGAACAACTCGGCCAACCGCTCTGCGGCGGACGGTGCAGCAGCGGTCCCGGCGTCAGCGCCCGTGTCGGGTACGGGCGCCGATGCGATGCCGATCGTTGGCAACCTGAGTGAAGATGCCACCGAGTTGCGACCGGTCGCCACTGGGGTCGGCGTCGAGCGGGATCCGTCTGTCGTCGCCTTACCGCTGGTGCGCAAGGTCGCCAAGGAACTGGGAGTCGACCTGCAGCAGGTCACCGGATCAGGCCCAGGGGGCCGCATCACCAGGAAAGACGTCGAGGCTGCGGCCTCGGCGAAGTCGGATCCGCAGGTGGCGCCGGGACATGCCGCGTCGACGCCGGCGGGCGGAGAACGGCGGCGGATGAGCACCCTGCGCAGGACGATCGCTGCGAACATGAGCCGATCGTGGGCAGAGATCCCGCACGTCACCTCGTTCGACGAGGCTGACGCGTCACGGTTGCTGTCCGTTCGCAACGCGCTGCAGAATCGGCATGGCGTCTCCATCCCGATCGACGCTCTGGTGATCGCGGCCATCGTCCCGGCGCTGCGCGAGGTCCCGGTCTTCAATGCAAGGCTCGAGGGCGAGGATCTGGTGTATCACGATTGCCACGACATCGGCATTGCGGTAAACACGCCGGAGGGTTTGCTGGTAGCAGTGGTCAAAGATGCAGGCGCCAAGAGCGTTCTAGAACTGGCGGCTGACGTACGGCGGCTCAGCGAGCAAGCACGCGATCGTTCATTGCCGCCTGGCGACGTGTCAGGCCAGACATTTACGCTATCAAATACCGGTGCGGCCGGCGGCGGATTTGGAACCCCGATCATCCCGCCCGGTACCATCGGCGTCCTGGCCACAGGCCGAGCGAAGGACAAGCCAGTCGCCCGCAACCAGAGTATCGAGATCGCGACGATGATGCCGCTGTCGTTCTCCTACGATCACCGGGTGGCTGACGGTGCCGTCGGTCGGCGTTTTCTGGCGATGGTGGTCGAGAACCTCACCGAGCCTGCGCTGTTTCTCACCGCAGGGCAGTAGCCGCAGCGATGAGCCAGCGTCGGTTGGCCCGAGGGGGCAGTCGTGTTGGATCAGCGTGTTGTGCTCGCCAGTCCCTGAGCGAATAGTTCGACGTTGGTTTCGGGAGCCGTTACAGGCGGTCGACCGGATCGCGCGATCCGGTCGACACCCCCGGCACGGGGTGCACCACGACTTCGTCCGCCACGTTGTCACCAGCTGTTCCGCCGGCTTCGACATCAGTAGCGGCACTGTAGTCGCCCGGCTTCACCGCAGTCCCGGCACCCAGAGGTCCCGCGCTTGCCGAGGCTGATCGACACCGCGGTTCGCAAGGAACAGGACCTGCAGTGGTACTGGACGACTCCGCAACCCAACAGGAGCCGAGGTGAAAGGAGGGGTGGATGATCCGCGTCCAGGTTTCGACCTGTTCTTCACGCCAGCCAGCGCAACAAACGGAACGCAGACCCGAGACCGCTTCTTCTGCACAAGTCCAGACCAGGTCTTTGGCGCGCTCGCAGCATTTCAGACGAAATTGCGTACCGTAGAGTCCTGTGACCAACTGGTGACTTGCCCCGCCCCTAGGGGCGGCTGCACTATGTGGGCGTGCCTACTGAACCGGCCATTATCGAGCGAGCCGCACAGCCTTACGTCGCGATCACCGCAAGGGTCAGGATGGCGGAGATCGGTAACGTCGTCCCGCCGCTGAGTGAGGAAGTGTTCGCGTGGCTCGATAAGCATGGCGTCCAGCCATATGGGTCGGCATTCTGGCGATACACGGTCATCGATATGAGCCGGTATCTCCAGATTGAGGCCGGCGAGCCGACCGCGGAGCGGGTCGACGGCGATGAGCGGGTTCATTCGGGCGTGCTGCCGGCCGGACACTATGCCACGCTGCGCCATATTGGTGCTCCGCAGACGTTGGTCGACGCGACCCGCCGGCTGCTCGAGTGGGCCGACGGGCAGAGGTTGCGCTGGGACTCGTCGCCGTCGCCGGAGGGGGAGCAGTGGGGGTGTCGGCTGGAGATCTACCACACCAATCCGCAGGACGAGCCTGACATGAATAGCTGGGAAACCGAACTGGCGTTCCGCCTGGCCGATTGAATGGCAGACCGGCTCTTGACGATCGGCGCGTTTGCTCGCCGATGTCTCTCTCGATGAAGAGACGCTCCGACTGTACGAGCGGCTGGGCCTGTTGCTTCCAGCAGGAGACAGGGCACAGACCGGGTTCGCCGCTACCGTGAAGGCAACTCTTCCGCTCGCGCGTCTCGTCGTCGGGTTACGTCGGTCGACATGCCGCTGTCCGAGGTGCTCGGGTTCGCTTCGGCGACTCGCCGCGAGCCGGCGTTTCAGCAGGCGTACGTCTCTGTCACGAAGGCACAGAATCGCTGCAACTGATCAGGTCGACGACGTAGTTGGTTGATCGAGGCAAATGGTTTGTCGATGGTAGGCGCGCTCGCCGATCGACGTCTGCCGCCATGAGGCGGTGGCGCTTGTTATGAGGAACGCCGAGCAGCGCCAGCAGGCCGGAACCCACCGCCCACTGCACACGAATCCGAGACCCGTGGCCAGAAGTGTACGGGCAATTCCGGCCGGTCGCGGTACCTTGACACTGGTTCTGCAGCATCGTATCATCCAGCAATATCGAGTTTTGATATCGATGATGGCTTCAGCCTGATCGGCTGAACGCCGGCAGGACACATGACAGTCGCCGAGAGCACGCCCTTCTTAGCTGAACCGGGCTCGGGTCGTACGGATGAAGGTGTGAGGTACGTGAGCGAAACCGAGATCGACCGCCGGATTCTTTTGCGCAATATCGCCTGGGGCGGTGGCGGAATGCTGCTATTCGGAGGCTGTACGCCGGGTGCGAAATCCGGTGCAACCGGCAAGGACAGTGAACTGCCGGCTGTCGAAGGCGCTGAGATCGTTGGCGACCCCGGACAGTTCCCGAAGATGTTCAAGGAGTCTCCCGAGTTCGCCCAGCAGGTGGCGGCCGGAAGGCTGCCAGCGGTCGCGGAGCGGATCGGCCAGGACCCGCTGGTACTCAAGCCGATCCATGAGATCGGCAAGTACGGCGGCCAGATCCGCCGCGGGTTCATCGGCGCTGCGGACTTCCAGAACGCCAACCGGTTCTGTTCCGGGCCGGACAACCTGCTGTTCTGGGACAAGGACCGCTCGCATGTCGTTCCCAACATCGCGCGGGGATTCGAGCTGAGCGCCGATCGCACCGAGCTCGTGGTGCAATTGCGTCGGGGGATGAAGTGGTCGGACGGGCATCCGTTCACCGCCGACGACATCCTGTTCTGGCGCGACGACATCGATCTCCACGATGCCTTCAGTCGGGGTAGCGGTACGCCCAAGCTCCGGGTGCGCAACAAGCCGGTGGCGATAGAGAAGGTCGGTGCTCACACTGTGGTGTATCGGAGCCCGGCTCCGTACCCCATACTGCCGGAGTTGATGGCCGGCATCACTGATGTCGGTGGCCAGGCGTTCGCCGGACCGACGGGTGGTGGTGGCTTCGCGCCGAAGCACTACCTGTCCAGGTTCCATCCGAAATACACCTCGGAGGCGGCTGCGAACGCTGCGGCCCGCGAGGCCGGGTTCCAGAACTGGACACTCCACCTGAAGAGTTTGAACTCCTGGGCACTGAACCCCGGCCTGCCGACAGTGACGCCGTGGATCACCCGCCGGCCGATCAACAATCCGCCGTGGGAGCTGACCGCGAACCCCTACAGCATCTGGGTGGACACCGAGGGCAACCAACTGCCATACATTCCGACGATCACGATGAGCCAGTCGAAGGACATCGAAGTCATCACGGTGCGTGTCGTCAGCGGCCAGTTCGACTTTCAGGATCGCGGGTTGCAAGTGGACAAGTTGCCGGTGCTGGTCCAGAACGAGAAGCGTGGGGATTTCACTGTGCATCGTGCGCCAGGCGATTCGATGGACTGTGCGATCCGGATCAACCTGGCCTACAACAAGGACGCGGAGGTCGGTGAGCTCCTGCGCACGGCGGATTTCCGGCGCGCCCTTTCCCTGGGGATCGATCGCGACCAGGTCAATCAGACCTTCTTCCTCGGATCCGGGACGCCGTCGGCCACCATGGCGGCTAAGAACAGCCCGTACCATCCGGGTGCTGAGTGGCAGTTGAAGTGGGCCACCTATGATGTGGCGCAGGCCAACCAGCTACTGGATCGCATCGGACTGAGTAACAAGGACGAGCAGGGATTCCGGCTACGTCCGTCCGGAAATGGCCGGATCCGGCTCAACTTCCAATCGGCCAACGCCCAGGCCAACTTCCCGGCGGTCGGTGAGATGATTCGCAAACAATGGGTGCAGCTCGGTATCGACGTCACCAACCAGACTGTCGCAGCTGCGCTGCTCAGTGAGCGCTCGCTGACCGGAGACCTGATGTTGTTCATCAGCAATGTGGCCACCGATGACCCATTCGCGAACCCCGACACTTTTCTTCCGACCGTGCCCAACAACATCGCGGGGATGATCGGGATCCCCTACGCGAAGTGGTTCGTCTCCGGCGGCAAGGACGGCACCGAGCCGCCGGAGCCAGTGCGGCTGTTGAAGGATGCGATGAGGCTGTATCAGCGCGGTCTGGAGGCCGACAAGGCCGCCCGGATCCCGCTGGGCCAGGAGCTGTTCAGGCTGCACGCCGACCAGGTTTGGTCCATTGGAATCGTCGGGTTCGGCCTCATAACCAACGGTATTTATACCGCGAAGAACAACCTCGGCAACGTGCCGGCGCGCGTGTACAACGGCAACCAGGTGAAGACGCCGGTCAACACTCTTCCGATGACCTTCTACTACAGGTAGGGGCCGAGCCGCCTTTCATCATGAGCCAGTTTGGATATGACGCGTTCCTGAGTCTTCAGGGAGTACGCTGTGACTGACGTGAGCTACGAGGTCGTCGACAACGTCGCACGCATGACCTTGCGCGCGCCGGAACGCCGCAACGCTCTGACGCCGCAGATGGCCGCCGAGATCGTCGCCGCCATCGACCGCGCCGACGCCGACGAGTCGGTTGGGGCCATTCTGATCACCGGCGGTGCCTCGTTCTGTGCCGGCGCCGATCGGGGCCTGCTGGCCGACACCGAAGCGGATCCAGCGGGTGACAGGAGCTATCGCACGATCTCGGGTATCTACAATTCGTTCTTGCGACTGGGCACGACGAAGTCGCCGACAGTGGCGGCGGTCCGCGGCGCGGCGGTCGGCGCCGGCCTGAACCTCGCCATGGCGACGGATCTGCGGATCGTCTCTCGGGACGCGAGATTGCTGTCAGGGTTCGCCCGGATCGGACTGCACCCCGGCGGTGGACACTTCGGTCTGCTGGCCCGGTCAGCCGGGCGCGAGGCCGCTGCCGCGATAGGGCTGTTCGGCTGCCAGATCAGTGGAAGTCGTGCGTGCGAACTGGGAATGGCCTGGCAAGCTGTCGACGACGCTGACGTCGAGCAGGTCGCGTTGGACCTTGCACGGCAAGCAGCCGCCGACCCCGCGTTGTCTCGTGAGATGGTCGCCTCGTTCCGGCGGCAATGCGAACTACCGGGCGCCTCCTGGGATGCCGGCGTTCAGATCGAACGCTCGCCACAAATGTGGTCCTTCCGGCGTCGAGCAGATTTGATGTGACGCCTCGCAGGCGACACATCCGTGCGCGTCGCTGCGTGGGCATGAGGTGACAGCGTGCCGCAGCCCGGCGCTGGTGTACTGCTGAGGGAGGTTGGTCATGCGGGCGATGGATGGGACGTTGCCAGGTTGTGGTGCGGGGTCAGCGGTTGTTGAAGTGGTTGAGCCGGGCGAGTAGGGTATCGTGGCCGGGCTTGTTCGGTTGGTTAGAGCTGTTTGAAGGCTCACCCGGCGGCGAGGATGCGGTGGTATCTCTCGATATTGCCGTTGGCTGTCGCCGGTAAGGGCGGGTCTTCTTGGGTGTGTGCCGAGTTCGGCGCAGGCGTCGCACAGAGGTTGGAGCGGCAGCAGTTGGCGTTGAGTTCCTACGAGATGTCAAGCCGCTCCAGATCGCGTAGCGCGGGTTTTGTGCGGGCCCGGTCGATGGAGCACGTTGTGACTCCTTGCTCCGCCGGCGCATCCTGCATTGTGTTGGTGCGCGAACACGGCGATGTCGATTTCCATCCGGAGGATCACGGCGGGCTCCCTTGGTCGCTCGGACTGGCTGCCGTCGGCTAACGGCCGTGGGAGGTTCGTTCCGCACCAACATTCGTTAACAGGGATCCTAGCCAGCAAGGGCGTCGCGGTGGGGTCGCCAGATTCCCGACAGGGAATCTCGAGCCTCCGGCGGTGACTCCGCCCGCCAGCACGGTCAACAAGCAAGAAGTCGCAGCGCACCCTCTCGGAGAAGCAACGTTGACCGGTGGGGGTGCCGGACGCCACAGATCCGCTGGATGGTGAGCAGCGCTCGGTGAACCAGGCGGCCGCAGTGCGCAGCACGGCCGCTGCGGCGGTCCGGCGTCGTAGATTTCGGCGGAAGCGAGCCGGGAATGGTCGTCGAGGATGGTGTGGACGAACCGGTGCCGATCTTGTTTCGTAGTGGGCGTTGCCGGGGTTTTCCGGTGTCGGGCTGAACCGGCTGTCGCGCCTCGACGAGCGGTCGGCCGCACCGAGTTCACGGTACGGGCCGGCCATCGTTTCGCAGTCGGCCACGCCACCTCGAACCTATCCGCGGCCCCCACGATCGGTCAGCTCGTCATTGACGACCAGACGCGCCAGCCGCGAACTAGTGCCCCGCGTCTGAGGTCTTCTGACGGTTGGCCTTATTGAGTATCTGGTCGGCTGTCTTGGTCCAGACGAACGGGTGGGATCGGTCGTTCCATCCGGTGATGAAGGCCCGGATCTTGGCGTTGAGATCGTGGACGGATCGGAAGGTGCCGCGGTGGATGGCTTGGCGTTCGATGATGGAGAACCACACCTCGACCAGGGGTTCATCCAGGACGCGTGTGTCGGTGTGAAGTGCACGTTGACGCGCGGGTTGTCAGCCAGCCAGGCCTTGATCTTGGGATGTTTGTGGGCCGCGTAGTTGTCCATCACCAGGTGCAGTTCGCGGCTGGGATTGGCACGGGCGACCTGTTTGAGGAACGCGAGGAACTCTTGGTGGCGATGTCTCGGTTTGCAGGCCGCGGTGACCTGGCCGGTGGCGATCTCCAGTGCGGCGAACAGGGTCGTGGTGCCGTGCCGGACGTAGTCGTGCGAGCGGCGTTCGGCCAGTCCCGGCTGCAGCGGCAGGATCGGGACTGTGCGGTCCAGTGCCTGGATCTGCGACTTCTCGTCCACGCACAGCACGATCGCGTTGTCCGGGGGCGCCAGGTAACAGCCCGACCACGTCGGTCACCTTGGCCACCAGTTCGGGCTCGGTGGAGAACCGGAACGACTCCGACCGCCACGGCTGCACCCCGAACTCACGCCACGCTCGCGCGACCGTGGCGTCCCCGATCCGCAGATGCCGCCCCAGCAGCCGAGACGACCAGTGCGTCACCCCGTACTTCTTCGGCGGTGGCGTCAACGTCGCCGCGACGATGCCCCGATGGTCCACCGTGCGTGGCCGGCCCGCACGTGGCTCGTCGTCCAGCCCGGCCAGTCCGCGTTCGGCGTAGCGGTCGCGCCAGCCGATCACCGTCGGCCGCGACACACCAACCAACTCCGCGATCTTGGTGTTCGAGACCCCCTGCGAGGCCAGCAACACGATCCGGGCCCGCTGCGCCAGCCCCGCCCGCACACTCGACGCCCGCGTCAGCGCGGCCAAGCCTTCCTCGTCACCCTCACGCAGAACCAACGCCGCCGCAGGGCGATTCGCCATACCTCATCATCCCAACTGCCAACCGCAAATCAACTAACGACGCGCGGCACCAGCGCGCGGGGTCAAGCACGTTAGCGTGGGAGACGAGGACCTCCTGGTGGCGGAACTTGTTCCTAGACAGCTCAATCCACGCCCGGGGTCTTCATCCATCAACCACTCTCACCGGTGTTGTCACACCTTCTCAACCATCATGCCTTGATCAGTACAGCTAGGGAACGAGGCGTTCACCTGACTTGGCTGTGACTACCAAGGCCTCGACTGGACAGGCCGCGCATGCCCGCAGGAGATCGTCCCTGCTGACGGTCTCGGGCGCCACGAACGCGACGATGCCGTCGTCGTCCAGATCGAACGCCTCGGGGGACTCGTCGATGCACTGGGCGAACCCGACACACAAGGTCCGGTCGACGAGGATGGTCAGCTCACCAACGGAGCGCTGAACGTCCGACATCCCTGTTGCACACTCCTTCGATGAGAGCCTCGCCGGGTGGCGAGACGCGGACCAGCCGGACACTGCATCTGTCTGGCTGGACAATCCTATGCCGCTCGCGATACGCCGTCAACGAATAACGATATCGAAGATCAATGTTAAGGGACGCTTGGCCATCGGTGAAAGCACGGCTAGCAGCTGTGAGAGCGGCAAGCTATTTCGGATATCGATATCGTGATGCTATAGTGGCGATCGTGATGCTAACCGGAGGACAGACGATCTATCAAAGACCGCTCGGCGTCCTGATGATGGACACCAAGTTCCCGCGCGCCCGCGGTGACATCGGCAATGCGACGACGTGGCCCTTCCCGGTCGCGTACCGGGTCGTCCGTGGCGCTGTGGCGTCGCGGCTGGCTCAGGCGGAACCAGATGAGTCGCTCCTGCAGCCGTTCATCGACGGGGTCCGCGACCTGGAGTCCGAAGGTGTCCAGGCCATTACCACCAGTTGCGGCTTTCTCGCGGCGTACCAGCGAGAGCTCGCCGGCGCGGTTTCCGTGCCCGTGTACGCTTCGTCGTTGCTGCAGGTGCCGCTGGCCGCGCAGGCGATCAGGCCGGATCAGCGCGTCGGGATCATCACTGCGCGCGCGGTGCTGACGGAGCGGCACTTCGGAGGAGTCGGCTGGTCGTCGACAGATATTCCGGTCGTTCAGGTCGCACCAGCGGAGGACAGTCACTTCTTCGCCACGTTCGTCGGGGACGGCATGGAGGCTGACTATGACGTGCTGGTGAGAGAGGTCACCGGGGTCGCAGAGGCGTTGGTTCGTGAGCATCCGGATGTGGGTGCGATCGTGATGGAGTGTGCGAATCTCGCGCCCTTCAGTCCACCGGTGCGCAAGGCTACGCGGCTCCCCGTGTTCGATCTCTTCACTCTCGGCATGAACGCGTACCACACTTCCGCCGGCAGTGAGTTCCCGGCCGGCTTGTGACCCGCTGTTCCGCTTCTGAGGCTAGACATTGATAACGGATGACGTTATCATGATGCGTTATAAGCTGTGGCGTTGATATGGAACTGATTCCGTGTCGCAATCGTCTGCCGTCCGGAGCCGTTGAGTAACTCGACAGCGGGCCCTTGGCGAACCAGAGTGATACTTCGGGGCACGACAATCGTGACGGGCTGATTGCAGGTCTGTCGTGTTGGACAGCCAGGAGGATGACATGGTCGATATCGTGGTATCTGATCACGGGTGCCGAACGGCGGCGGCGCCGTGATCGGGTTCCTTGGCCGCCGCGCGCTCTGGGGTGTCGTCACCTTGTGGGCGATCTCGATGCTCACGTTTGCGATCATCCAGCTTCCGCCCGGCGACTTCGCGTCGACGTACGTGGCGAGAGTGGCTGAGGCGGGTGGCTCGGCGGCCGATATCGAGACGATCCGAGCTCAGTTCGGCCTCGATCAACCCGTCTACCAGCAGTACTTGCACTGGATGGGCCGGGTGCTTCAAGGTGACCTGGGGCGGTCGATGGAGCTCAACCGGCCCGTGACCAGCGTGATCCGGGGGGATCTGCTGTTCACTGTCGCGGTCGCACTGGCCGCCATCGTCGTCACCTGGCTGGTGGCGTTGCCGATCGGAATCTACTCCGCGGTCAAGCGCTACTCGGTGGGCGACTACGTACTTACTCTCTTCGGCTTCCTGGGACTGGCGATTCCGAACTTCCTGCTGGCCCTGGTGCTCATGTACTTCAGCTTCTCGCTGTTCGGGTTCAGCGTCGGCGGCCTGCTCTCACCGGAGTACGAGACTGCGCCGTGGAGCGTCGGCAAGCTACTGAACCTGATCGGCCATCTCGTCATACCCGCGGTCGTCATGGGTGCGGCAGGCATGGCACACCTGATGCGGATCATGCGTGCCAACCTGCTCGACGAACTCGGCAAGCCTTACGTCATCACCGCGCAGGCGAAGGGACTACGTAGGTGGCACGTCATCTCGAAGTACCCGGTTCGTGTTGCGCTCAACCCGTTCGCCAGCTCAATCGGCATGCTCCTACCGCAGGTCATCTCTGGGACGGTCATCGTGTCGGTCGTACTCAGCCTCCCTACCCTCGGCCCGCGACTCCTGGACGCGCTGCACTCCCAAGACATGTTCCTTGCGGGGGCGATCGTGCTTCTCCTCGGCGTACTGACCGTTGTCGGCACACTCATCTCGGACATCGTCTTGATGATTATCGACCCGCGGATTCGCTATGGCAGATGAACCGGTAAAGGCGACGGGCGACGCGGCGACCCCGTCCGAGGTAGGTGCTGCCGTGGTCGTGGAGACGACGGGCGGCCGGCGGTCCGTGGGAAAGGATCGCGTCCTCGTCGCCAGTCAGCGGCAGTTGGTGTGGTGGAGATTCCGGCGCCACAAGCTCGCGATGGTCGGGGCGGTGGTGATCATCGCGTTCTACCTGGTCGCGATCTTCGCGGATTTTCTGGCGTACGCCGAGCCGAACCACACCAACGGCAGCCGTGTGCTGATCCCACCCCAACAAATCCATGTGATCAGCGGCGGTGGCATCTCGCCGCACGTCAATCCGGTCGTCGGCACCCGGGATCCGGTCACGCTCGAGCAGGTCTACGTCCTCGACGAGACCAGGAAGGACTATCTTGAGTTCCTCGTCGAGGGATACAGTTACAAGCTGTTCGGTCTGATTCCGACGAGTACGCATCTGATCGGCGTCGAAGGCGGTGACACCGAGAACAGGCTCGCCTTACTGGGTACCGACGAGCAGGGTCGTGACATCTTTTCGCGGTTGCTAGTGGCTACCCGAACCTCACTGACCATCGGCTTGGTCGGCGTCATCGTCAGTCTGGTGCTGGGCGCTGTGCTGGGCGGGATCTCGGGCTACTACGGCGGTGTTGTCGACACCGTGATCCAGCGGCTGATCGAGATTCTGCGGTCGTTGCCGACCATTCCGCTGTACTTGGGTCTCGCGGCCGCGATTCCGGCCGAGTGGGGCATCAGCCGCGTATATTTCTTCCTCACGCTGATTCTCTCCCTGATTGGGTGGACCGAGCTCGCCCGGGTCGTCCGGGGGAGGTTCCTGCAGGTCCGCGACGAGGACTTCGTGACAGCTGCCGAACTCGTCGGGGCCCGGCCACGCCGGATCATATTCGTGCACATCCTTCCACTTTTCGTCAGCCACATCATCGCGGCAACGACCTTGGCACTACCACTGATGATCATCGCTGAGACCTCGCTGAGCTTCCTCGGCCTGGGGCTACGGTCACCGGCGGTGTCCTGGGGGGTGATGCTGCAGCAGGCTCAGAACATCCAGTCCGTGGCATTGTCGCCGTGGTTGTTGATCACGGTCGTTCCTGTGGTGATGGCGATCCTGGCCTTCAACTTCGTCGGAGATGGGTTGCGAGATGCGGCAGATCCCTATGGATAGCAGTGCAGGCAAAGAGGTCGACGGTGTACAAGCACCCGGCGAGGACGTCTTGCTCTCGGTGCGCGAGCTGGCGACTCACTTCACCGCCGACGAGGGCGTCATCCGGGCCGTCGATGGCGTCAGCTTCGATGTGAAGCCGGGGACCATCGTCGGTTTGGTCGGCGAGACGGGTTGCGGCAAGAGCGTGGTCGCGCGGTCGATCCTGCGGATTGTGGAGAAGCCTGGCAGCATTGTCGGCGGTGACATCCTGCTTCGGCGTGGGGACGACTGGCTGAACCTGGCTGAGCTTCCGCCGTACGGCCCCGACCTCCGCAAGGTCCGCGGCGGTGAGATCGGTTTGGTGTTCCAGGATCCGATGGCTTCGTTCAGCCCTGTGCACACGATCGGCAGCCAGTTGGTCGAAGCGGTGCGGCTGCACGAACGCCTCGACCGACGCGCGGCGGATCGCCGGGTGGCCGAACTGCTCGACCTGGTGGGGGTGCCGAACCCGGAGCGGGTGATGTCCGCGTACGCCTGGCAGATCTCTGGCGGTCAGCGCCAGCGGGTGATGATCGCGATGGCCTTGGCGGGCCGCCCGAAGCTGCTGATCGCGGACGAGCCGACGACCGCGCTGGACGTGATCACTCAGGGCAAGGTGCTGAACCTGATCCGGGACCTCCAGGAACGCACCGGACTGGCCATCCTGCTAATCACGCACGACCTCGGAGTGGTCGCCCAGATGGCCGAAGAGGTCATCGTGATGTATCTGGGCCGCGTGGTGGAGAAGGGGCCGGTCGACCAGATCTTTCATGCGCCGCAGCACCCGTACACGCGATCGTTGCTCAATTTGATCCCGAGTACCGAGGCGGTCGCACGACAGTCCCTGAAGGCGATCAGGGGAACGGTCCCGCACCCACTCAACCGGCCGGACGGCTGTGGGTTCCACCCGCGCTGCGATGTCGCGATCGAGGGCCGGTGCGACAAGGATGCGCCCGCGCTTCAGATCGTGGGAAACGATCACACCATCGAGTGCCACCTCGGCGAAGCCGAGCGGGCGAAGCCGTGCGAGGACGCAGGACGCCGGTTGCATGTCGTCCCGGTCGGCGATGGCGGGACGGCGGCCGACCGTGCCACCGTGCCGGCGGGTGACCGCTTGCGGCCGCTGCTGCAGGTCGACGGCCTCAACAAGTCCTTCCCGGTGCGCGGCGGCGTGTTCAGCCGGGTGCGTGGCAAGCTGCGTGCGGTCGACGACGTGGCGTTCGAGCTGTACGAGGGAGAAACGCTCGCGTTGGTGGGGGAGAGCGGGTCCGGGAAGACGACCACGTCGCGCTGCATCATGCGTAGCCATGACGCCGACTCCGGTCGTATTCTGTTCCGTTCGGAGGGCGAGGAGATGATCGACCTGGCGAGACTGGGCGGTAAGCAGTTACGGCCCTACAGAAGCCAGCTTCAGATGATCTTCCAGGATCCGTACTCCTCGCTGAACCCTAGGATGACGGTCTTCGACATCATCAACGAGCCCCTGCTCGTGAACGGTCACACCGATCGTGAGGAGAACGCCGAGCGGGTCAAGGAACTCATGGATCTGGTGGGCCTGCGTCATGAGTATCTGCGGCGTTTCCCGCACGCGTTCAGCGGGGGTCAGCGGCAACGCATCGGCATCGCACGGGCGCTCGCGCTGAACCCTCGCCTGATTGTCGCGGACGAACCGGTGTCCGCCCTTGACGTCTCGGTCCAGGCGCAGATCCTCAATCTGCTCCTGCGCCTTCAGGAGCAGTTGGGTCTCACCTACCTGTTCGTGTCCCACAACCTCGGCGTCGTCGGCCACATCAGCGATCGAATCGCGGTCATGTACGCCGGCCAGATCGTCGAGCTGGGATCGCGCGACGAGGTGCTGACCGCGCCCAAGCACCCGTATACCGCAGCCCTGCTCGCGGCCGTGCCCAAGCCGGATCCGCGGCTCCGTCAGCGGCCGGCGTTGCCGCCCGGGGCTGTCGCGGATCTCGCCGATCCGCCCAGCGGGTGCTACTTCCATCCGCGGTGCGCGTTCGCCGTCGACCGATGCAAAGTCGAGGCTCCTGAACTGGAAACGATCGCCGCCGGGCGCTCGGCGCGGTGTCACCGAGGCGCCGAGCTCGATCTTACGGATGCTGCACGGCTGACCGAGCCGGTTCGTGTGGCTAGGTCCTAGGACTTGCCCGATGTCAGTGTGTACCGAGCGGGCGATCTGGGAAATTGCGTTGCGTCCGCCGCCAGGTAGGCGGTCGGCAGAAGGCTGTTTCGAGAGCGGGCTGGGCGTGCGGACCGAGTGACGGTGCAACGGCCGGAGCTCTGTGTACCCGATGCGTCAGGAGATGTTCGATTGACCGGTGAGGCAGGCTTCCAGGACACGCCGACGATCAGCTGGCGACTGGCCGACTATCTGGTTGGCCTTCGGTACGAAGACATCCCCGAGCTGGTCACGGTGCGTGCGAAGGAACTGCTGGTCAATCAGCTTGGTGTCGCGTTCCGCGGCTTGGCATCCTCGGGCGTCCAGCAGGCCGTGCAGGTGGCACATGAACTCAGCGGCGTGAATGGAGGGTGCTCAGTGATCGGGCACCGAGGGCGCGTAGGGCTGCTGGAGGCCGTGTTCGTGAACTCGTTCATGATGAGCAACGACGGCCTCGAGGACGGCCTGATGCCTCAAGGGATCAACCCTGGAGTGGTGACCCATCCAGTAGCGCTTGCACTCGGTGAGCAACAGAAGGCCTCGGGGCGGGAGCTGCTGACCGCGATCGTCGTCGGCTACGACGTACTGGCTAGGCTCGCTGACCCGGAGTGGAGCTGGGACAGTGACATGCCCGACCGTCTCGTGCTCTATCGTCCCGCTCATGTGCTGGCTGTCTTCGGCGCGGCGGCATGTGCGGCACGGATGTTGAAGCTGTCTCGCGAGCAGGCCATGCACGCGCTGGGTCACGCAGGCCAGGCAGGCATGGGTGTCATCGAGGCGGCACCTGAGCAACTGATCGCACAGCATCCGCTGCTGGCGCGCAACGGCGTGATGGCTGCGTTGATCGCCAAGGCAGGGCTGGCAGCTGCACCGACGATCATCGAGGGCGAGCATGGCGTGTTTCGCAGTTACTTCCTGCGCGGGGTGACTGACTGGGTAGCGGCCGGACTCACAACACTGGGCGCAGAGTTCGCGATTGCGCAGACGGAGATCAAGCGGCATGCAACCAGCACCATGGATGTCATCCCCATCGAGCTGACTCTGAGGCTACTGGAGGCGCACTCGCTCACCGCGAGTAGTGTCGCCACCGTTGAGGTGGTAGTCGCAGACGAGCGTCTCCTACGGGAGCTGATCCGAGAGGACACCTTGGCGCGTTCGGAAGGCGGCCGGATGAGCCGGTTGGAGAGTTTGCGTTTCCAGATCGCCGGTGCGGCCGCTGACCGGGCGTCCGGTGCGGGCCGGTGCGAACAGCCGTCCGATGCCGAACTCCGCGCCATGCTGGACAAGCTGGTTCTGCGGTACGAGCCGGACCGCTCGCCGAGCTACGCGCGGGTCGAGATCGTCACGGTCGACGGCGAGAGGCACTCTGCCGAGCGGGAAGCCCACGTCCAACCGTCGTTCGACTGGTCCCAGTGGCTCGCATCGGGAGCGCGCGCCGGTCTGTCCGAGGCGCAGCTCAACGGCCTCGCTGACTGCATCAGGAACCTCGAACACCTTCCTGACGTGTCCGAGCTGATGACATTCCTCGTGCCGGCACAGGACAACAGGCACGGGCATCGTTAGGGCTCCGCCGGTCCAGCGATTGCTACCTCGCCGGCGCGTGACGAATCTCAGCGATGTTTCCGCAGCTTCGTCTTGCCGATTTCAATCGATCGCCGGACGGCGGGACCTCCGCGCGTTGCGCCGGCTCCTTGCATCTCACGTGCGACGGCGATCCGCTCGTCGAGTGGCAGGAACGGGCAGTTGAAGCACAACAACCCTTCCCGTGCCGGCAATTGGTACGTGAGACAGCAGTGCCGTCTGAGCTGGATCCCCCGGGGGAAGTCCGCCGCGTCGATCCGTGTCCAGCCGATGAGTCCCGTGAGTGGGTTAGGGCCCGCTACGCCCGGCAGCTTGGTTGCGTGAAGAAGTGCCTCGCATTCGGCGACGATGGGGGCTGCGGCGTCCGGTGGAAGGCCTACGGCGGCCGTGTCGGCGGTGTAGGCCACCGACTCGGCTGCGTTCGACCACAGCACCTTTGGCGCCGCACCGGTCAAGGCAGTCGTGGCGGCGAACAACGGTGCAAGGTGGGCGGCGTACAGTTGTCGCCACACATAGCCGCGCAGATCGGTCAAGGTAGCCATCGATGCGCCCTGAACCGCCCATGAGGGAGGCCGTTCCCTGCAGGTCACGACACCTTCATCGGATTCACCCACGAGCTGTCGGCGTGGAAGACCCTGCTCGACGAGTTTCAGGCAGCGCTCGGCGGACATGTCGAGACCGACACCGTGAGCCAGCGCGACCAGCGCGGAGACGGTCATCGACCCCAGATAATGGCGCGTGAACCGTGATGCCGCCACCGCGGGTCGCCAGTTGGCTTCCGGCTCGCTCTCTCCGATCATTCGGCCGAACAGCGACTCCCCGCACCGGTTGATCGCGAGACGCAAGTATTCGATGTCGTGGAAGCGCTCCGCGGAGATGACCTCCGCGGATGCGGGAGGGGTTCTCAGCAGCCTGCGGCCCAACGTCGGCCCGATCGCGTCCAACTGTGCGATGAGCCCGTCCTGCCATGCCGTCTCTGCCCGGCCGGTCTGTGCGCCCGGGAATGTCGCTGACGGCTCAGGCATAACTAGACTCCTCGTGCTCAGATGGTGTGGCCGCCGGTCGGTGCGGACTCGCCGGGCCGCAGGCAAGCCATCACCTCGCTGATGTCGTCGACATCTTCGAGATGCCGTAGCTGGTCGGCGAGTCGCCTGAGCTTCACGCCGGAGAGCAAGTCGGCCCCAGCCCCACCGAGCTGCTCTTCCCAGCTGAGGGGTGACTGGTCATGTCTATCGCCCTCGGCGCTGTAGCGCTGGCCGTCGGTCGTGTTCACGTCGACCCGGGCGTAGTAGATGGAGTGTCCGTCTTCGAAGCGCAAGCTGATCTTGGCCGCCATGGCTAGGACGTCAGGTCCGGCCGCCTCGTCGAAACGGGTGACATTGATCTGTCCGCCGGTGACGATGATCGCAAGCAGGTACCGCGGGCCGCGATGGCTGTAGCTGTAGTAAGCCTTCTCCCGGGATCTACGCTCGGCGGGAAGCGTCAGCTGGATCGAAGCGATGTGGTCGGCGCTGAGCTGGTGTTCAGCGACCAGTTGTTGTGCAAGCGCCACAGGGATGACGTTCAGAACACTTGTGGCGCTGCGGTTGGCCTGGGCCCGGCTGATCTCGAATTCCTGGCCAAGAGTTGCCAGGCCGTCGTACAAGGCGTCGGGGACGTCCTCGAGGAAGAACGTGCGGTGGACACCGTGTCGACCCTCAATGATGGTGGACGATGCCGGCACTCCGGCTTTGGCGAGGGTCGCGGCCATGATGCCGTTCCGGGCGGCGAGGGGATGCATGAACGACAGGTACTCAGATCCCTCGTAGACGCCCATGCCAGCCTGGCCGGCATGTCCGAGCGCCCAGACGGTCTGTTCGACCGTCAAACCGAGTAGGCGGGCAGCGGTGGCAGCGGCGCCGAACGGCTCGATGACGAACTTGAGCGGTCGAGGCACGTCTAGGTCCCAGGTCCAGACCGTGCCGTGGAGCTTCGCCATCACGTCATAACCGATGGCGACCGCAGCCAGTAGTTCACGCCCCGTCGACCGAGTTATCTCGCCGACCGCCCAGGCGACCGGCTGAGCCGCGACGCCAGGGTTGATGCCCGGTGGCAGCAGGAAATCCGCGGTTCCCGCGCTCGCCATCAGCGACGAGTTGGCCAGTACCGCATCGAGCAGGTTGGCTCCAAAGTTCTGGCCGATGATCGTGCATTGGCCTCCAGTTGGGCTGAGCTCACGGGCGATACCGATCGCCTGACGGCCACTCGTCGTGCTTCGGCCGCGAAGCGCAGACGCGATGTGGTGAATCAGCAGGTCCTTGGTCTTGGCTACGGCATCCGGCGAAATGTCCCGGAAGCGCAGACCGACGACGTGCTCGGACAGCCGCTGGGTGATCGTTGCAGTGCCGGCTGCTGTCATTGGTCGCAGACCATCCCTTGTCAACGCGGCGAGGTGCCGCTCGGACTGATGGAAACAGACTACGATATCGATATATCGCGACTTGCCAAGCCGTGGCGTACGGCTGAAGCCCGAGACCGCATCGAGTTTCTCGAAGGGTCAGGCGGCCAGGGGTTGCCTGGGTGCTGTTTTCAGGCTATCTATATCCTATCACAATATCGAATTACGAGGTAGATGTACTGCTGGCGGAGTCAACGTCTACACCTCGACGAAGCGCCGTACAGTTGGGCTTGCTCCACAAGAGCGGGCCATTCGCTGAGTGTCCACTTTTTGGGGCTGTTCGGGCGGAGGTCAGTAACGTGAGCAGTCGGGAGTTCGAGCGTCGTGTGCTGCTGCGGAACGTCGGCTACATTGGTGGCGGTCTGCTGCTGTTCGGGGGGTGTACGCCCGATCGCAAGCCGAACGGGACCAGTAAGCAGGCTGCCTCGTCGGGGATCGAGGGTGGGCAAGTAGTCCTGGATCCGGCGAAGTTCCCGACGGCGTTCAAGGAGTCGCCGGAGTTCGCCGCGCAGGTGGCGGCCGGGAAGTTGCCCAAGGTGGCGGAGCGGATCGGCCAGGATCCGCTGGTGATCAAGCCAGTCCATGAGATCGGCAAGTACGGGGGCGAGCTCCGGCGCGTCTTCAGTGGTGCCTCGGACAGCCCGAACGCCAGCCGCTTCTGCGCCGGTCCGGACAACCTGTTGTACTGGGACTACCGCTACGAGAAGGTACAGCCGAACATCGCGCGCGGGTTCGAGATGAGCGCCGACAACAAGGAGCTCACCCTGCACCTTCGGCGGGGGATGAAGTGGTCGGATGGCCACCCGTTCACTGCGGACGACATCATGTTCTGGCGCAACGACATCAGTCTGAACAGCAGCCTCTCCAAGGGGGCGTCATCTCTTCGGTTGCGCGGTCGTGACGTGCAGGTGGAGAAGGTGGACGACTTCACCGTCGTCTATCGATCCCCCTCGCCGTACGCCTTGCTGCCCGAGTTGCTCGCCGGCTCAACCGATCTCGGCGGACCGTCCCATTCTGGACACCGGGGCGGCGGAGGGTATGCGCCCAAGCACTACCTGTCGACGTTCCACCCGAAGTACACCTCGGAGGCGGCCGCTAACGCGTTGGCTCGTGAGGCCGGGATGCAGGCGTGGCCGCTGTTCCTGCTGAATCGCAACTCGTGGTTCCTCAATCCTGACTTGCCGATGCTGACACCGTGGGTCGTGACCAGGCCGCTGAACAATCCGCCCTGGGAGTTCGCTGCGAATCCGTACAGCGTCTGGGTGGACAGCGACGGGAACCAGTTGCCGTACATCCCGAAGATCACGATGGCGCTCGCCAAGAATGCCGACGTAATCAGCCTGCGCGCGGCGAGCGGGCAACTCGACTTCCAGGACCGGGCACTGCCGGTCGCCGAGCTGCCGGTGTTGATCAGGAACCAGGAGCGCGGTAAGTACACAGTGCGTCGCGCGCCGGGCGACTCGATGGACTGTGCCATCCGGATCAATCTGGCGTATGACAAGGATCGTGAGATCGGGGACTTGCTGCGCACCGTGGAGTTCCGGCGGGCGTTGGCGCTGGGGATCGATCGAGACCAGATCAACCAGACGTTCTTCCTCGGTTCGAGTACTCCGTCGGCGACGTTGCCGGCCAAGAGCAGCCCCTACCATCCGGGCGACGATTGGCAGCTGAGATGGGCCACGCACGATGTAGCACAGGCCAACCAACTGCTGGATGATGTCGGATTGACGAAGAAGGATGCAGAAGGATACCGGCTTCGTCCATCTGGCAAGGGCCGGCTCCGCCTCGACTTTCAGTCTGCGGTGTCGGTGTTGAACTACCCGTCCATCGGCGAGATGATCCGCAAGCACTGGGCGCAGATCGGCATCGATGTCACCAACCGATCCGCCGAGGGTGTACTGCTGGTGGAGCGAACGCTGACCAATGAGCTGATGATGACGGTCCACACGGTGACTACAGATGACCCGTTCACCCTGCCGGACACAATGATGGCGATCAGCACCGACACCTATGGGGGACTGATCGGGATTCCGTACGCGAAGTGGTTCGCCTCCGACGGTAAGTCGGGTAGCGAACCTCCGGATTCGGTACGAGCCCTCAAGGACGCGATTGCGTTGTATCGGCGTGGCCTCGAGGTCGACAAAGCCGCACGCGCCGAGCTCGGGCAACAGCTGTTCAAGCTGCACACCGAACAGGTGTGGTCCATCGGAATCGCAGGGTTCGGCCTGACCATCAACGGCTTGTACTGCGCCAAGAACAATCTTGGCAACGTTCCATCGAAGATCGTCAACAACTCTGCGTTGAAGAGCCCTTCCAACGTCCTTCCCATGACCTTCTACTACAAGTAGAGAGGAGTCCTGATGACGGGCCACGAGCCGACGTCAGCACAGACAAAACCCCCTCCGGGCACACCTGCAGGCGCGACCCGAGATCAGTACGAGAACGTCGCCCAACTGTTGATGAGGGAACGTGGCCACGGCGACTTCGACTTCCCCCGGTTCTACAAGGAGTTGGTCGAGGCAGGGCGCCTGCAGCTGTCCAAGGACGAGGTGACTTGGCTACAGCAGCCGGCCAAGCCGAATCGGACCACTGATGTGGTGCTGTCCTTCGGGTGCGGCGTACAGACAACACCGCATCTCATGATGACGCTGGTCGGCGTGTTCAACGCCCTTGGTATCGACTTCGTTGCCACCGCCGGCCAATCGTACTGCTGTGGATCACCACTCAAGCATTACGGCAGACCGGACGCGGGTGTACGGACCGCTCAGACGACGATTCGTCGCTGGGCGGCATGGCAGCCCAGGGTGAACGTGCACCAATGTGGATCATGCTTCATGCAGTTCAGCGGCCATATTGCCGAGGTCGAAGCCGAGACTGGGCGTGCGCCGTTCGAGGTCGTCCACATCACGCGTTATCTCCTCGAGAGGTTGCGTGACCTCGGTGACGCGGTTCCCTGGCGACATCCAGCACCGCGTCGTCGGGCGCTTCTGCACTGTGAGGGCGCCGAGGTTCACATCACCAAACAAGACGCCCGCGAGGCGATCATCGAGACGTTGGAGCTTATCCCAGGTGTGGAGTACGTCGGGATGGTCGCGGACCCCTCGGTCGGTTCGCCCTGTGGCACCAGCAAGGGTAAGCGGAACTTGACTGGCGGCGAGCACTATGGAACCAAGGCCGCACCGCACAACGACATCACCAGCTCGGAGTACCGGCAGGTCCAGGCCGAACTTCAGGCGCAGGCGGCGGCGGTCGGCGCCGACGTCATCCTGACACCGCATCACAAATGCCATCGCGAGTGGTCCAAGTACGGTAGCGACTCGCTGCCGGTCATGCACTACACCTCGGTGTTGGCCGAAGCTCTCGGCCTGAGCATCCCTGACCGCTTTCAGATTCTGTGGCGGCTCGGTGACGCGAACAAGATTCTCCAGATGACACGACCCCACTGGGAGTCATGGGGAATCACCGAGCCGAAGGCTCGCGAGATGGTCACGAGATACTTCGTTCCGGAATACGCCGACGCAGTCCAACAGTGCGCCTGTGAAGGCAACTGCTTCAAGACCGTCCTGGAGCCCGCGGCTTCGTCGAATCCGTGAGTGTCGTCGAGACACAGCTAGACAGGTCAGTCGAGTGCGTAGACCTTGCCGGTCTCGGCGCGCTCGATGGACCGGATGTACGTCAGTATGACCCGCTTGACCGGCACGGGCTCGAAGCCGGCGAACTTGTCACCGGGTCTGTCGAGCCCGTCGACGAAGACCGTCGGGCTGATGGCGTTGACCCGGACCGGGCGATCTCCATCGCTGCCGCGCGGACGAATGCCTCCAAGGCGCCGTTCACCATGGCGCCGGCGGAGCCGGTCCGGATCGCTGTCCGAACAAGGGTGCCGGTGATGAAGGTGAACGAGCCGTGAGGCGTGATCGTGGCCAGTCCACGTCGTAGGAGCTCGATCTGGCCGAGTGCTTTGCCGACGAAGCTCGACAGGTATTCATCGTGGGTGATTGCGGTGCTGGGCTTGTAGACCACGTGGCCGGCAGCACAGGCGACCGCGTCGATCTGTCCGAGTCGGCTGTACAGCGCGTCGATAGACGCGGGGTCACTGAGATCAACCGATCGTTCGGCGTGTGAACGACTTGCACCAAGGACCTCGTGCCCACGGCCGGTGAGTTCGCGCGCGAGACCGGCTCCGAGACGGCCGGCGTCGCCAATCAGCAAGATCTTCAAAGGATCGCCTTTCGATGTCACCCGGCGCGTGGAACATCCACCGCGCGGGCTGCTTGTCAATCATGAGGGCGGCGGCTATTTCGCATCCTCACCTGATCTCGGGATTCACTTGACCATGGCGGGGCGGAGTCTTCGGGTGCCGGCCATTGAGGTGGAGGTTCTTGGCGGAGCAGGTCAGAGGCGCGCTCCACGGTGGCGAGTGCCTGCTCAGCCATGGAAAGCCGCGTCTCGACGCGTATGTCAGGCGCTTTCACGGTAGTATCGGACATCGATGTCGAAATCTCTACCCATGGAGAATCTATGCCGAAGTCAGATTCGGTAGCAGGCCACAGCACCGTGGAGGAGCACTCCAAGTTGTTCCGGGATCTTCTCCTGGGCTTCGTCAAGATTCATGTCCTCCATCACGCAAGTGTCGACGCGATCTACGGGGCGGGGATAGCGGCCGAACTGGAGGGGCACGGTTACCGCCTCTCGCCCGGAACCTTGTATCCACTGCTCCACAACCTGGAGGCGGCGAGGCTTGTCGCCCGTGAAGAGCGGATCGTGGAGGGCAAGATCCGGAAGTATTACCACATCACGCCGCTGGGTAGGCAGGCGCTCGATGAGTCGCGGAAGAAGTTGGCCGACCTGGTCGACGAGGTGCTGGCTGCCCGGTAGCAGCGGAACGCGCAGACCTTAGCTCGGCTTCTTGATACCGAGATGCGATAATGTGATACGATATTGCGGTGTCTCCTAAGAACAGCTGGATGAACGGCCGCCTCGTTCCGTGGGCGGACAGCACCATTCACATCTCGACCGAGGCGGTACTGCGTGGCGGTGCCGTCTTCGAGGGGATCCGGGTCTACCGCTCCAGGGACGACGAGTTGGTCTTGTTCAGGCTCGATGACCACATGCGGCGGCTGTACCAGACTTCGCTGCGATTCCTGCAGATGCCGCTCGCCTACAAGCCCGCCGAGCTCGCGCAGGGGATAGCGGCCCTGCTCGAGGCCGACGGTGTGGCGTCGGATGCGCACATCAGGGTCGTGGTCTACTACGAGGAGCTCACGCCCGGCCGCGAACGCGAGACGGAGACGGGTGCGTTCATCATCGTCCGCGAGGGGCTTGCCATGTCGGACGGGGCGACGCGTGCTTCGCTCAGCCCGTGGCGGCGGATGAGTGACGTCGCCACACCGCCGCGTGTGAAGGCGAGCGCGAACTACCTCAACAGCCGCGTCGCGATCACCGATGCACAGCGCAAGGGGTTCGACACTGCCATCATGCTGAACGATCGCGGCAAGGTGTCCGAGGGGCCGACCATGAACCTGTTCCTGGTCCGCGACGGCAGCCTGATCACCCCGCGGGTCACAGACGGAATTCTCGAGGGCATCACTCGCGCTACCGTGATCGACCTTGCCGACCAACTTGGCATCCCGCTGGCAGAGCGAGAGATCGACCCGTCCGAGCTGTTCATCGCCGACGAGGTCTTCTTCTGCGGTACGGCGTACGAGGTGGAACCGGTGATCGAGATCGACGGGTACGTTGTCGGCGACGGCGAGGCCGGGCCGATCACCACGCGAATCCGGGACTCGTACTTCGCGATCGCGCGCGGGGAGACCTCGGCGCCGACGGGCTGGATCACCCCGGTCCGGGATCTGATGGTCGCGCGGTGAGGAACCGGCCTCAGCATGGCTGCACCATGACCAGTCAAGAACGCCAGTCGACGATGCGCAGGGATATCCGCAGACGACGTTGACGAGGCGACCATCCTGTCGAGAGGTATCTGATGAACCAGGCTGAGATGGCGACCGACGGCGCGACGCCAATAGAGCTCTCGTCCTTGGTGGCCGGGGACGACCGCCCTGGCCCGGCGCGGACGATGCTCGTGAATCCCGCGCGGCCGTCGGAGGTCGTGAATACCGTAGCTCTGGCGGACGCCGCAGTCGCGGAAGCGGCAATCGACGCAGCGCACCGTGCCGCCGCGGCCTGGCGGGCAACCAGTGCGCCCGCTCGTGGTGAAGTTCTGCGGCTGGCCGCGCAGAAGCTCGACGAGAGCGTCGAGACCATCGCGCGCGACCTCACTCGGGAGGAGGGCAAGACGCTCGCGGAAAGCGCGCGTGAGACGCAGAGTGCCGCGAAGCTGTTCCGCTACTTCGCCGCCCAGACGCTGGATGCCCAAGGCGAGACGTACCCGTCCCATTTCCCCGATCTCCTGCTGTATACCCGGCGCGAGCCACTCGGCGTCGTCAGCGTCATCACGCCGTGGAACTTCCCGATCCAGTTGCCGTCCTGGAAGATCGCCGCGGCACTGGCGTTTGGCAACACCGTTGTCTGGAAGCCGGCCGAGAATGTGCCACGAACGACTCTGCACATCGCCTCGGCGCTGGTCGACGCCGGCCTGCCGGATGGTGTGCTGAACATCGTACTCGGTCGGGGCTCGCAGATCGGCGACATCCTCGTGACTGATCCTAGGGTGGCCGCGGTGACGTTCACCGGGTCGACGCCAGTGGGGCGGACGATCCAGCAGCGTGCCGTGGCGGCAGGAAAGAAGGTCCAGCTCGAGCTCGGTGGAAAGAACCCCGCCATCGTGCTCGCGGACGCCGACCTCGAGCGAGCGGCGCGGGAGATCTCGGTCGCCGCGTTCGGGGCGACCGGGCAGAAGTGTACGGCGACGAGCCGGGTCCTGGTGGAACGACCGGTGTTCGACGAGCTGGTCGAGCGCCTGGAGGCTGAGGCAGCGAGTTGGGTGCTGGGCGACCCACTGGACGCGAACACGACGATGGGACCGGTGGCGACCGCGGGACAGCTCGACACCGTGCTCGGCTACCTCGAGCGCGCCCGGGTCGAAGGAGCTCGGGCAGTTGCGGGGGGCTCCCGTGCGGACGGCGCGCTGGCCGACGGCTATTTCGTTGCGCCCACCGTGCTCGTCGACGTCGAGCGCTCGCACGCCGTCGTCCGTGAGGAGATCTTCGGCCCGGTGGCGGCGGTACTGCCCGTGGATTCGTTTGCCGATGCCGTTGCTGAAGCCAATAACACGCCATTCGGTCTGTCGGCAGGCATCTTCACCGCCGACCTCTCACGTGCCCTGCAGTTCGTCGAGCAGTCACAGGCCGGCATCGTCCGCGTGAACAGATCCACGTCGGGCGTTGAGTACCACGTCCCCTTCGGCGGTATGAAGGATAGTGGCTACGGTCAACGTGAGCAGGGCAAGGCTGCGCAGGACTTCTTCACCGAATCCAAGACCGTCTACCTGGCCGGGCCCTGAGGTGCCGTGCGGCTCGTGATGGTGTCACCTAGCAGTTGAGCTGCACACCCGGGCCCGCTGCCGCCTGGTGACCTGAGATGCTCGCAGGTCACCAGGCTTCTCTTACCGTCGGCCCCAGAAGTATGGGTGGCGACGAAGTTGTCTCTGAGCAAACCGACAGCTCGGGTTCACGCTGCAAGCACTGGAGTTCTTACCGGCCCGCACGTGCACGGTCAGTGCTGTCTTTGCTGTTCGAGGGGTCGCCGCCAAGCTGGCGCGCTGTACCGCACAGGTCGTGTCGCATCCCTGAGCCTCACTGGCACCTCTGTCAGTTTGGTTGTGACGAACAACGGCGGTTCAAGAGCCCTTTGCGCTGAGGTCTTCTTGCTCACCGATCACACCTGCCATCAAAGATATCGGACTACGATGTTCAGCAAGGTACCTTGTTTTAGCGCATGCCGGACGCCCGAGGGCGCATAATCAAGAGGCGATATCGAGGCTAGACAGTCTGGCGTGCGGACAGGTAGCTTGGTGGGGCAGGCGCGCGAAATATGCCGGCCGAGCGCCGAGTCTCCTTGTGATCAACAGGTCCGGCATGTTGGGAGATGCCTAGTGGACGTCGTCGCGGACATGAGTGCCATTCGCGCGCTGATAGGCGAACCGAGCAAGGCCAGCGCGGCGAACAACCGCAACAGGCTCGACAAGTATGACCGGCTCTTCCTGGCCAAGTCCCCATTCCTGTGTCTGGGGACAGCCGGACCCGATGGTGAGGCTGAGGTCAGCAGTCGGGGGGACCCGCCAGGATTCGTCCGCGTGCTGGACGACCGCACCCTCTTCATCCCGGAGAGGCCGGGCAATCGGCGCGCCGACACGCTAGGCAATTTGCTGCGAAACCCCGGCATAGCGCTGATGGCATTCGTCCCCGGAATGGATGAAACCCTGCGCATCCGCGGTCGCGGCCGGATCGTGACCGATCCAGACCTTCTCGTCGGCAGTGCCATCAACGGGAAGCGCCCCAAGCTTGGCATCGTGATAGAGGTCGCCCGGGTGACTTTTCACTGCGGGAAGGCGATCAAGCGGTCAAGTCTGTGGAGCGACGCGCACAAGATCGACCGGTCGGAATTCCCTTCGCTGGCGCAGATCCTGTATGACCAGAGGTGGGGGGGCGATGTTGACGCCATACAGCGCGAGATCGACGAATCCTATCGGACCCGGATGTACTGACCAGGTCACGACATCCGCTGCCACGATAGTGGCCTCTTAAATGTGACCTGGATTGCAAAATCGGATTACGATAACAAGATCTGATATCGTATATGACGCGCAGCCCGCAGTCTCCGCATTGAGTGTGGGTGATGTGCCAGGCTGAAATGTGGGGTGCTGGCGATGACGACCTACGGACTGATCCACGGTGCTCACCACGGCAGTTGGTGCTGGGACTTCCTGGTGCCCGAGCTCGAGGCGCGTGGACATCGCGCTCTAGCGGTCGACCTGCCGGCGGACGATCCGTCGGCAGGGGTGTCACGCTATGCGGAGATCGCCCTGACCGCATTCGAAGGCGCAGACGATGATTTCGTGGTCGTCGGGCACTCACTCGGCGGTCTGACCGCGCCGATTGTCGCGGCGCGACGAAGTGCTCGGCACCTGGTCTTCCTCACGGCTCCGGTTCCGCAGCCGGGACAGTCGTTCAACGACCAGGCACGTACCGAGCCACCCCGGGCGGCGTCGGGATCGGACAAGATCGACAACGGTGACGGCACGATGTCACGGACGGACGATGAGTCGATTCGTCTCTACTATCACGACTGCAGCGAGGAGCGTCGTCGCTATGCGCTGGCCCGCTTGCGTCGTCAGTCGGTCGCTCCGCACGCCGAGGTCTCGCCATTGTCGAGTCTGCCGGATGTGTCGACGACATACATAATGTGCACCGACGATCGGTCGCTGCGACCGGAGTATCAGCGATTCATGGCGCGTGAACGGCTCGGCCTCGAGCCGGTGGAGCTGGTGAGTTCCCACAGCCCGTTCCTGTCCCGGCCTGCAGAGCTCGCCGATGTGCTCGCCGGACTTTCTTGATCGGGTAGCCGGCGGACCGCAGCTGCGCCACGACAGGTAGGAGACTTCCGTGACAAAGAAGGTTGACGTCGTCGTGGTCGGCGGTGGGATCGTTGGTGTCTGCTGCGCGCTCTGGTTGCAGCGCACCGGGCGTATGGTTGCGCTGGTCGAGCGCGACAGACCGGGTGCGGCGGCGTCGGGCCACAACGGTGGCGTGTTCAATGTTGGTGAGAGCGTGCCGATCGGTACGCCGGGCGTGCTGCGCTCGATACCCCAGATGCTCGTGGACGCGCAGTCTCCGCTGGTTGTCCGGTACCGCGACGTTCCGCGTCTGACGCCTTGGCTGACGCGTTTCGTCCTGGCCAGTCGGGCATCCCGGGTCGAGCAGATCTCGGTCGCCTTGAAAGCGCTGACCGATCGGGGGATGGAAGGGTACCTACCCTTGGTGAAGGGCGGCGAGGCAGAGCCTCAGCTGCGTGAAGGCGGAGCACTCTACACCTACCGCACCGAGCGGACGTTCGCCGCGGACCGCTACGGCATCGACCTCCGTCGGCGTCGCGGCGACCAGTTCGAGATCCTCGACAATGCGGCCATCGGAGCACTCGACGGTGCACTCGCCGACCGGTTCGAGCGGGCGCTGTACCGCCCGACCGCACGCTTCACACCGGACCCGCAGGCTTTCACCGAAACCTTGGCTGAGCAGTTCGTCAGAGTCGGTGGTGAGCTGCTGCGGGCACGGGCTGACGGGTTCGAGTGCGACGGCCGACGGGTGCGGGGAGTAGCCACCTCAGGGGGGCACATTCAAACCGATCACGTGGTGCTCGCGGCCGGTGTGTGGTCGGGGCCGCTGGCGCGCCAATTGGGGGTCAAGGTTCCGCTGTGCGCCGAACGCGGATATGGCATCCACTTGCCCGATCCTGCGGTCACGCTCAGACTCCCGATGGTCGCGGTGGACTTCCACTTGGCATTTCGGCAGACTCCGACCGGGCTTCAAGTGCTCGGCGTGGATGAGCTGGCCAGGGTCGACGCACCGCCGGATTACAAACTCACGCAACGGCTTATCCGGGGTGCGAAGACGCTCTTCCCCGAGTTGAGTGTCAGGGGTGCGACGAGTTGGATGCATAGCAGGCCCTCGACGCCGGACTCTCTGCCGGTGATAGGCATCGCACCCCAGTACGACAATGCCTACCTGGCCTTCGGGCATGGCCACAAAGGGCTTGGACTGGGCGGAATCACCGGGAAGCTCGTCCAGGCGCTGGTTGAGGGAAAGGCAACCGGAGTCGATCTCGAGCCGTACAGCCCGACGCGCTTCCGACGCCGAGGCTGACAGCCGACCGACGGTAAACCGGCAACGACGCTTTGGGGTCCTCCTGCCGGTCCGTGACGCTTGGTGCTCAGAAGTCGATAACGATCTTGCCTAGAACTCCGCCGGCCTCGAAATGCTGGTGGGCGTCGTGGATTTGGCTCAGGGGGTAGTGGGCCGCGATCCGCAACTGGAGTGCGCCTGCGTCGACCATCTTGACGAGCTGTTGGAGCCCGTCACGGTCCGCCGTCACCTGGATCGCATGGCCGCCTGGGATGTTCGACTCGTCCTTGCCGGTCACGACGTACTGACCGTTCTCCTTGACCAATTCGCGTACGTCGACGATGCTCATGGCTGGGAGCCGGATCGAGTCGAGGATCGCATCGTACGTGTTGAGGGGGAGCGCCTTCGGATCCTTGGTGACGAAGCCCGCACCGAGGCTCCTCGCGGCGTTGACGTGGCCGGGCCTCGACACAAGGCCGTCGACGTGGACTCCGGCGTGTACCGCCAGCTGGACGGCAAAGCCGCCGATCGCACCCGCGGCGCCGGTTACCAGCACCCGGTCACCGGCGGACAAGGTCAGCATGTTCCATGCCTGCAGGGCGGTCAGGCCGGCGAGTGGGATGGTTGCGGCCTCGGCCAGCGACGCGGTGGACGGCGCGTGTGCGACAGTGCCTGCGTCCAGCGCCACCAGGTCCGCCCAGGCCCCGACGCCCTTCGGCATCGGGTTCGTCATCGCGATCACGCGGTCACCTGGGCTGAAGTCCAAAACATTGCTCTCGACCACCACTCCGGCGATGTCCCAACCGAACGTCAGCGGGAAGTTGAGGTCCCGGAGGCGGATGTTGCGGTCGACGGGATTGATGGTGCTCGCGATCGTGCGCACCAGGAGATCACCGGCGCCGATGGTCGGGGCCGGTAACTCACGTAGTGAGAGAACCTCGATGCCGCCTTTGCGATCGGCCTGAACAACGCGAATCATCATCCGAGGATCAGCTCCTTCCGATTCTGTACTCACCCAACGATATCGTAATACAATATTGAAAGTACAGGTGATCACCGTGGTGATCGCGAGCTGACACATAGATGGGAGCAGGATGAATCACGACTCGTCCCTGCCAGAGGCGATCAGAGCGCTGCCGGCGATCAGCGACGACCTCCACACGACCCGCCGGCTGTCTGCGCCGGGCTGCGAGATGCTGTTCGTCACCGCGCGCGCTGGATACGAGCATTCGATGCATGCTCACGACACCGATGACGTCAACTGGGTTGTGTCGGGCGGGTTGACGCTCAGCACCGAAGACGGCGACCGCCACGTCGGGCCGACCGAGTGGTACGAGCTTCGTCCGGGGCAGCCGCACGGGGTCCGATTCGACGCCGACAGCATGGTCATCGAGCTGAGGTTCGCCGCACCGCTGGCATGACCGGTTGTCTCGTACGCCGTTCGGCGTACGAGACAACCGCCCGCGCTTGATCCTCTGATCGTCGTCGGTTCAACCGCTGTCTGGTGCCAAGTCTTGGGTCGCGGCGTCTGGCAGGTTGCGCCTACCTCCGAGGCCGGTCTTCTGGTGTTCGGCCGTTCACCAGGCTTGAACCATTGCCGGGTCGGAGTGCGTCGTGCATCCGCCGCAGCCGCCTCCGCAGGACAGGCCGGCCCGGACTCTTCGTTGCATCGCGAAGCTGTCAGGGTCGTCGTCGATCTCTGTGATCGGAGCGTAGTCGTCCGCGGCCATGACGCAGAGAGCTTCGGCCAGTTCGGCGGCACGTTCTGCGGTCACCCCCCATGACTCCCAGCGCGGCCGCGATTCCTCCAACAGACGTTGAGGGTTGCCGTGTCGGACTGCTTCCTGGTACCGGTCGGGGTGGCCGCAGTCCAGCGCCTCAGCCAGCACCGAGATCGGGTGCACGACGGCCAACTCGTCGCTGGCGTAGCGGGACCACTTCTGGTGGCAGGTCTGGTGCATACAGCTCACCGTGTCGGCGCCTCGGCTGTGGATCTCCGCGGCCAACTGCCGGCGATGGTCCTCTCGCTCGGCTGGCGTCTCCGGGCGCCGGGTCCACTCTGGCGGACGCGACCCCTCCAGGCCGAAGGTGACACATGGGCTGAGGTCGGAATGGCCGTCGTACAGGCCGGCGACCTCAACACCGGGCACCATCGATAGCAGGCCAGCGATGTCGCGTTGTGCGCTCGAATGGACTTCACTCATGGCGGGATGGCCCTCGGCGATGACGCGGCGGCGTACTTCCCTTTTCCACCGCACCTTGTCGCCGAGCTCACCCACCCGCTCTCTGAGGAACGGGATCAGCTGAATCTCACGTACCGGTGGGGGGCCTCCTTCGAGCAACTCTTGCCTAGCCGCCGCAGCGGCCGATGTCTGCTGGCAGGCGCCGCACCAGTTCACGTGCGTCGTCGCACCCCATGCCTGGCTGCGTTCGATCCGGTTCGTGCGATGCCGCTCATAGGAGCCCTCCGGGCCATTGCGGAACAGCGGTTTTCCGCAGCAACCAGCGCTCGGCCCAGCGGCCGCGATGAAGCTGACGCCGAGGGCCTCCAATACACTGACCGTATCCTGCAGCAGGTGCGGGCTACGCTGCGTACCGCAGCTGAGGTTCACGTAGACCTCGGCCTCGTGGTCAAGCCCAGGCGGCCGGTCGTAGAAGTTGATCTCATCGCGCGACATCAGGAGATGACTCTCGTCGCGCCAGGCCCGCCACAGTCTGGACATCGTGTCCATCCCGTAGCCCGGCCGCTTCAGCAAGGTGAGCTGCCTCCAGGTCTGCTCATAGATCCGGCTCGGTGGGATCCCCCCGAGTGCGGTCACGAGTCGGTCGAGCTCCTCACCCGTGGCGAGCACCCGGCCCTCTTCGATGTAGGAGCACCAGGTTGGATCGATACCCGCCCGCTCCGCCAGTTCATGCACGGACTCGAAGCCTGCCCGGATCCGTTCGGCTCGCAAGTTGTTGGCTATCAGTTGCTCGGTCACCAATACCTCCTCAGCGCGCCCACTATGCCTCGGCCAGATCCGGTCTCAGCTATATCGATATGCGATATCTTACAGTGGTTCCGGCCTCGCTGCCAGACCCTTGTGTGCAGCCGGTGCGTCTGTTCCTGCTCGAAAGTGTCAGGCGGCGGCTAGACGATATCGCATTGCGATTTGGGCAGATCTCCGCGCTGAGGCGAACTGGCGAGGTGTCATTCTCGTGGCGGCGATGGCGGACAGACAAGGCAGGCCAAGACGTCGGTGACCGTGGACACGTCCTCGAGGTGGCGCATCAACTTCAGAAGCCGATTGAGACTTCGGTCAGAGAGAACATTCAGGCCGCTGTCGGTCAGCCACTCTTCCCAGTCGAGCTGCGGTGCAGACGACTCGAGATCAGCATTCTCGCCGCTGTAGATCTCCGCATCGGCAGTGGTTATTTCCACTCGCGCGTATTGGATCGGCCGCCCCGCCTCGTACCGGAGGTGCACTTTGTCGAGCGCCGCGCGGAGGACTGTGCGCGACTGCCCATCGAGACCGCCCGCGCCCACCCAGTCATCGGCAATCACTGACGCGACCAGGTAGTGCAATGAGACGTCCCTGCTTGACCAGGATGATGGAGCCGTGAGCATCGCACTTCTCTGCTCCTCCACCAGTTGGCGCTCCTGAGGGATGAAAACAGCAACCTGCTCAATTCGCGCGTAGTCAAGGGCGTGCTCCTGCATCAGTCGCCTGGTGATTCCGAGCGGGGCACTGTTAACTGCATTCGGTGAGCCTGGCAGCTTGGGATGGGTGTCAGTGATTGTGAAATGCTCGCCGAGCGTCTCGAGTTCCGCCTCGATCCAGCTGGTGTCCGCGCTCGCGAAAACGATGTTGAGCACACCCTGCTCGCCTTGAAGGACATCCGTCGGTGCGGTGACGCCGGCTTTGGCGAGAACTGCGGCGGTTGCACCATGGCGAGCGATCCATGGATGCATGAGCACCGCATGGGGTCCGATTTCGCCAACACGCCGACCGGTCTGTAGTCCAGTGTGCCCGAAAGCGTACAACGTCTCCTCGACGGACAGCTCCAGCAGCTTTGACGCGGTTGCGGCAGCGCCGAACGCCTCGAGAACGAAATGCGAGGGCTCGACGCGCCCCCAGGACAGCGCCGGATCGCACAGCCTGCCCAAGACGTCGTAGCCGGCGATGACTGCGGTCAGAAGATCACGGCCCGACCTGTGCTCGTGCTCGGCGAACGCCCAGCCGACCGGATGTGTGACCACACCAGGGTGTATGCCTTGCGGGAGCACGAAGTCCTCGAAGCCGTTTGGCGGCAACAGGGCATTCAGGAGCACACTATCGAGGACGCTGGCCCGTCGTGCTGTCGTGATCACCGAGCATGCACCATCGGGCCCGCCTATCAACTCGGCGACACGAAGCGTGTTCTGTCCGTTTTGGCGTTGTCGTCCGATGAGCACTGCGCCCAGGTGATGGGCGAGGTGGCTCTTGGCTTTCTCGACCACCATGCCTGGGATGTCTTCGTACTGGAGTTCGACGACATGTCTAGCTAGCCGTTCGGCGATCGTCGACATCTACTTGTTTCCGAAGGTCGGAGGGAGCGTGTTCGAGACGCTCCTTCGTGGAGTTCCGTCAATCATGGCAGCCACGATACCAGAACTAGATATTGGCACACGATATCTACATGCTGGTTCCTGGTTCATAATCAACACTCAGGTTGTCTCAGCGGCTCTCGCCGGCGCCGAGTAGGTACTGGTTCGTCGTCGCTGTGGTCTCGTCTGAAGGTGGGTCGGGGCAGCCTGTGGTTCGCGGCTACTCCTTGGTGTGTGGCATCAGCCAGGTTGCGCCCGTGCGCGTACAGGCTCCATTGCACGGGCAGTCGGGGATGCCGGTGGCGTAGCTGGGGACGAAGTACTTGTGTGCCAGGCGCAGGGCGTCTTCTTCGGTGATGCCCCAGGAGGTCCAGTTCGGCCGGGAGGCTTCCATGACTTTCTGCGGGTCGCCCAGTCGCCAGTACTCGGAGAAGCGGTCGGGGTTCGCGACGCCGAGGGCTGTCGCGAGTACGGAGATGTAATTCCTGATCGTAAGCCTGTCACTGGCGAACTTGCCGAGTTCGCGGGTGCAGCCGTGGTACATCGTGACCAGTACGTCCGCGCCGGACTCTGTGAGAAAGTCTTCCAGTTCGACCTGTGCGGCGTGGTACTCGTCGGTGCCGATCGTTGCGATCTTCGGCCCGGCGTTGTCGCACAGATCGAGTGCGGGGGACTTGGCGTAGCCGAGGACCTCGACTCCAGGGATCCGCCTCAGCAACTCCATCACGATGCCAGGATGGGCGTCGCGGACCGGGTGCTCGCCCAGGTGACCATGGACCAGCACCTTTATCTTCATCTCGGATTCCCACGGCACGTTGTCACCGAGTTCGTCGAGTCGTTCGACCAGATAAGCCGAGAGGCTCTCGCTGGTGAAGTTGATGTCGCTGCCGGGCTCCAGTGCGTCGCTGAACTGCATTTCGCAGGCCGAGCACCACTGCAGTGTGCGCTTGGGCTGGTACGCCGACAGTCGTTGCACGGACTTGCCGAGAACTTGCTCGGCTGAGTCCCCGAATCCGAAGGCGTTGTAGATCTTGCCGCAGCAGTACTTCTGTCCGGCGACCGCGGCGAAGTCGACGCCGAGCGCCTGGAAGACGGCGACGGCATCACGCTGCAGATGCGGGGACTGCCGGACGTTGCAGCCGAAGTTCAGGAGGACGTCGACCTGCCGATCCGGGGGCGCTCCGTCTTCGGACCACAGCGCCTCGTCGCGAGACACCTGCAGGCGCTCCCGATCCAGCATCGCCCCGTAGAACTCCTGGAACGTCAGATCCGAGACCCTCGGCTCGTCTGGTGAATGGCCTGTCTGCGCACTGAGCTGCTCGGACACCGAATCCTCCTCGGCGGGCACCCGCCCCACCCGCATTGTCGGTTAACTCAAACCTGTATATCGATATGCGATATCTTACCCCGGTAGTGATGTCCTGCCAACCTGCGCATGGCGGCACGGCAGGCGGACCAACTGCTGTGCGAGTCGTGTCTTGGGAGCAAGGGGGGTGGTATGTCGACCGATCGGGTGAGCGAATCCTCGCGCCGGCGGCTGGTACTGGCCGTGCTCGCGCTCGTCAGCCTCACAATCGCGTACTCGACGTTGGCGATGGCCCCCTTGCTGGTGCAGATGGCGGACGAGTACGACGTGTCTGTCGGCCGTGCGGGTCTGGCGACCGCGGCGTACGGTCTGCCCGGGGCGGTGCTGGGAGTCTTTCCGGGGCCATGGTCGGATCGCTATGGCCGCAAGCGGTTCCTGGTCAGTGGATTGCTCGTTCTCGGGTTCGGCCACCTGGCCACCGCGCTCGCGCCGGATCTCGGCTTGATGATGTCTGCCCGGCTCCTGACCGGGTTGGGGTTTGCGCTCGCTGCGTCCAGCGTGCAGGCGACGATCGCCGATCACTTCGACTACGCGCATCGTGGGCGGGCCGTCGCCGTCGTGATGGGTGCCGGGGCGGTGATGTCATTCGTCGGAGTACCGCTGTCCGGCATCTTGGCCGATCTGACAACGTGGCGAGTTTCAGTCGGTATGGTTGGCGTGCTGGCGATGCTCGCGTTCATCGTGACCGCTGCTGTACTGCCCCGGTCAAGGCCGACTGCGGGCGCTGTCAGCAACTGGAAGCTGTACCGGATGGTTGTCGGCCGTCGGCCCCTGCTAGTGCTCCTGTCGGTCGGCTTCGTGGCAGCGCTTCAGTGGATGATCTGGGCGGCGTACGTCGTGGTGTTCTTCCAAGTGACATTCGGGCTGTCGCAGAGCGCCGCATCGCTGGCGTCGGTGACCAGTGGCCTAGGCGCCCTGATCGGCAGCCAGTTCGCTGGGTGGTTGGGAGATCGTGTGGGACACCGTCGGGTGCTCGGAGTCGCGCTTGCCGTCGCTTCTGCGGTTTCGTTTGCATTGACGAGCGCGCCGGTCGGACTTGTCGCCGCCGCCCTGCTCAACAGCGTGCTGGCCGGCACGGTGGGGGCTCGCAACGTGACCCACACCGCCTTGCTCACCGAGGAGCTGCCGTCGGCGCGAGCCACGGTAATGTCCATCTGGGCGTCGATGACAGCGGCGTCGGTACTGCTTGGGTCCACCATAGGTGGCCTGATATTGGACGCATTCGGGTTCTGGCTGCTCGGGCCGTGTTGTTGCGCGCTGTCCACGCTGTCTGCGGTGGCGTTGCGCTGGTATCGACAGGACCAGTCGGCGGAGCGATCGTAGGAGCCGTTCGAAGAGGGGCAGGACCTCTGCCCGGGGTGGGCTCAGACCAGGCCGAGTGCGAGCATCGCGTCTGCAACCGTGACAAAGCCGGCGGCGTTGGCGCCGAGTACGTAGTTGCCGGGCTCACCGTAGTCCTCGGAGGTCTCGTAGCAGCGCGCATGGATATCCGACATGATTGCGCGCAGTTTGTCGTCGACCCGCTCGATCGACCAGGAGTCGCGGACCGCATTCTGTTGCATCTCCAGGGCCGACACGGCTACGCCGCCGGCGTTCGCTGCTTTGCCCGGCGCGAAAGCGACGCCGGCGGCGCGGAACACGCCAATCGCGCCAGGAGTGCTGGGCATGTTCGCACCCTCGCCGACGGCGACACAACCGTTGTCTACCAGGCTGATGGCATCGTGCTCGTCCAGTTCGTTCTGTGTTGCACAGGGAAGTGCAATGTGACACGGAACGTCCCACACCCGGCCATCGGCGACGTACGTCGCGTCTGCCCCGATCCGCTCGGCATAGTCGAGGAGCCGACCTCGCTGAATCTCCTTGATCTGCCTCAGAAGGTCGACGTCGATACCCTTCTCGTGCACGACGTAGCCGGTGGAATCCGAGCAGGCAACCACTCGGCCCCCGAGCTGATGCACCTTCTCGATCGCGTAGATGGCCACGTTTCCCGAACCTGACAGCACGACGGTGCGTCCATCGAATGAGTCTCCCCTCGTCGCGAGCATCTCCTGAACGAAGTAGGCGCAGCCGTAGCCCGTTGCCTCGGTGCGGAGCACGGAGCCTCCCCGGTCCGGCGCCTTGCCAGTCAGTACGCCCGCCTCGTAGCGGTTCGTGATGCGCTTGTACTGCCCGAACAGATAGCCGATCTCACGCCGCCCGACACCGATGTCGCCGGCGGGCACATCGGTGTTTGGACCGAGGTGCCGGTAAAGCTCGGTCATGAATGACTGACAGAACCGCATTACCTCGGCATCAGATCGGCCCTTAGGGTCGAAGTCGGAGCCGCCCTTGCCGGCGCCGATCTGCAGTCCGGTGAGCGCGTTCTTTAAGATCTGCTCGAAGCCGAGGAACTTGAGGATGCCGAGATCGACCGACGGGTGGAAGCGCAGCCCTCCCTTGTACGGCCCAAGCGCAGAGCTGAACTCGACCCGCATCCCGCGATTTACCTGAATCCGGCCGCGGTCGTCGGTCCATGGCACCCTGAAGACGATCTGCCGTTCCGGTTCGCACAGCCGTTCGACGATCTTGGCGTCCACGTACTCTGGGTGCCGGTCGAGCACGGGCTGCAGGCAGCCGAGCACCTCATGTACCGCTTGATGGAACTCGTCGTCACCCGCGTTTCGGGCGACGACAGTAGCGTAGACATCGTCGAGCCCTGCGTGGGCGGCGATGACGGTCATGTTCACTCCCTGCGGCGACATCTCACACAGCGATATCGATATTCGATATAGACTACTCGTGGAACTCCACGAGTTCAACGCCGGCGGAGTGGGTGCCGGAGGTTGGCGCAGTCAGTGCCCGCCGCAGGTGCATCGGATGCCGGCCGCGCCGGGGCCTTCGACCTTGAAGCCGGAGCCGTCCTGGGTCTCCATGAAGTCGACGGTCACCCCCTCGCAGTACGGCAGGCTGACCGGGTCCACGACCAGGCGGACGTCGTCGACCTCGCTGACCGAGTAGCCCTCCTTGACCTGCTCGGCGAATGACATCCCGTACTGCACGCCACAGCACGTTCGGCCGGCTACGTAGAGATGAACGATCGGCTGGGCGCTTGTGGTGTCCAGCTCCTTGAACTTCGCGGCCGCCCTGGCGGTTAGTTGCACGGTCGAGGGGAGTAGGGGAGACATATCAATATCGTATGGCGATAGTGCTGGGGTGTCGACTTGCTAGTAGCCCCGCTTCACATGGCCGGACTCTCCGGCGCTCAGGCGCTGTTGATCTGCCGCAGGACGTCACGCGCCATCATCAGCGCACCGTTGATCGCGGTCTCCTCGGCGATCGGAGTAGTGGGCAGGAGTTGCCCTGGCTTGCGGTCGCAACCGCCATACGCGGTCTCGAACTGGACATTCCGGCTACGGACGAGGACGCGAGCCATCCGGCACGCTTCGCCGCCGGAGCCGTAGATCAGAGTTGCCTCACTCCCTAGATGCGGTACCTGGCGCTTGCCGTCGACCCTGGGCATGACGACGTTCGGCCCTAGTCGGGCAACCTTGTTCCGGTAGGCGAAGGTGATGGTCTGCTCCGCGTCCTTGTCGCCGGACATTCCGCTGGCCTGGACCATTGGGAACCGGATGTAGTCTCCCGTGACGAATTGCCAGCGGCAATCGCGACTGAACTGCCTCAGGCCCTCCAGGTTGCGGTCCGAGGTAGCGACCTCATCGCCGGCGGCGCCAGGATAGATCGCCTGGATGGTTGCGGGGGTCAGGAGTGAGCAGGAGGCGGGCAATGCCGAGTGGAGGCTGCGGCGCGCGGGTATTGGCTCGGTGGGTGGTGCGGCCACCGGCGGAAGAACCTTCGGGTCCTTGGCCACTGCATCGCCACCGAGACGCTTCGCGATCACGAAAACACCAACTCCGGCGGCGAGCACTGCCAGGATGCCGACAGCGATAAAGGCGATCATGAGTCCGGCCCGGCCGCGCCGGCGAGTAGGTGGAGATGGTGGAGAGGTGCTCGGCTGCCAGTAGTTGCCCTGCTCTGGCTGGCCCCAAGGTCCGGACACGTGTTCAGCCTCCCGGCGGTATGAGTTGGTTATTGAAGTCTGATGACGATAGCAATAATCGATATCATTCCGGAGGTCTACCGCTGGGGGTGCGGGGTGGAGCGAAGGCCTGTGGGACAGCAGCTATTCAGTCAACAATTGGGCGGAGCAACCTGCGATCGCTGCGTCCACGCACAGGAGCATCTGGGCGGTGGCGCGTGATACCGGACTGCGATATCGTGAACTGTAGTCGCCTTCTCGGTGGGATACGTGCGCCACCGAGAAGGCGCACCTCAACGACGACGGTCGCGGATCAGGAGCACATGACGATGCGATACACACGCCTCTTCACCGACGATGACGGCTCCGCCCGTTTTACGGACGTCAACGTAGATTCCTCGCCTAGTCGCCCCCTGCTGACGCATACGGAAGAGTTCCCAGTGTCGGCGATGCGGATTGCCACGGCAGAGGCCGGTTGCCGGAAGGATCAGGGGCCCGAGTCTCGCCGCAACTGGGTTCTGTGCCTCACCGGGTCGGTGCAGATCACCGCTTCCGGCGAGACTCGGACATTCTTGCCCGGTGACCTACTCCTTGCTGAGGACATCGTGGGTGACGGCCACTCCAGCTTCTCGCCCGGGGGTTTCACAGCAGCCGTGGTTGCACTCTGACGCAGCTCTCTCTGCCTAGATCAGGCTCTGGGCCTATGTCAAAGCTGATCTGTGCGGACGGGGCCGGTGGTGGACACTTCACGAGCTCGTCAGTCTTCGCTCTTGCAGTGCGGTGTGAAGGGCTTGCAACGCGGAGTAGCTTCGATACTTCTCCGTGCTGGGCGGAACGCCAAGTACCGCGGCTCCTTCGGCCACCGTCCGTCGGTGGTAGAAGAGTTCGACGATTACCTCGCGATGGTCGGCGCTGAGTCCTTCAATCGCCTCCGCGTCGTACCGAGTCGTGACGGCCCGGAAAGTGGAGGGCGTCACAGCTGGGAACCGCTCCGTGCGTCTGAGCGTGCGAGGATTCGGTCTGGTCTCCTTTGCCACTTCGTGTTCTAGAGCCCTGGTGGCCGGCGGCGGACGATCACGGCGCCCGTCACAATGGCGGCTGCTAGGAGCACAGCTGCGCCGCCGGTGACCCAGAGCCAAGGTGATGTCGAGTCGGACGCCGCCGGAATTCCAGCTTCAGGGGCGGGGGCAGGTGACTCCGACGCGGTCGCCGCGGGGGAGTCGGTCGGTTCCGGCGTCGGGCTCTCGGAAGGACTCGGGGTGGTGGTGCCCTCAGGCCCGGCAACGCGGCTCCCGGCGATCGCGAGGTCCAGGGTGACTGGTACGCCACGTGGCGCACCGCTGTTGCCGACGCCGATGCTGACGCCGACGCCGAGCTTGATCACGATGTAGTACCAACCGCTGGCGCCGGCCCTTTGGATGTTCTGGTCGTTCGACGTGCGGTTCTGGTACATGACCCGCGGGGTGCCGATCGCCTTGCCGGGTGGCAATGCCGCGGTGGTGCCGGTATAGGCTGTCGTGTAGCTGTTGACGGTTGCTCGGAACGGGTTGTACAGGTTCGTGCGGACGTTGGCCGTCAGGCCGTTTGGGGTCCCCCCATAGGTCACGCGGTACGCGAGTCCCTGACCCCAGTCCAGCTTCACCCGGTAGAACAGCAGCTCACCGTTGTAGATGGTCTCCGTGTACCGCCCAGGACCGGCAAGCGCGGTTGCAGCGTTGAACGAGCTTCCTGCGCGCACCGCACGGGCTGGACCAGTCGGCGGGCGGGAAAAGTCGACGATCGCGGTCTGAGCATCCGCTCCCTTGTCGCCGGTCACCGGTGCCTCGACCTGGAGAAGTAGCTCGACTGGTACACGGTCAGTGCCATTGTTGCCGGGGTTGTGCAATCGGGTGATCCGGAACGCGTATCTCCCGGGATCCGTGCAGCCGGTGATCGCGGCACCCCCTGGCGCCAGGCCGTCCCACGTCACGAGGGTAGTCAGGGCGCTGCCATCCCTGGCCCTGGTCTCGATCTCGCGTGCGGACCGGCACTCCGCTCCGCCTGGGCCGGTGACCTTGATGTCCAGGACCTCGAGGCCGCGTGGATTGCCACGGGGAAGGATCGCGGTAGCTGCGAAGTAGGCAGTGTCGCCGGCCTGCAGATCGGCGACGTAGTACCGCTCCTCGACGGCGTTGAGTGTGTCGCGGTACTGGCCTGGCTCCACTTCCGGCGCCGTACCCGGGTCTGCGGTGCCGATGATGGGCTTGCCTACCGGTTCGTACTTCCGCAGCGCGCGCTCGGTGACGCGCCCGAGGACGCCGATCAGGGAATCGGCGTCGGCAGCATCATGGTAGGTGCCTCCGGTCTGCTGTGCGATGCAGGTGAGCTGGGCACGGGCAGCGGGATCGACCCGGAAGCCGATCGTGTGCACGTGCAAGTCGACACCTTGCTTGGAGAGCTCTTTCGCGACCTCGCACGGCTCCGGCGGTGCACAGGTGTCCTCGCCATCGGAGACGAGGACGATCGAGCGCTGGCCCTCCTTGGGCAGTTGGCTGGCTGCGACTCGCAGAGCATTGCCGATCGGCGTGTAGCCACGTGCTTTGGCCGTGGTCACCGCATTCTTGAGGGCGGGCTTGTCCACTACCGAAACAGCGCGGACAACCTGTATGTCGCGGCAGCCGGCGGACTTCTCCGCCCTGCTGGACCCGGTGCCGGCACCGTAGATCGTCAGACCGACGCTGGCCGTCGCCGGGAGGGTGTCAACCATGCTGGACACGGCCCGCTTGGCTGCATCGAGCCGGGTACCGCTACCACCGGCGTCTCGCGCGGTCATCGAACCGGACGAGTCCAGCACCAGCATGAGCGGCGACAGTTCGTCGGCGGCAGCTGCAACCGCGCTGACGGACGGAAACGTTGCGATTAGGAGCGGGACACCAACGAGGACAGTTGCATGGTGCAACATTGCTTTCTCCAAGCGTTTCACTGTGATCATGCCGAGTCTCGTCGGCCGGATCCGGCGTCTGGCATGGACGTCTCGGTGCCGACTGGTCGTGCTGACCAGGTGGCAGCGATGTCGTCTGGTGGTAGTGCAAACGGCGATGGCAGGTACCGGCACAACGCGATGGGATCGGCGCAGCTGCACGCGATCCTTGAGCAGAGCCGCTTGGCTACCACAAACATTTTGAGCAGCGACCCGCGGCGAACGCTCGTCGAATGGTCCACAGATGCAGCTGGAGGCGGATTGTTCTCGACGGTTGGGTCTCGTGCATCGTCGCCCTGGCTGATTGTCACAGTAGTAACAACTCCTGGTTGGTCGCTTCACACCGCGAGGGAGATGCCGAGCTCGGCGGCCGTGGCGCGCAGCATCGTCCGCACAGCGCCTGGCAGCGAGATTCCGTTGGTAGGGCGCTGCTCCACGTTCTGCATGCCGGGAGATCTTTGCTGCTCACTGCCGCCACAGGCCGGACTGCTGGCGTAGATCCGGTCGATGAGCTTGTCTACGCTCGATACGAACGACTCGTAGGGAACTGAGACCGTCGGATCGAGTGCCAGGAGCAGCATGCTTCCGCTGCGCTGTTGGCTGGCATCCGTCGGAGAGCTTCGATCGATGGCTGACGTTTCGCTGGTGGACAGGACGGCGGTCAACACCTTCCACAGCATGGCCAGCCCGAACGAGCTTTCGTGGACCGGGCGTAGCATCTCGTCGAATGCAGCTACTGGATCGAATGGAGCCTGGCCGGCGACCTGCGCGAGGCCGATGCCCGATCTGGCCATGTTCAGCATCAACGGCGGATTCTGTCCGGCTGGACTCGCGATGGCGAGGGTGTTGATTGCGCCTGCCTCGTAGCTGGCTCCAGGCGACAATTCCCTAGGTTGACCGCTGTTCATCGCAAGCCCGACCATCTGCTCGTCCACAGCTAGCGACGCGACGTACCCTTGCGCGACAGGGCCTGTGATATTGCGGATCAGGGCCGCGCTCACACCGGTCGACCGTGCGGTCTCAATGACTTCGGCCATGACCCGGTGACCGACCAAGGGTCCCAAGGCGTCCTCGGCGTCGACGACCAGGAACCCGCCGCGTCTGAGGGCAACTTTCGGTTCCCCGGACGCCGTCGCCGCGGCACCGGCGCGTAGCGCGGCGAGGTACCACGGGAGATTGCTGATACCAAGGCATGGCATGCCCTGCAGTTCGGCCCAGACGAAGTGGTCGGCCAGCAGGTTGGCGTCAGCGACGGACAGGCCGTACTGCTCGAGCGCTTGGTGGATGAAGTGGTGCAGTTGATCGGCATCGACCCAGTTGCCGACCGTCGGATTCGTCGAGCCCATTGGTCGAGTCGTGATCCTGTCATCAAGGTTGATATCGCAGAATGCTATCGTAGCACGATATTGTGATCAGGGTTAAACGCCCAGTCTTGACTTCATTCCTGCCGAGCATCCGCGCGTCTGACCCGTCTCACCGCCCTGCTCGCCGTGTCCGCGCTGGCCCTGACCAGCTGCGGCGGCTCCGCCGAGGACGATCCGGCGGCCGCTGCTGGCTTCGGGCGGACCATCCAGCACGCGATGGGTACGACCGAGATCCCGGCCAAGCCGAAGCGGGTCGTCGCGCTCGACGCGAGTTACGTCGACGCCACGCTGATCCTCGACACCCCGGTGGTCGGCTACACCGAGTACCGGGCCATCAAGGGCAGCCTGCCGGACTACCTGGGCGACGACCGGACGAAGTACGGCTCCGAGGCGCAGCCGGTCGGCACGCTGGCCGAGCCGAACCTGGAGAAGATCGCCGCGCTGAACCCGGACCTGATCATCTCCGCCAAGGTCCGGCACGAGAAGCAGTACGAGCAGCTGTCGAAGATCGCCCCGACGATCATGTCGGAGACCACCGGCGCCACCTGGAAGGAGAACATCCGGATGGAGGCGAAGGCGGTCGGCCAGGAGGAGCTGGCCGAGCAGGAGATCGCGGCGTACGAGAAGGCGGCGAAGACCGTCGGCGACGCGATCAACGCCAAGGCCGGGAACCCGACCATCTCGATCACCCGGTTCATCGACGGCCCGACCCGGCTGTACCAGAAGAAGAGCTTCTCCGGCATCGTGCTGAAGGACGCCGGCCTGGCCCGGCCGAAGTCGCAGGACGTCGAGGACTTCGCGCTGGAGATCAGCCCGGAGCGGATCAAGGACGCCGACGCGGACGCGATCTTCGTCACGGTGTACGCCGACGAGAAGGGCCTGAGCGCCAAGACCGCGGCCCAGTTCAAGGCGAACCCGCTGTGGAAGCCGCTCGCCCCCAAGGTCCACGAGGTGTCCGACGTCACCTGGATGACCGCGGTCGGTCTGCAGGGCGCCTGGTCCATCCTCACCGACCTCGCGAAGACCTTCGACGTCCCGGCCCCCACCACGGCCTGACCGTACGGCGAATTGCTTCAGGCTGGTTTGATGTTGTGGTTCTGGTCGAACAGGTTCGACGGGTCGTAGACAGCCTTGACTTCCGCCAAGCGTCGGTAGGTGGCCGCCGGATAGCTGTTCGCGATGTCATCAGCCGTGGCGGTGCCGTGGAAGTTCACATAACTGCCGATCCCGAACGGCTGAATTCCTTCCCAGTGCCGAAGCGCCCGCGACACCTGTTCATCTGTCGACTCGATCGGCAACGAGGTCTTCGCGAGTACCATGACCTCGGCGTCGCGATGTGCGAATGCGGTCGCTGCGGCCGGCAGCTTTGACATCTCTCCGCCAATGTGACGAAGCACGAAAGGCCCGCTGCCCTGTCCGCTGCCGAAGATGTCGCCCAGGACGGTGAAGAGTCTCTCTGTCATCTCCGGCACGAGCACATTCTTGCTGACGATGCGGATCCCGGGTGGAGGTGGGACGGCATCGTGCAGCAGTTCGAAGTAGGGGCGCAGCGCGATGTCGTGACCGATCACGGTGCGGGGCCTCAGCAGAGGGTCGATCGCAGCCAGGGCTGCCTCGGTGTCATCACCTGCATAGCAGCAGGCCACCATGACCATTGGCGGATCGCCACCAAGCGCAGGCATCACGCAGAATGCCGTACTCAGTTCGTCGACAGCTCCTTGCACGCCGTCCCACCACCGGCGCATCAACGCCGGCACGTCATCCATCCGATACAGGATGGTGCCGCCAACTACCGAGCTGAACGGGTGGGCAACCAAGTCGAAGTCCACGACGACTCCGAAGTTGCCGCCGCCGCCCCGAATCGCCCAGAACAAATCCGGATACTCGGTCGCGCTGACTCTCAGTACGGTGCCGTCGGCCGTCACGATCGTCGCGGCGAGGAGGGTGTCGATTGTCAGTCCGTACTTGCGAATCATCCATCCGATGCCGCCGCCGAGTATGAGGCCGCCTACGCCAACGGTCCCGGTGTCGCCGGAGCTGATCGACAATCCATGTGGGTGCAGAGCTCGCGCGACGTCGGTCCATGTCGCCCCCGCGCCCAGACGTACGACCCGATGGTGAGCATCCAGAACTTGCACCCTGTTGATCAAGGACAAGTCGATGACTAGGCCGCCGTTGTTGGTTCCGAACCCAGGCTCTCCGTGGCCGCCGCTTCGGACGGAGACAACCAGATCGTTGGCCACGGCATGGCGCAATGCAGCCGCGATGCCGAGCGTGTCCCTTGGTCGTACGACGACCGCGGGGGAGCCTGTCCAGATGTAGGTGGAGCTGGCTTCCGCGTAGTCGGGATTCGCCGGCAATACAATGTCGCCGAGAGCTTTGCTCCACCAGCTTTCGAGCCCCATCACACCTTCTCCCGAACCGCCTATCCTGAGAACGGCATGATATCACAGGGCGATATCATAGATCGACTATGTGGGGCTGGAGCTTACCGGGGCTAGGTCGTCAGCCTCGTCGCTGCCAAGTCGATGGGCGCCGTAACGGTGGATCGCTACCGCATGCCGATCGAATAGCCGAGCAAAGTCCTCCGGTGCCTGCTGACTCCCGGATCGTGTCCGGCTACTGCAGGAGACGGGTTCGGCATCCATAGGCCGGGATCAACGACCGCCCGGCAGCGCGAGGGAACCAGCCACATTCCGATCGCTGAATCAGGCGCCCCGCACGGCCTGGTCCTGGATCGCAGCATCCTGGTTCTGCGGGCGGGTCGGACAAACGATCTTCGGCCCCATGGATCGTGAGGGAATCGTAGATGCCAGAGAGCCGCGGGTCTCTGGCGCGGCTAGGGCTTGGAGTATCAGGAAGCTCATTGAATTGATCGATGAAGCGATAGATGCGGCGGGTAACCAGCTGGCTCGTTCGGCCGGGTTGTGGGCGGACACACCCGGTCCGTTCGATGAGCGTGAGAGGCCGACCGTGCGACGTCGGTCATCGTCGGCGCGGACACAGTTGGAGGAGCCAGACACAGACGGGTCAAGTCCCTGGAAGTGGTGTAGTGCTGCGTGATCCTGGGGTGGGGTTAGGCGGTGAGTGCTGGTAGGTCGTCGGTCTCGATCTCGGGTTGGGTGTTGGTGTGGCTGGTGAGGCGTGAGCGGGCGAGGACGTCGAGGCCGAGGTAGCGGCGTCCTTCGGCCCATTCGTCGGTCTGTTCGGCCAGGACGGCGCCGACGAGGCGGACGATGGCGTCGCGGTTGGGGAAGATCCCGACCGCGTCGGTGCGGCGCCGGATCTCCTTGTTCAAGCGTTCGGCGGGATTGTTGGACCAGATCTGGGTCCACACGTCCTTGGGAAACGTCGTGAACGCGAGGACGTCCTCGCGGGCCGCGGCGAGATGGTCGGCGACGGCGGGCAGCTTCTCGCCGACGTAGTCGAGCAGCCGGTCGAACTGGGCCTGCACCGCGTGCGCGTCGGGCTGGTCGTAGACCGAGTGCAGCATCGCCTTGACCGCCGGCCACATGCTCTTGGGGCAGATGCTCATCAGGTTCGCGGCGTAGTGCGTTCTGCATCGCTGCCAGGACGCGCCGGGCAGGTTCGCCGCGATCGCCTCCCGGAGACCGGCGTGGGCATCCGAGGTGACCAGCCGCACGCCGGCCAGGCCGCGGGCGACCAGATCGGCGAAGAACTCGTTCCAGGCCGGCCCGGTCTCACTGGTGGCCACGCGCAGGCCGAGGACCTCGCGGTGCCCGTCGCCGTTGACGCCGGTCGCGAGCAACACGACGGCGTTGACGACCCGGCCGCCCTCGCGGACCTTCATCGTGAGTGCGTCCGCGGCCACGAAGGTGAACGGGCCGGCGGCGTCGAGCGGCCGGTGCCGGAAGTCCTCGACGACCGCGTCGAGGTCGGCGGCCATCCGGGAGACCTGGGACTTGGACAGTGAGTCGATGCCGAGTGTCTTGACCAGCTTGTCCATCCGCCGCGTGGAAACCCCGGCGAGGTAGCAGTCGGCCACGACGGTGATCAGGGCCGACTCGGCGCGTTTGCGGCGCTCTAGCAGCCACTCCGGGAAGTAGGTGCCCTTCCTGAGCTTCGGAATCGCGACATCGACCGTTCCGACACGGGTGTCCAGGTCGCGGTGCCGGTAGCCGTTGCGCTGCGTCGTACGGCCCGGCGAGGGGCGTCCCCACTCCGCGCCGACCACCGCGTCGGCGTCGGCGGACAGCAGCGCGTTGATGATCGACTGCAACAGCGAACGCATCAGATCAGGGCTGGCTTCGGCGAGCGCCTCGCCAAGCAGACCGACAGGGTCGACAATGTGTGGTGCGGTCATCGTGATGGTCCTCGAGGATTCTGTGGAAGGTTGACTCGAAGGATCACGCGATGACCGCGTCCTCGTCCACGACGAGTTCGGCGACCGCGCTACACCACTATCGGGGACTCAACTACAGACGGCGGGATCACTTTGCTGTGACCGCCTCCGGCCGGGTCCTTGATGTTCGGTTCCAGGTTCTGTCGGTGATGTGAGCGCGGTGGGCTTCGTGGCAGTCAGTTTGTGGATGCTGCTTCGGAGGTTGTTGTGGGTGCTCAGGATCTTGGGTTGTCGGTGGATGAGCGGCGGCGGATGCTGGAGGCAAATGCTGCTGCGGTTCAATACTTTCGGCGGGAGTTGCTTCGGGCAACGGGTGGGTGGCCGTTGAAGTATTTGAAGGCACATGGGGCGGAGTCGGTGTTGTCGGCGGCGTCGCCGTGGAAGGTGGGGTACGCGCCGCCGGCTTGGTCGAACCTGGTTGAGCATCTGCGGGGCCAGGGGTTCGGGTATGGGACGATGGCGCGGGCCGGCCTGATGGTCTGGAACGAGCACGGGCAGGCGGTTGATCGGCATCGGGACAAGTTGATGCTGGTGGCACGGGATCGCAGACTGGCCTCGGTCGGGTTCGTGGGTATCGGGCCTGATGGTGATGTGCGGTCGGCGAGTCCGGTGACGCCGATTCATCGGCCGTCCAACGTGCTGGTCGGTGTTGAGGAGCAGAAGGATCTGCTGCATCGTGGTGCGGTTCCGGTGATCGTTGATTCGCCGATGGATGCGATCGCGGTGTCGAATGCCGGTCTTCAGGCTGGTGGGTTGTGGGCCGGTATCCCGATGTGTGGTGGCGGATTGTCGACGGCGCAAGCGAAGACGCTGAAGGAGTTCAGCGCCAGCGTCGTCCCGTGGCAGACATCGTCCGGTCCGCGCTTACGCCCGGTTGTGGCCCGACGGAGTATTGCGAGTGCAACTGGCTGGCCGAAGGTTTGCTGGGGCCGCTGACCGTACGACGATCCTCCCGATCCGCGTCGTGCTGCCTCTGGTCAGAGCGTGCCTTCGACATTCGAAGCAGCGGTTTGGACGCGGAACCGACCGGAGCTGCTCTGAAGCTGATCACCTGGGCGGATAGTCATCCAGATCGACACTGGCCGCTTCGGAATCTCCTACTAGAACCGGTTCGATGTCCGTAGAACCTGCTGATAGACGGCCCGAGAGTTTCAGGTACTGCGTACGGCGGGCGGATTGCAGAGGGGCGGGAAGCGGACCCAAGATCGATTCTGAGCGGACGCTGTACCGCTCCCGGTACGCGGCGATGTCCCGTAGTAACACGCGTGAGCCGATCGTCTCTGGGGCGAGTTGACGGAGTAGCGCGCAGCACCAGGCAGGACTCTCGGCGGTGGCCTGCGCGGTTAGCCAGTCGGCGCGCTGCCGGATCTGCGACTCGAGCTCGCGGAGCGGTGCGATGAGACAGGGGTCGCTGATGTGGGTGGCTGGGGTGACGAGACCAACGACAAGCCCTGGGTTCCGGCCTGCGCGGCGCAAATATCGGGCGGTCAGGCGCTCCACTCTGCTGTGGATGACGGCGGCGAGGTCGTTGGCATTCGTCAGTGACGACTGATTGACGGCACGGTGGAGAAGGTCGGTGATGTTGAGACCGGTGCTTTCTGCGCGGCGGAGTTCGGCGATGAGTGGGCCGTAGGCGGGTGAGGCTTGGAGTGCGGCTTGGTCGGCTGGGTCGAGGCCGGAGGCGGCGATGGCGGGTTGGTAGCGGTGCTTGGCGTCGAGTTGGCAGAGGTGTTCGTGGATGGGGATGAGCCGGTCGAGGCGGGCGGCGTTGTCGAGTTCTTGGCGCATGACCTCGTGGGCGGATTGTTCGACGCCGGGGTCGTTGAGGACGGCTTCGAGGACGTCCTGCATGGTCTGCTCGGGATGGGGTTCATGGAGGTCTGACGTGCTCTGGTAGGTCGCCACGTAAGCCTGGTTCGAGGTGCGGCCGCGGGTCATGCCGACGTACATCAGCGCTCGGGTGAGGTGGTCGGTCACGAGGAGGTGGGCGGTGTCGACCGTGGTGCCTTGGGCTCGGTGGGCGGTGGTGGCGTAGGCGAGTTCGACGGATTCCTGCACGTAGGCGGCGGGGAGGGTGACGGTGTCGCCGGTCGGGTTTTGGACGGTGAGGGAGCCATCGGGCCAGCGGTGGATGACGGTCCAGTGGTCGCCGTTCTTCACGAACTGGTGGCTGCCGGTGCCGTGGTGGAGGCGGCGGTTGTTGAGCCGGGTGACGATGTGGTCGCCGAGGCCGACGTGGTTGCCGTTGTGGAGTTCGATGCCGTCGGGTTCGACTTCGCCGGTGGTGATGCGGTCGAGCCGAGCCCGGGCGTTAAGCCGCGCGACGGTGGCGTTGTCCGCGGCGATCAGGAGACTGGTTCGGCCATTGTTGGTATCGGTGAGCCAGGCCTTGTAGGCGGCGTCTTCCATCGCCTCTGACGAGCCTGCGGTGAGCCGGTCGTGGTCGTCGTAGGCGTCGATGGCGGTAAGGTCGCCGGCGCGGAGGGCTAGGCTTGCGTCGCGTTCCCAGGGGTTGCTGAAGCGCCACACGTCGGTGAGTTCGGCAGCCTCGGTGTCTCGGGCGATGAGGCGGAAGGCGCCGCCGGTGTCGGCCGCGGAGAGCTGTGCGTCGTCGCCGACGAGCAGCAGTTTGGCGCCGGCCGTGTTGGCGGCGCGGGCGAGCGTGGCGAGCTCCATGGTGCTAGTGCCTCATCAAGCAACGTTGGGTAGGTAATCCGGTCGGCGGATCTTGGAGTCGATGGCGAAGCGTGTCTTGGCTTGCGCTCGCTTGTTCTTCCAGCGGATGTAGCCGGCGATCGCGTTCTCCTGTGCGGTGTGGCTGGGGTAGTCGCTGCCGTCGAGGGTGAAGTACCGCAGGGCGGTGAACTCGCACTCGATCCAGTTCAGCCAGGACGCGTTGCTCGGCGTGAACACCAACTCGATCTGGTTGTCTGCGCACCAGGTGGCGACCTCGGTCTTCTTGTGCGGTGAGAAGTTGTCGCACACGACGTACAGCCTGCCGGCCGGGAACCGGGCGCGGAGTTGCTTGAGGAAGCCGAGGAACTCGGTGAAGCGTTTGCGGTCGCGGAACCGGTAGAACATCTGCCCGGTGGCCAGATCCAGCGCGGCGAACATGTGCCGGATTCCGCCGGTGCGGTTGAAGGTGGCCCGCAATCGAGCCGGGCGTCCGATGGGAAACCAGCCCCTGCCCGGGCGCGGCTGCAGGTTCAGCGGACCGAACTCGTCAACACAGATCACCCGGCCGTCGGCTGGCGGATGGTCGTACAGGTCCAGGACGCGGGCCATCTTTTGGGTGAAGTCCGGGTCCTTGCTGGCCTTCCAGGTCTTGGTCGCCTGCCACCTGACGCCTGCCGCGCGAAGGATCTGGCGAACCGACTCGGTGCTGATCCGGATGCTCTTGTGCTCAGCCAGGTACTCGACCAGCTTCGACAGGCTCCACGTGGTGAACGGGCGCGCCAGTTGCTGCGGTGGGGTCTTGGCGATCCGGCAGACCGTTTCACGAACCGGGGGACCGAACCTCGCCGGCCGGCCCCCGCTCCATTTTGGGTCCAGCGCCGCGAACCCCTGCTCGTTGAACGCGTGGATCACCTCCCGCGCATACTGCGGCTTCATCGCGAACATCTCCGCCGCATCTGCCGCACTCCTGCCCTGCGCCGACGCCAGAACGACCCCGGCCCGACGCAACCGGACCCGATCCTTCGTGGTTCGCGTGATCTTCACCAGACGCTGCGCTTCCTCCGGTTCGAGCTGGCGCACGAACACCTCAGGCTGTCGAGCCATGACCACCTCCGGCAGCCAGCCTTCAGACCAACCAGCGGACCGGTCAACCCGACACGGTTACAACCCCAACGTTTCTTGGAGAGGCACTAGCCATGGACGCCTCGTCGACGATGACGAGCTGGTTGGCACGGAAGTTCCATCGGTCGTGGTCTGCGTGCAGCGCTGCCAGCTGGGTTGTGAGACGTTGATGACGGCGTTTGCGTCGGTCACTGTGGGCGAGGTTGGCGGCGTACTCGGTCTGCTTGATCATGCCGCGGCGCTGTTCGGCGCCGAGGCCGGCGGATTCGTAGATCCATTTCGCGATGTTCTCGGTCGGCATGCCGATGGCGTCGGACAGGATGGTCGCGGCGGCCGAGGACGGTGCTAGCGCGATGACGGAGCCCTCGCCGTACGCGATCTCCCAGCTGGAGGTTAGCGCGGACAGCAGGCTGGTCTTGCCAGTTCCGGCGGGCCCGACCAGTGCCTCGAGCTTCTGGCCGCTGGTCGCGATCCGGTGAAGTGCGTGAACCTTGTCGGGGCTGAGTCCGGCGCTGTGCTGTGCCGGGATGGTCGGACCTGCCGGGTCTCGGGCGAGCTCGAGGAGGAGGGACTCGGCGCCGAGGATGACTGGTGAGGTGTAGATCTGGCCGTTGTGGATCGTGAAGACGCTCTCGCCGTCTGCTCGCGTCACGGGCGCTGAGACGAGGTCGGGTGCTTTGAGGCTGATCGAGTGCCGTTCGGCGCATTGGGCGATGGATTCGAGTACGGCGAACCGCTCACTGGACGAGACGATGCGCAGCATCCGGGTCTGGCGCGCGGCTTCGGCCAGGAGGTTCCAGCGGTTCCAGGTCGCGCGCTTGGTCTGGATGGTGAGTACGGTCGCTACGCCGTAGGCCTCGATGGTCTCAGGACTGAGGTCGGCGGCGGCCAGGGATCGGTCGCCGGAGTGATCGAGGGAACGCTGGATGGCGGCCAACGCCTCTGACCCGATGACCCGGTCGGCGCGGCTCCGCCACTCGGACATCATGGCTGCGAGCGGCCTGGACAGGTGCTTGGGTGGGCGGTTCATGAGGGTGGCTTGCTGCCGGAGGACGTACATTTCGCGGCGGCTCGGTGGATGGATCTGGTCGCCGCGCTCGTCGAGAAGTGCGGTCAGGTTGGCCTCGATCTGTTCGGTTCTCGCCGAGAACTCGTGGATCAGTTCGTCGGGGATCACGTCGATCTCGAACGCCGGATTTCGTCGGGTACCGCGTTCGCGCAGCTCCCAGTTCGTGCCGAGACGGCGGCTCAGGTTGTCGGCGAGGAGGACGTTGTGGATCTCCGACATGGCGACGATCGCGCGGTGCAGAGTCCGGCTGTCGAGCGTGCGCCACTCGCCGTCGAGGCCCTGAACGCGGTTGGCGACCACGACGTGGGTGTGGAGTTGGGGGTCGCCGCTGCGGGTGTCCCAGTGGTCGAACGCCGCGGCGATCAGGCCGCGTACGTCGAGCTGGACGACGCCTTGATCGCCGGTTCTGGTGAAGGCTGCGTGTTGCTCGAGCAGCTCCAGGACGTCGTGGATTGCCTCGTGGTGTGCGGCGACGATCTGCTCTTGAGTGCCTACATCGGTGGTCGCCCAGAGGGCTGAAATCGACTTGACGGGGGAGAAGGTGAGGTCGAATCCGGCGACCGCTTGTTGCGTCTTCCGACGCATCTCGCGCCTGCGGATCTGCTCGATCTCGGCCTCCCGTTCGGACTGGCGCAGGCCCGGGTCGAGCGCGCGGATCTGGTCCTCAATCAGTTCTGACGGGCTCTTGAAAGTGGGGTAGGGGCGACCGAGCGGATGACCGGTCATTGGGTCCTGAGCGCGGCCGAAGAGCGCCGCCATCTGCTCCTCGGTGACCTCGCTACCCGGGACGAGCTGGCCAGCGCCGAGCCCACTCAGACCGCTGCCCATCCATCGCCCGGCCGGGTATCCGGACGCGGTGTAGTACGCCGTCAACGACGTAGCCATACGGCGGTCGACATCGCCCGAGGCGATATGGCGCAACAGGTAGTTGTAGCTGTCCCCAGCGGTCAACCGATGGATGCTCAGCATGGCTGCACGTCGGTCAATGCGCGCCGCGTGCGATACCTTGGACGTTCCATGGCCGCTCAACGAAGCAGGCCTGCAAGGCTGGATCGGTCCCACGCAACCGGGCCGGACCGGCGGTGAGTCCTATTCGACTGTCGCCAATCGTCGGTGCTCAACGTTTGGCGTTGCTGCTTGGTGTCAGGTCTGCCGGACCTAGCAGACGCCGTACTCGCCGAACTCCGGGCCGTCGGGGTTGCGGCCGGAATCGGCGGCGTCCAGCATCGCCGTTTCGGTGCGGTGGGTCCGGAGCCGTGGGCGATCTTGAGGATCGTCGCGCGCTGGCAGCCAGCCCTTGCGGCCGAGCGCTCGTTTGCGTGCGACCTCGTCGTCGGCGTGGTCGAACAGGGCTTGCATCTCGTCCCGGGTGAACGCGCGACGTGCCGGCTCGGCCTGGCGCGCGGCCGCGTTGACCTCGTGAATCACCTGGATCCGGTGAGAGCCGAACCACTGTTCGGACTCGCGCACCCAGCCGTAGGCGGGGTCGGTCAGGTAGCTGCAGAAGCCGCGATTCGCGACCTAGTAGCTGCGCACGGTCGAGCGTGCGACATGCCGCACCGCGCGTTGGTCACTGAACCACTGATCGGCCAGATGCGCCGACCAGAGCCACGGAAGGCGTCCGCACAACCGGCGAGAGCGCGCAGATGATGCTCACGAGCCTGCACGGTCGAGTAGGCCAGTTTCCTCGCGAGCTGCTGGTTCGCGAAGCCCTCCAGCATCGCCTCGAACACCTGCGCTCAGGGCGAAACAGCCATACCCCATCGACCAAAATCAGGCCAGTTGCGGCCGGGATGCCGCCCGCGATCAACCACAGAACCACTCTCCACGCGCCCGCAACGGATGCGGGATCATCGCACCAGATACGAGCCGCTGTGAAGACCTCAGCCCAGCAAAGGATCGCGGTTCCCGACCAGCACGAAGTCCGATAACGTCACACCCGAACCGCGACGAACGAGTCCCCGCTGACCAGCAGGAACGTCAGAAACCCGCCACGTCTCACACCGTCGCCAGATCTCATCTAATCGTTTCGGCGACAGATGTTGGCGGAGGGGTCGTATTCAGGGCGGGGTGAGTTCGGGTCAGCGTGCGCGGTCGGCGATGTAGCCGGTCCAGTCGCGTGCGGCGAGCTTGGCCCAGTCGGCGGCGGTGCTGTCGGGGATGCCGAGAAGTTCTGCGAGTACTGGGGCGGGCATTTCGCCGGCGAGCTGGAAGAGTGCGGCTTTGCGTGACTCGTAGGGTTTGATGCCGATGGCCACGAGTTGGGCGCGGATGTTCTCGGTCTGGAGGTGGTGTCCTGGTTTTCCGCCGGGGAAGAGCCATTGGGTGCCGCGGGAGGCGTAGAGGCTTTGGCCCCTGTGGTGCAGGTGGTCTCGGATGATCTGGTCGACGACGGTGGGCATCTGGACTGGGATGGTGCTGAACGTGACGTCGACGCGGCCGTCGGTGTGCATGGTGACCTGGCTGGTGCGCATGGCAACGATGCGCGAGAGGGGCTGGGCAAACAGCAAGGTGAACAGGCCGCCGAGCCGGGTGTAGCTGCGCAGGGTCTGGTCGTGGAGCAGGCGTTCGACGTGCTGCCAGCGCTGTTCGTCGGAGATGTTGACTGTGGGTGGTCCGGCGGGGACGTAGGGGATGCGCAGGCGAGTGTTGATGCCGCTGCGGCGCAGCCAGGTGATGAAGGTGTATTCCGAGGCCAGGCTGATGGCGTGGCTGATTTGGTAGCGCTCGAGCTGTTCTTGGGTGACGGTGGCCGCGGTGGCGCCGTGCGCGTGGAGATAGGCGAGGAAGCGGATCGCTGCGGAGATGCGGTCGCGGGCGCTGTCGGTCATCGTCTTGGTGAGCTGTCCTTGGCGGGCCATGTTGCGGAGGTGGCGCAGCACGTGCCAGTGGGCGAAGCGTCGGACCAGGTCGGCGTGATCGGCGGGGAGCGGGCCGAGTTTCTGGTCGAGCCAGGGCGGGATCCGCTCGATCCGTGGCTCGTAGGCGGGCAGCACGCCGACCGAGGCGAGGAGCTCACGCAGGTAGTTGTGGGCGCGGTCGCAGGGCAGTGCGCGGAAGGTGCCGTGGCTGATCTCGAGCTCACCGCGGGCCATTTGGCCGAGCAGTCGGGGGCCGATGCCGGGTTGCTTGCGCAGCCACCAGATCCCGGTCTGAGGCCGTTCGGAGGTGACCAGTTCGTTGAACACCGGCCGCAGCCGGGTGTGGATCTGGCCGGTGCCGGGGTCGGTCAGGAGTTCGGTGAGCCGTTCGCGCAGGAAGCAGCGCGCGCAGCGGGTGGCGCCATATGGATGGTCTTCTTGACCGCACTCGTGACAGGCGAAGACCGACTCGGCGCCGGCGCAGGACGCGCAGACAATCCTTTCGTCGCCGCGGTCGTCTGCACGGTCTGTGGATTTGGTGGATCGGTAGGCGAGTGGGCGGGTCGTGCCGCAGCCTGGGCAGGGTTGGGGGTGGTAGTGGCGCCGCCGGCGACAGGCCTTGCAGATCCAGGCGTGTGGCAGCCGGGTGTGGATGCTAGGGCTGCCGCAGTCGAAGCACGAAGGCTCACTCATCTGCTGCTCGTCTGCTGTTCGTTTGCTGGCTCGTTATCGGTCGCCGGGCCGGCGGACGCGTGCACGGATCGGCCGCAGGTCACCGATTCCAGGCCCTCCATCAGGTCCGGTCTGGCCGACCGCGGGTGCCTGACGGATCTGTTCCTGACGCACCTCAAGCAGATCGTTGGGCGTGCAGTCCAAGATGTCACACAGCGCCGCGAGCAGGTCCACGTTGATCCGTTGCGGGGTCTTGGTGACGACCCGATGCACCATCTGCCGGGAGAGTTCGACACCTCGCTGATGCAGCGGCTCCAGCAGGTCGGTCGTGGCGAACATGCCGTTCTCGGCCATCACCTGACGCAGATTCCACCGAATCACCATCCTCACGCCCTCGCTCATCGTCATCCTTCCTCCCGGCCCTCGGTGTCGTCCTGGCTAGTGGTGTGCGCGTCGTTGCTGGTGTTTGTTCCGTAGACCCGCTGGAGCGCGGCCTGCAGGGTCTTGGTTTTGAAGTCGTTGGACACCGAGGTGTAGATCGCCGTGGTCGAGGCGTAGGAGTGGCCGACCTGTTCGGTGACGAACCGCTCGGGGTAGCCGAACTCGATCAGGTGAGTCACGTAGGAATGCCGCAGGCAGTGCAACGTCAGGTCGGCCGGAAGCCCTGCCTGGGCGCGCAGGAACGCGAACCTTTTGTCGATCGTCTTGGCCGACACCCGCTGGTTGCGTTCGGTCAACCACAGCTCCTGGCGTGGCCCGGGGCGCAGTAGCGGGCGGGCCTGGTCGACCCATTGCCGCAGCCCGTCGATCGCCCAGTCGAACTCCGGGACCGCCAGCACCGTGCGTCGCTGGGGTGCGCTGCCGCGGCTGGACTTGGCATAGCGGACATGCACCGCACCGAAGGTTCCCCACTGCGGCATCCGCGGGTTCGGGCGCAGGTCGGCGACGTCGAGGAAGCACAACTCGCGTCGCCGCAGCCCGAACGCGTAGGCGGTCTTGACCATCTGCGCGTCCCTCATCGCCGCCAACGCACCCTTGCGGCCCGACCCGGCGACGACCTCGACCCGGGAGTCGAGGAAGTCGAACAGCGTCTGCAACTCGTCATAGGTGAACGGCCGGCGTTCGGGTCTGCCCTCGTAGTCGACCAGGTGCGCGGCGGTGTTGTAGTCGTGGCAAACCTGCGACGGGATGGCCCCGAACCGCTCCTCGCACTGCCCGACCCAGCCGTAACGGCCGTCCAGCAGGTAGTCGCAAAACAGCCGCAACGTCAGGTGATAACCGCGGATCGTCGACGGCGCCAACCGATCATCACCCGCCATCAGACTGGCCGTGAAATCCTCCACATCACCGGCCGTCCAATCCCACGGATGCGACCCGGCGAACTCGCCGAACCGCCGCACCAGCGACAGCCTCGGCTCGATCGTGGCATCGGCCAGCAACCGCGACTTCTGCTGCCTGGCCCACCCCGACAACATCGCCTCGAACACCGCCGACGGCTCGTCCAGATGCACCACACCAGGCGCCAGCACCAGATGGGCAGAGCCCGGAACACTCACACAGACACCCCAAAGGCCGTCAACTTAGATGCGACAATGACAACCGGAAGTTACCAGTCCCGGACGTCCAACCCCACCACCAGCGCAGTCCCGGCGCGCCACGAAACCCCGGCAAAGCACTCGCCCCGTGCACTACCGGAATCGGTCAATTCTGAGTTGATTCGCGGCCTTCACGCCTCAAGTGCCAGATGTGTGCCCGTGGTCGCCCCGCTCGGCTCGGCGGGAAAGTCGTGAGCGGGCTCCGGCGAGGATCAGGTTCGGGTGGAGCCGGATAATCGATGACGGGTTGGCGTACCGATCGCCGGCCATCTGACGGGCTGATCGAATGTCCTGGATCAGGAGGTCAAGGACGGAGGCCCTGGACGAGTTCGTCGCGCCTCGGTTGCTGGGGTACTACGGCGCCGGAGTTAGGTAGCGGCCGTCAAAGGATGTCCCGTCGCGGGCGGTGAAGCGCAGGCCTACGACGGCTCCGTCCTCGACCATCCATCGGAGGTCGTAGGCGCTGCGGTAGCTGGGTGGCCAGAACGATCCGAAGCGGCCGTCTTCGTCGATGTACCAGCGGCCGCGGGTGGGACGTCCGTTATCGACGTATGTCGTTCCGCCGTCGGCGTCGAAGATCTGTGTAGCGCCGTCGGCGTAGACGAGTTCGCCGGCCGTCAGCGCCCGGGGCACCAGGTCGGGTGTGACCAAGGCCTCGTCGGCGACGGCGATGTCCTCCAGCCCGTGCATGATCGCCTCACGCGTTCCTGATGGCGGAGACCTCGATCTCGAGCGTGATCTTCTCGGACACGAGGACGCCGCCGCCCTCGAGGGCTGCGTTCCAGGTCACGCCGAAGTCCTTGCGGTTGATGACCGCTGTCCCTTCCAGGCCGACTCGTCGGTTGCCGTATGGGTCTACGGCTGTGCCGACGTACTCGAAGGTGATGCTGACCGGCCTGGTGACACCGCGGACCGTCAGATCACCGAGCATGCGGAAGGTGCTGTCGCCGATCTGCTCGACGGCGGTCGATGTGAAGGTGATCTCGGGGTGCTCGTTCATGTCCAGGAAGTCGTTGCTGCGCAGGTGGTCGTCGCGCTGGCTGTTGCGGGTGTCGATGCTCTTGGCTTGGATCGTGACTCGCGCCGAGGAGTTGGCGGGGTTCTCCCCGTCGATGTGGGCCGAGCCCTCCCATTCGTTGAAGGCCCCTCGCACCTTCGTCACCATCGCGTGCCTGGCAACGAACCCGACCCGGCTGTGGGCGGTGTCGATGGTGTACTCGCCGGTGAGTTCTGCTGTTGCGGTCGCCATGATGCTCTCCTCCTTGTAACTGACTGAGCTTCAGCGTGCCGTGTCGTTCCGGATGATCGCGCCCCGGAAAGGTACTGGCCCGGCCACTGGGAGCTCGCCAGGTTGTGCGCCAGGGGCGGAGCCAGGGTGCCTTACTGGTTCGCAGCGAGGATGCCGGCAGCAATGGTGGCCCTACTGCCGATCGAGAGTGAGGTCACGATGAAGTCCACGAGTGCAGATCCGCCGCCGATGGCTGCGACGGTTGGCGGTGAGGCAAGGCTGTCCGGTTCCGGACTGCCTATCGCGTTGTTCTCGATCCCGCTGGGTCTTGCCGGGCTGGGCGGGGTGTGGGAAGCCGCCGTCCGGCATCTGAACGTGTCTTCCGCTCCTGCGGATCTGGCGTACGCGGCCTCCGCCGTCATCTGGGCGATATTCACAGGCATGTACGTGGTCGGCGCGATTCGCCGCGACTCGGGCGGCTTCAAGGTAGATCTGCGTCATCCGCTGTTCGGTCCGCTGACCGCGTACGTCCCGGTGATCGCGATCCTGTTGATAGCGCACTACGCTCCCAGTCTGGGCGAGGCTGCGCGGTGGCTGACGTACGTCGCCGTCGCCGCGCTGGCAATCAACGCCGCCGCGCTGGTGGCGCATTGGCTGAGTGCACCGCTGGAGCAGGACGCGATGCATCCGGGCTACTTCCTGCCGGTGGTGGCGGGCCCGTTCATTGCCAGCATCGGCCTGGCCGCTGTGGGCGGCCGCTCTGCGGCGATCGCGGTGTTCGGTGTCGGAACGTACTTCTGGCTGCTTCTGGGCGCTGTCATCACCAGCCGGCTGTTCTTCGGCACGCCGCTGCCGCAGCCGTTCAAGCCGGTGCTGTCGATCCTGCTGTCGCCTCCCGGAACTGCCAGCTTGGCATGGTTCATGATCACCGAGGGCGAGGTCGACCATCTGCAGGGGGCCATCGGCGGTGTCACGTTGTTCACTCTGCTGGTACAGCTCTTCTTCCTGCCCGACTATCTGCGCCTCCCCTTCAGCTCGCAGCACTGGGTCTTCACCTTCCCGCTCGCGGTGCTCGGGAACGTCGGGGTTCGCTGGAGCGCTGGTCTCCGGTTCGATGGCTGGGAAGCTATTGCGTGGGTAGTCCTCGCGCTCTCCACGGCCTCGATTCTTGCCATCCTTGGCGGCACACTGCGTGACTTCCTTCGAGGGCTCGTGAGTCGGCGATCTGGCGGAGTTGGCCGCGAGCGTCGCTGACAGGCGGTCACGGCGTGGGCGACTTGTCCTCGGTGGGAATGGAGGGTTCGCCGCCGGTGACGAAGGCGTCGCGCGGCCGTTGGACAGCGGCGAGCGAGATGATGTCGCGGCCGAACAGAGCGGCGGTGAGCCAGACCGAGAGGACCCGGAGCTTGCGCTCCCAGCTCGGCACTGCCAGGACGTGGTAACCCCGGTGCATCAGCCAAGCCGGAAACCCGGTGATGACAAGGCGCCGGTACTGGAAGATGCCGCGGCCGAGGCCAAGGGTCGCGACGGCGCCCAGGCTGCGGTGAAGGTACTTCTTCGGCCGTTTGCCTTTCAGATCCAGGGAAATGTTGCGCGCGAGTAGCTTGCCCTGGCGATAAGCGTGCTGAGCGTTGGGTACGGCGAGCGCCCCCGGCACAGGCGACGCGAGGTCAGGTACCGCCGCGTCGTCGCCGGCCGCCCAGGCGTCGGGCATGGGGTTCTCCTCGGTGCCGATGCGCAGATCGGGTCGCACCACGACCAGGCCGCGGTGGTCGACGGGGAGATCGGTGTGCCGGCCGATGACCGGATTGACCCCGTTGCCGGTGGCCCACACGATCAGCTCGGAATCGAATTCCTCCCCGGTGGACAGGACGACGTGGCCGTCGACCGTTGAGGTCACCTGCGTGTTCAGATGGACATGGGCACCGCGGCGCTCCAGCGAGCGCACCACCCACCGTCCCGGACCGTCGGTGACTTCCGGCAGTATCCGGCCGGTCGCCTCGACGAGATGGAACTGCAACTCCTCGCGGTTGATCTCCGGGTAGCGTTTCAGCAGCGCGGTCGCGAGTGACAGCAGTTCACCGAAGCCCTCGACGCCGGTGAATCCGCCGCCGACGAAGGTGACCGTGAGCAGCTTGCGGCGGCGTGGGCCGGGCGCCAGCCCGGCGGCAAGGTCGAACGCGGTGAAGAGCTGGTCCCGGATCGCGACGGCTTCTTCGACGTTCTTCAGGCCGATTGCCTGCTCGGCGATGCCGGGTACGGCGAACTTCCTGGTGACGGCCCCCGCAGTGACGACGATGACGTCGTAGCTGAGCTCGAAGCGGTGCCCGTCGTTGTGCCTGACCGTGACCACACGATGTGCGTGGTCGATCGCGGTGACCATACCGGCGACCAGTCGAGTGCGGCGCAGATGACGTCGATGTGAGACTGCTGCGTGCCGTGCTTCGATGGAACCGGCCACGACTTCGGGGAGGAACGGCTGATAGGTCATGTACGGCCGACGGTCGACGAGAGTCACCTCGGCGTCGCCTGATCGGAGCTTCTTCTCGAGTTTCCAGGCTGTGTAGAAGCCGGCGTAGCCGCCGCCGACGATGAGGATCCTAGGCATGCTGTACTCCTTGTGGTGCTGTCGGAGCACGGTGAGCCAGCGCCGCCCGCAGCCGTGCATGTCCGCGGTGCAGCCGGCTGCCCACGGTGCCACGTTTGATGTCGAGAACGGTCGCGATCTCCGCGTTGCTCAGACCGTCGATGTCGCGAAGCAGCACGGCGACGCGGTACTGGGAAGGCAGGTCCGCCAGGGCGGCACGGATGTCGTTGTCGACGACGCGTTCCGCGAGCAGTTCGTCCGGCCCTCGCTGACGGGTTGTGTGTAGGTCGACGACATCCTCACCGAGCTGGTGCAGTTGGACTTGCCGGTTGCGGCGTACCTGGGAGCGGAACAGGTTCACTGTGATCCGGTACAGCCAGCCGTCGAAGTTCTGAGGTGTGTACGTCGCGATGTTGTGGAAGACCTGGACGAAAACATCTTGTGTGAGGTCCCAGGCGTCGTGACGATTGTGGGTCAGGCCGCAGGAGATCCGGTATACCTGTGCCAAATGATCCCGCACCAGGTCGTCCCAGGGCGTGTTGGTATCCACCGGCGCATGCGGCGGGACGGTGCGCGAGCTGTTCATCGAGTGCCGCCAACAGGACTTGATCGGTGGGCCAGGAGCGGACCGCCTTGCGCGTGAACGAAGGTGACGGTGGCCGTGACGGTTTCGAGCAGCCGACGGATGGCGGATCTCGATCGCCACCTGGCAACCCGTGTCTCAGGCAGCGGGAGCACGACGAGCGCGGCAGCTTGTGATGCCTGTGTCAGGAGTGATCCGCGCGGACCGGTCAGGCGCTGTCGTTGCATGTCGATGTCAGCGAAGGCGTGAAGATGTGCCGCCAGTAGGTCGTCGACGTTGGTGCCGCTTCGTCGTGTGGTGCCGGGTGCGTCGACAAGCACCGTGATTCCGACGCCACGTTGGTGCGCCGCGTTGAAGGCAGTTCCGAGGACGGCCCATGCCGCGTTCGGAGCGAGGCATGAGGGCGCCACGGCGATGACCCGGCCGGCGGCGCGCCCGTTGCCTGGTGGCCCGGCGAAGCCGACTACCGCGACGGGGCGCGGGGACCGGGCGGTGACCTGCACGGTCAGCGACCTGCTCCAACGGTGGGACTGCCGGCAGATCGCTTCTCGCCCGAGTACGACGAGGTCGGCATTGTCGGCTTCGAGCGCGATCGTGCGGGCGGGGTCGCCGGTGGTGATCCGTGTGGCGATCGACAGGTGCGGTGCGACCCGACGGGCGTGCTCTGCGGCCTTGTCGACGAAGAGCCGCGCGGCGTCGTACGCGCCGGCGTCGCCCGGCCCGACGGAGTCTGGGCCGAACGGGTCCGAGGGGATCACGTGCAGGAGGTGGAGGGGTGCGTGCCGGGCCGAGGCCTCGGCGGCAGCCCAGGCGACGGCGTCGAGTCCGTGCGCTGGGCCGCCGACGGCAGCGAGAACGGCGGCCGGCGTTCGGTGCGCTTCGCGGCGCGAGGTTTCGCGGTGATGCATGGGTGGCTCCCTTGGGACGAGGGCACAGGGTTACCCGGCAGCTGTCAGATACGGGGCCAGGAAGGCACGCAGCAGCTCGAGCATCTGCGCGGGGGCCTGCTCGGCGACCCAATGTCCGGCGCCGGCGATGACTGCCGCCTGTACGTCGCTCGCGGCGGGCGTCATGCCCGCGGCGGCAGCCGGACCCCAGCTGTTCGCACCGCCGATCCCCAGCACGGGGAGCGTGAGGGGCACCTTCTGCCGCTCCATGTTCTGCGCGAGGATCGCGTCCCAGGCGCGGTAGAGACCGAAGCTGGCGCGCAGGGTGCTCCGGTCCCGGTTGTACAGGCTGACGTAGTACTCGATGGCATGGTCGGGCAGTGTGGCCCCGCCGCCCTGGATGGCGAACTCGTAGCGGTAGAAGGCGTCGGCGTTGCTGCGCACCATGTCCACGATCAGTTCGTCGTCGACACGGTTGAACGGAATGTGCCAGAGCCTGTTGTTGAGGAACTCGGGAAGGAACAACGGCGGCGCGGGATGCTCGGGATCCTCGACTCCGGGCGGACCGGGGATCTCGGCCACGACCAGACGGCTGACCCGATCGCGGTGGTCGGCAGCCAGGGCGTAGCCGATGATGTAGCCGGTGTCGTGTCCGACGACGGCGAAGCGCTGGTGTCCGAGTGCGGTCATCAGAGCGGCCAGGTCGTCGGCCAACGTGGCCGTGTCGTAGCCGTAGGGCGCCTTCTCGGTCAGCCCGATCCCTCGCTGATCGGGGACGATGACGGTGAAGTCGCGGGCCAACGCCGGCATCAGGAACCGCCACGCGTACCAGTTCTCGGGCCAGCCGTGGATCAGCAGGAGCGGGGGACCGCCACCGCCGATGACTACGTGCTGACGAATGCCGTTGGCCTCGACGAAGCGGCTCGTGAAGGTTCTGGCGAAGCCGGCCGGGAGTCTCGGAGCCGTGGATACCGAGCCGATATTGCCTCGCAAGCGTTGGGGCGCTGCGGAGGCGGTGGGCGTCGCCAGCCCGCCGAGCAGTGAAACGCCGGTGGCCGCTGCTGCGGCGCCGACGAATCCCCGGCGGGTGAACGGAAGCCGGTCGGGGGGTGTCGACGGCAGGTCGCCGACGACCTGGTCGGGCCGGTCTGGGGGAGAGGTGCTCATCGCGGGAGTCCTTCGAACGGGACAGATTCGCTGCGATCTGTCGACCTCACCGAGACTGTCCGTCCGTGGTGTCCGGTGCACCAGTGGCGTTCCCTGGTCCTCTCCCTGGTCTGCAGCGGCCCGTGTTCGGCCCGCCAAGTGAGTGGTGGGACGGGCTGATGACATCGAGTAGGGACCAGGGTCGCGACCAGGGCTTGACCCGGGTGCCTGCACGGCCGATGGGCAGAGATCGTGAGAGCGATCGACCCTGTCCGCCCATGACAAGATCTGGAGGATCCCGCGATGACCGTCTTCTCGCCTGGCTTCAGCGGCCGCCCTGACCGCGGCGCCGGGAAGTCCGGCATACCGCCCGGTCAGTACGTCACGCGTGAGTTTCCGGTGCTCTCGGCGGGACCGACGCCGCTGATATCGCTCGACGCGTGGCGCCTGGAGCTCAAAGGCGACCGCGGGTTCGCCCGGAGTTGGACATGGGACGAGTTCCGCGCACTCGACGCTGAGGAGGTCACGGCCGACCTGCATTGCGTGACCAGATGGAGCAAGCTCGGCACCAGATGGACCGGTTTACCCGTCGAGGCGTTACTGGCCGAGATGGAGGTGGACAGCGAGTTCGTGATCGCTTCGTCGTACGGCGGATACACGACCAATCTGCCACTCGTCGACCTACTCGATGGCAAGGCGTGGGTGGTGTTCGAGTACGAGGGCAGGGCGATCGAGCCCGAGCATGGCGGTCCTGCCCGCCTGCTCGTCCCACATCTGTACCTGTGGAAGAGCGCCAAGTGGCTGCGGGGCCTTCGGCTGCAGGCACGGGACGAACCAGGGTTCTGGGAGGCGTTGGGCTACCACAATTACGGCGATCCGTGGCGGGAGCAAAGACATTGGCGCGACTGACCTGGCAGCGCGCGACCGTGGTCGGTGTGCTGGACGAAACCGCGACCGCACGCACCCTGACTCTGGAGATCGATGCTTGGAGTGCGCACCGGCCGGGGCAGCACGTCGACGTACGCCTGACCGCCTCCGACGGCTACACCGCTGTTCGTCCGTACTCGATTGCCACACCGCCGAACGGCTCACGGATCGACCTGACCGTGGGCCTGGCCGACAACGGGGAGGTTTCGAGCTACCTGGTGGCCGGGGCCGGGATCGGCACCGAACTGGAGGTGAGGGGACCTCTAGGTGGATGGTTCATCTGGGACCGGGACGATCCGGCACCAGTTCAGCTCGTCGGTGCAGGTGTCGGCGTCGCACCGCTGATGGCGGTGCTCCGTGCACACGACAGCGTGACCGGGCGCGGCCCGATGCGGCTGCTGTACTCGTCCCGCAGCCCCGAGACGCTGCTATATGCAACCGAGCTGGCCGGTCGGACCCGCAGTCAGAACCCGACTTCGGCGGTGACTGTCCTGTACACCCGCGCCGCGCCTGGCGCCGATCCGCGGCCCCCGGGCAGGATCACGACCGCCGACATCGTCGCGCACGGCCTGCCACCGGTAGCTGGAACCCGCTGCTACGTGTGTGGTTCGACTGGCTTCGTCGAGGCCGCCATCGAGCTGGTCATCGAAGCGGGGTTCGCCGCCGACAACATCAGGGCCGAGCGCTTCGGCTAGCAATGCGACCGGAACACGAGGAAGGAGACACCCATGCGAGTCTTCGTCGCAGGGGGAACAGGGGTGATCGGTAGGCCGTTGGTGCAGGCGCTGGTCGACCGCGGGCACACGGTCACGGTCAGCTCCCGTCGCCGGGACAACTTTCGATTTGTGGAAGAGCTCGGGGCATCGCCGGTCATGATGCACGGCCTGGACGGGGCGGAGGTGCTTCGGGTGATCGTCGATGCCCGGCCACAGGTGATCGTCAACCTCATGACTGCGCTCTCGGGGCCATCTCGTGACTACGGAACCTGGCTGGCGTTGACCAATCGGCTGCGGCGCGAAGGCACGAAAGCGCTGATGGACGCGGCGATCGCGGCCGGCAGCCTGAGAGTGGTCGCGCAGAGCGCCAGCTTCATGGCCCAGCCCGGCGGCCCGCCGGACGAGTCGGCACCGCCGTACCTCGATGGCCCGGGTCCGATCGGAAGCCATGTGCAGGCCAACATCGAGGCCGAGAAGATGGTGCTGGACACTCCGGAGATCGAGGGTGTTGTACTGCGCTACGGGTTCTTGTACGGCGACGGGACGGCGATCGGACCTGGCGGAGAGCTCGCCACCGCGGTAAAGGCGGGCGAGATGCCCATCGTCGGCGACGGCGCCGGCCGGTACCCGTTCGTCCATCTTCACGACGCGGCATCGGTGACGGTGCAGGCAGTCGAGGCGGGAAGCCCCGGCGTCTACAACATCGTGGACGACGAACCCGCCCCGCAGGCCGAGTGGCTGCCGTACCTGGCAAGGATCCTGCAGGCCCCGCCACCGCAGCGCGTCTCCGAGGACGAGGCGGAGAAGTCGATCGGTGTCCAAGCCGTCTACTACGGCAATCGGCTCCCGGCGGCGAGCAACGCCAAGGCGAAGTCGGGCCTGGGCTTCGCCCCGGCGTATCCCTCGTGGCGGGACGGGTTTCGCGAGGTCTTCGGCTGACCCATCACAGTCACGCGCGGCGCGACAACGAACACCTGGAGGACGCAATGACAGATTTGACAATGGCGCGACAATACGTCGGCGGGCGGCTGGTCGGTTCCGCCAAGGAGGGGAAGTCCGTCAGCCCGGCCGACGGCTCGGTCCTCGGTACGTACGCCGATGCTGATGAAGAGCAGGGAGCCGAGGCGATCATCGCTGCCCGACGAGCGTTCGAAGAAGGCGATTGGGCTCGGGACCGCCGGCTACGCCACAGGGTCCTCACCGAGCTCGCCGATGCGGTCGAGGGTCATCGCGACGAGCTGGTGCTGATGCTCGCCCGTGAGAACGGGAAGATCCTGAAAGACGCCGCGTTCGAGATCGGCCTCTCCGCCCCGAAGTTCCACTACTACGCCGCGCTCGCGCTGAGCCAGGGTGGGCGCGCCTCGGAGGTGTCTCCTGGACTTCACATGAGTTCGGTCCCCGAACCCATCGGAGTGGCCGGCATCATCACGCCATGGAACTCCCCGGTGATCTTGCTGGTGCGATCGCTCGCTCCCGCGCTGGCGGCAGGCTGCACCGCGGTCGTGAAGCTACCTGCGCAGACCGGCATGGTGAACGGGTTGTTCCACAACCTCCTCAGCGAGATCCCGAGCCTGCCCGCAGGCGTGGTGTCGTCGCTGACCGAGTCAGGCAACGACGTGGCACGGCTGTTGGTCTCGTCGCCGGAGGTCGATGTACTGAGCTACACCGGCAGTACGCTCGTCGGTCGGCAGATCATGGCCAACGCGGCGCCGCACCTGAAGCGGCTGTCGCTCGAGTTGGGCGGCAAGACACCGATGATCGTCTTCGACGACGCCGACCTTGATGCGGCGGTGCCCGTGCTCACCGCGGCTATCACGACGTTCACCGGTCAGTTCTGCATGACCGGCAGCCGCATTCTGGTCCAGCGGGGCGTCGCCGACGAGTTGCGCGATCGGATGGTCGAGTCCCTGTCCGCGATTCGGGTCGGGCCGGGGGACGATCCTGAGAGCCAGATGGGGCCGATGATCGACGCGGCGAACGCTCTTCGAGTCGACCGAATCGTCGAGGAGGCCGGCCAGCAAGGCACCGTCCTCGTCCGGGGCGGCCAGCGGATGCCGGGCAGTGCCTACTACCACCCGTCACTCATCGCCGTGGACGACCCCGATCTCGACATCGTGCAGCGCGAAGTGTTCGGACCAGTAGCGACGTTCGAGACCTTCGGTTCTGAGGACGACGCGATCCGGCTGGCGAACTGCACCGAGTACGGACTCGCCGCCTCGATCTGGACCCGCGACGCCGACCGGCCGCGGCGGGTCGGCCGCCGGCTCCACACGGGCACGGTCTGGACCAACACCTGGGCGGTGGTGGTGGACGAGTACGAGGAGGGCGGGTTCAAGCAGAGCGGGATCGGCCGTCTCAACGGCATCCGCGCTCTGGAGGAGTTCCAGGAGTTCAAGACCTACGCCCAGTTCACCGGCTGAACGCCAGGGTGCGAGCGAGCATCGCTCCGGGGCGTTCCGTTGCTCCGCCGGCCGGCGAGACACGGTGCTCCGCCGGCCGGCGTGAACCACAGGGACGACCCGCAATGATCAGGAATTCCGAGCACGAAGGAGAGTGCCATGCCCACGGATGAGTCCGTCCACGACGTCATCCGACGCCTCGTCGGCGAAGAACACCATCTGCGCGCGAACCGCGCCGGACCCATCCGTGAGCACACCGCACAGCTGGAGCGGCTGCGGGCGGTGGAGGTTGAACTCGACCAGTGCTGGGACCTGCTGCGGCAGCGGCGCGCGCTGCGGACCGCCGGAGCGGATCCCGACGCGGCTGCGGTTCGTCCCGCGAGCCAGGTTGAACGCTACCTCCAATGAGTCCGGCCGCCCGCGGCTCGTTCGGATCACGACATCTTGACGGCAGATTTCCCCGACTCCGACAGGGAATCACGCAAGCGTCTACGGGAGTCGACGCCGAGCTTCGCGTACACCTTGCGCAGATGCCATTCCACTGTCCGGGCGCTGAGGAACATGGTGTCTCCGATTTCGGAGTTCGTGAGTCCCTCGACTGCGAGCTGGGCGATGCGGGTCTCCTGGGCGGTGAGATCCGCACTGGATTCGGTCGTTCGGCGACGTACGGTCTCGCCGGTGGCGATGAGTTCCTGGCGTGCGCGCTCGGCGAACCCGTCCAGCCCGAGCGCGCCGAACGTTTCGAAGGCCAAGCGCAATTGCGTGCGTGCCTCTCCGCGGCGATCCTCCCGTCGCAGGAACTCGCCGTATCGGAGCTGGGCCCTAGTGCGCTCGACCTGCAGCGTTGTGCGCGCCAGCCTGTCGGCTTCCTCCCGGTAGCAGTCTTCGGCACTGCGGCCTGACTGCAGCAGAGCTCGCCGACCGGCCTCGACTCCCAGCGCCATGTCGGTCCCGCTGGCCTGGGTGAAGGAGGAGAGCTGCTCGAACGCGCGGGCGGCCTCTGCGGTGTTGTCGCTGTGCACGCCTGCTTCTACGACCTCGGCGAGGGCCCACTTCGGAGGCCCGAGCTCAAGTGGTGAATCGGCGGCCATCCGGGCAGCGGTCAACGCTTCCGCGTGGCGTCCCAGTCCACTGAACATGACAGACTGGAACCAGCCGATCATGTTCAGGCCCACCCCTTCACCACGGGCGGTGACGTCCTCGAGCAGCTTGTGGAAGTTCGGCTCGGCCCGTTCCACATCGCCGCGGATGGCGCTCAGGCAGACCTCGCCGTACGGCATCATTGTGTTCTGCCCACCGGTCACCTCCGCAACCCAGGCGCATTCCGCGACCAGGGCTTCGGCCTCGGACAGATCGCCGCTGTAGAGGTCATAGATGATTCGGCTCGTGAGAGCGACCGGTAGCACGGCCAACGCGCCGATCTCGCGAATTGCCGTGAGGTGCCGATGGGTGAGGACGTCCCAGTTGGCGTCGTCGAACAGATCCGTGGCCGCGCACGCCGCGAGCCACGCGAAGCGCACCGACTCGTCGAGCGTGAGTTCGTCGGAACCGAATGCGCGTACGATGTCGAGCAATCCGGGCGCCGCTGCCGCGTAGCCGTCGGTGAACAGCTCCGCGATCCCGCGAAGCATCACGTCGGACTTCCCGGCCACCGGCGGTAACTGGATCCCGCGCATCGCCTCGGCGACTTGGCGCATGCCGATACCGGATCCGGAGGCGAGTCGGCCGGCGAACATCGCCGCGGCGAAGGCGTCGAGGTAAGTCTCCCGGGCGAGCTTCGGGTCGAGTTGCTCAAGACGGCCGGCCGCGGCGAGAAGCAGTGGGAGCCCTTTGTTCCCCCCTTCGGAGTGATGGGAGATCTGCGCCTGCAGGAGGTCCACCCGCGCGCTGTCCAACTCGCCGAGCGGCCCGGCCTGTGCTTGGGCGAGCAAGGACAGCGCGTCGTCGAAGGCTCCGGCCGATGCCTTCGCCTGCGCAGCTGCCAACGATCTCCGGGCTCGGTGATCGGGTTTCGGCGTGAGCGTGGCGGCTGTCTCGAGGAAGCCTGCCGCCGCAGCGAGCCCACCACGGCTGAGGGCGCGGTCCGCGGACTGCTCGAGCGCGTCCGCGACGGCCTCGTCGGGACCGGAGGCGGCGCGGGAGCGATGCCATGCGTGCCGATCCGGGTCCTCGTCCGCATCTGTGACATCGGCGAGCGCCTGGTGCGCGATGCGCCGATCCTCCGCGACGGCGGATCGGTAGACGGCAGACCGTACGAGCGGATGCCTGAACTCGACGCGGTGACGCAGTTCGATCATCCCAGTCGACTCAGCCGCCGAGACGTCCTCGTCACTGATCCCGAGCCGCCGTCCGGCACGATGCACCAGATCGACGTCTCCCACCGGGTCTGCCGCTGCGAGCACCAGCAGTTGCCTCGCCCGGGCCGAAAGGCCGTCCACCTTGCGTAGGAAACCATCCTGCAGGCGGTCGACCAGGCTCGGGGCCGCGCTGTCGTGGACACCGAATGTGCTGCTGGCGGAAGTCAACTCTCGGGGGAGTTCGAGGAGGGCCAGAGGGTTGCCGTGAGATTCGGCCAGCAAGCGGTCCCGGACCTGGCCGTCGAGACGTGCTGCGAGTACGGAATCCAGCAGGTCGGCCGCGTCCTGGTTACTGAGTCCCTGCAGCGGCAGCTGCGGCAACGCGGTCAGCGTGGGCTGATCATCCGTCGTACGGAGGGCGAATACCATCGCGACCGGCTCCGCGCGGAGCCGACGAGCGACGAACTCTAGCGTCTGCGCTGAAGCCTGATCGAGCCACTGGGCGTCGTCGATGACACACAGCAGCGGTTGCTGCTCGGCTGCGTAGCTCAGCAGGTTGAGCACGCCCAGCCCGACGACGAACCGATCCGGCGGCGCGCCGGACGCCAGTCCGAAGGTGGTGTCGAGTGCGGCCCGCTGCGGCTCTGGCAACCGGTCCATCCCGTCGAGAATTGGAACACAGAACTGCTCCAGACTCGCGAAGGCGAGCTCCATCTCCGACTCAACACCCGCTGTCCGGCTCACGCGGCATCCGTCGGCGTTCTCCAGCAGGTAGTGCAGCAGAGCGGTCTTGCCGATTCCGGCTTCGCCGGACAGAACCATGGCCTGACTTCGTCCGTCGCGAGTTTCGCCGAGGAGCGCCATCAGCGACTCGCACTCCGACCGTCGTCCGCGTAGCCCCGGCCACCCTGAGCTGAAAGTCATGAAAGCCCCCATCCCGTCCCGGTCCGCTGCAATCAGATCGGCAGCGGCATGGGGCGACGTCGGAGCCGACACAACATTTCACTTTGGCACCGACTCCGGTTGCGGGCAATGGCATTCTTCTCAGCCGGGCGACCGGCCGTCGGCGTGAGCCTCGCCCCGCGGAGCCACGGCCTCCCCGACAGCCCGTCCGAGGTCGAGTTCGACGCCCGAGGGTGTCTGCAGGCCGCGGTCGAGCAGGTCCCGCATCCGCGCGGCGTTCGCCGGCCGCCACGCGGTGCGGAGCAACGCGGCCATCCCCGGTCCGAACTCCTCGTCGGCGGGCAGCGACGCGAGGTCCAGCAGAGCTTTGGCCCCGACGATCACGGTCTTGTCGAATCCCGCGATGCGGCGCGCGAAACGATCGACGAAGTCGTCGAGTTCGTTGTCCGGAAGCACCCGGTTGACGTAGCCGTAGCGTTCGGCGAGGGCCGCCGGGAAGTCGTCGGCCCCGAGGACGATCTCGGCGGCCCGCGCGCGGCCGACCAGGCGCGCGAGCCGCGCCATCGCTCCGCCGCCGGGCACCGCGCCCAGGCCGACGTCCACCTGGCCTATGACGGCGTTCTCGCTCGCGAACCGGATGTCGGTGGCCAGGAGGAACTCACTGCCTGCGCCGCGGGCGCGGCCCCGGACTGCGGCGACGGTGACTGCCGGGACTTTGCTCAGCCGGACCAGGTTGTCTGCGTACGGGTGCAGTCCTGTCTGGCCCGGCTTCATCGTGGCCAGTCGAGCACGGTCGGCGGTGATGTCCCAGTGCGCCATGAAGAAGTCGACGTTCGGGCTGTCGAAGACCACGACCGTCAACGCGGGAGCTTCCTCGATCCGTGTGACGAGATCGCCGAGTTGTTCGATCGTGTCGAGGTCGATCAGGTTCACCGGTCCGTTGTTGAACGACGCCCTCCAGAAGGCGTCCGAGATCTCGGTGACGTGGAACTGCAGAGAGTTCATCGAAGGTCTCCGATCACTTGCCGAGAGACATCCAGCCGGAATGCTGACGAGACGACCATTACGCACTGTGCACGTGATCGCGCCAGTACCAGGCACTGGCCGATGCACTGGTGCTTCCGCCGAAATCAGCCGATCGGGAGCATGCCTCGACCGTCGGGGATCGCTGGACATCCGGGGATTGCGTACCGCGGAATCCGGTGCGAGCGTAGAGCGAGGTGCTTGGAGGGGGGCCTGCCGTTGAGAAGCAGCCGTCGGCCGCGCTTGCGCGGCCGACGCGACGAATGTGAGAAGCTCGAACGCCTGGTCGCATCCGCGCGTCTGGGCGGCCATGGAGTTGTGGTCCTGCGTGGTGCGCCCGGCATCGGCAAGAGCGCCCTGCTGGAGTACGTCGCGGCAGTCGCCGCGGATTGCCGCACGTTGCACGTCACCGGTGTCGAATCGCAGATGGAGCTTGCGTTCGCGGGGCTGCACGAATTCTGCGAGCCGCTGCTGCCCATGCTCGATCGACTTCCTGCCCCGCAGGCCGACGCGCTGGCGACCGCCTTCGGTCTCCGCGCCGGTACGCCACCGGACCAGTTCCTCGTCGGGCTCGCCACCTCGACCTTGCTGTCCGAAAGTGCCGGGGAGCGCCCGCTGGTGTGCATGATCGATGACGCCCAGTGGCTGGATCACGCCTCCGCGCGAACGTTGGCGTTCCTGGCTCGTCGCCTGACATCCCAGGCCGGCGTGAAGGCCGTCGCGTTGGTCGTCACGATCAGAGCAGGCGAGACCGCCGAGATCTGGGACGGACTGCCGGTCGTGGTGCTCAAGGGTCTGCGAACGCCGGACGCCCAAGCGATGCTGGACTCGGCGGTGCGTGGTCGTATCGACGCGCGCGTGCGGGAGCGCATCCTGGCTGAGGCGCACGGGAATCCTCTGGCCTTGCTCGAGCTGCCGCGATGGTTCAGCGCTGCCGAGCTCAGCTTCGGTCCGGCGCTCGGGAGCACGGTTGGCCGGAGGTCGCTGACCAGCCGGATGGAGGAGGGGTTTCTTCGTCGCCTCGAGCTGCTTCCCCACGAGTCGCGACTGCTACTGGTAATCGCGGCGGCGGAGCCGCTCGGTGATGTCCGCCTGTTGTGGCGTGCGGCCCAGAGCATGGGCATCAGCGTGGACGCCGCCCGCCCGGCCGAGACCGCAGGCCTGATCGAACTCCGCGAGACCGTGCGCTTCCGGCATCCTCTGGTGCGTTCGGTGGCCTACCGCTCGGCGGACGTGCGGGAGCGTCAGGCGGCACACCGGGCGCTGGCCGCGGCGACCGACCCGCTGGCGGACCCTGACCGGCAGGCTTGGCACCGCGCTTCCGCGGCGACAGGTCCGGACGAGGCCGTCGCGGCGCAACTCGAACGCTCCGCCGATCGTGCCCTGGCGCAAGGCGGACTGGCCGCGGCCGCCGCCTTCCTCGAGCGCGCCGCAGTACTGACGCCGGATGCCGGGGACCGGGTCCACCGACGATTGAACGCTGTCCAGGCGATGATGCACGCAGGCACCCTCGAGGCCGCGTCACGGTTGCTCGCAGTGACCGAACACGGACCTCTCGACGACCTCCAGCGCGCCCGCGCCGACGTTCTGCGCGCACAGATCGGGCTGACGAGCGGTCAGGGTGGGGCGGCGCTCCCGTTGCTCGTGAATGCCGCTCGTCGATTGGAGGTCCTTGACGTCGAGCTGGCCATGGACAGCTACGTCGACGCGTTCACCGCGACGTGGTTTGCCGGACACCTTGCCACCGATCCGGGCGCGCGGGCGGTCGCCTTGATGGTTCGCGACGTACCCGAACCGTCGCGGCCGCGCCGTGGGGACGACCTCCTCCGTGCACTCGCGGTGCTCTTCGGAGACGGTTACCAGACTGCGGTCCCGATGCTCCGATCCGCGATCCAGGCGTTCGACCGTGACGACATACCGGTGCAGGAGGCGGTCCGGTTCCTCTGGCTCGCGACGGTGGTCGCAATCGACCTGAGGGACAGCCAGGCATGGGATCGACTGGCCAGTCTGCACTTGCAGATCGCTCGGGACTCGGGTGCGGTGAGCGCATTGCCTCTGGCTCTCCATTCGCGGATCTTCGTGGACCTGTTCTCCGGCGATCTGCCCGCAGCGGCGGCTCTCGTCCAGGAGGCTGAGGCCGCGACCGATCTCGCGGAGTCGAGGATGACGCCGTACGGCGCGATCGGCCTGGCCGCGTTCGAGGGAAAGACCGAGCGTGCGACGGCATTCCTGGCGGCCGCGCGGCGTGACGCTGCCGCGCGTGGTGAGGGCCTCGGCGTGTCCCTGATCCACTGGGCGAACGCAGTGCTGAGCAACAGTCATCGGCACTACCCCGCGGCACTCGAATCCGCCCGTGCCGCCGCCACTCACCCTGAGGAGATGGTGGTCAGGTCGTGGAGCCTCGCGGAGCTCGTGGAGGCGGCGGCCCGCACCGGCGATTCGAATACGGCAGCAGGGGCCGCCGAACAACTCGCGGAGTCGGCTCGGGCGAGCGGAACGGACTGGGCGCTCGGCGTCGCGGCGCGTTCAGAGGCGCAACTCGACGGCCCCCGTACCGAAGACCTCTACCGGGAAGCGGTCGACCGTCTGGCGCGGACGAACTTGCGAGTCGAGACGGCCCGGACGCGATTGCTGTTCGGCGAGTGGCTGCGACGGGCCGGTCGCCGGCTGGAGTCACGTGTACATCTCCGATCCGCGCACGACGCCCTGGCGGCGATGGGGATGGAGGCGTTCGCGGACCGCGCGCGCCGCGAGCTTGGGGCCACCGGCGAGATAGTCCATCGGCAAACCGGTGAGCTCCAGCAGGAGCTCACGGCCCAGGAGTTGCACATCGCTCGCCTCGCAGCTGATGGCCTCACCAACGCCGAGATCGCCTCGGAGCTGTACATCAGCCCACGGACTGTCGAGTGGCACCTCCGCAAGGTCTTCACGAAGTTGGGTGTCACGGCCCGGCGGCAACTGACCGGCGCGCTGCGCGGGATGAGCGTGGGGCCGTGACGTTGTCCACGGTCGGACGCGATACGACACGGTGTGCGGATCGCACCGTGCCAGCTGGTCAACATCGTTCGCCCGGCCTGACCGCGAGTGCGGTACCCAGGCCCGGGACTGGAGCATGGGAGATCGGATGAGGCAGCAGCCACCGGTTCGACCGCTGTCCCTGGACAGCCTTGACGTCAGCAGCAAACCACATGTCCAGTTCCTCGTCACCGAGCATTGGAGTCTGCTGGCCACCCGCAGCATGACGTGGAGCGAGATCTTCAGCCGGACCGGCACCTATCTGACGGTTCTGTCGGCGGCCGTCATCGCGCTGTCGCTGGTGGCCAACGCGACAGGATTCGGGCCGGACTTCCGGACCTTCGCACTGCTGATCCTGCCGGTCGTTCTGCTGATCGGAGTCGGGACGTTCTTCCGCCTGATCGAGGCAGATGTCGAGGATGCGTGGATGGTGCTCGGCATGAATCGGCTCCGGCACGCATACATCGAGCTCGCACCAGAGCTGGAAACCTACTTCGTCTCAAGTCATCATGACGACAAGCCGGGCCTGATGCGGACTTACGCTTTCCGAGATCGCGTCGGCGTCACGCACTGGATGTCGGGGTCGCCTCTCGTCGTCGGCGTGGTCGACGCGGTCGTCACCGGTGTGCTGGCCGGGGTGATCTGCCAGGCGGTGGGCGCTGCGCCAGCGGTGCGCACGCTGGTCGGCGTTCTGACCGCCGTGATGACGGCTGTCGTGCTCGGCATGATCGGGTACCGGAAGGTCCACCAGGTGAGCCGTGACTATCACCCGCAGTTTCCGGGTTGACCGCCGTGTCCCAGTTTGCGCCCGCGTTGGCCTGTCGGTGAGGACGTACCGTTGACTTCGTCCGTCATATATCGGTAGGCGGCCAAGGAGGCCTGGTCCGGCGTGCTCCCGCGCTCGCGTTCCTGCAGGTATCTGCCGTACCAATCCAGCCACGCCTGCGGCGCAGCGACCTGCTCGAATGCGTCATGCTGCCGGGCGATCTCGCGTCGTACCTCGGTCGTCGGCACCATCGGGTCGCTGTCGTGGCTGCTCTTCCATTCCCGGCCCGGGAGCCGGGTCTTGACCTCCTGCAGCAGCCAGCCGTTGCCGTCCGGGTCCGCGAACGAGGCGTAGGTGAAGTACGAGCGTTCGGCCGGGTCTCGGCCCGGCACGCGCGACGCGATCTCCCCACTGCGACCGGGGCTGCGCTCGTAGTGGTACACGTCGCTGACCTCGACTCCGCGATTGACGAGGTCGGTTCGGGCGGCGTCGATGTCGTCGACGACAAGCATCAGCCGGGCAGCAGATCCTGGCTCGGCGGACGTCAGGCCGATGCCGAACTGGATGGAGGCCCGAGACCGAGGAGGGGTGAACTGCACGGTGCGGAAGTCGCCGTCGACAGCGCGGTCGTTGTCCAGGCGCCAGCCTAGGGATTGATAGAACGCCTTGGAACGGTCCACGTCGGCGACCGGCAGCGTGACGACCTCGAGTCGAAACGCCACAGGAGCTGGCGTCGATGCCGGTGCTCTATCACTGCGATCCGGGCTAAAGCTCATCGAAACCCTCCACGACAAGTCGTGCCCCGCGGCCCGGCTCGTCGTTGGAAGGTGTCCGCGCCTCGGCTGCGCCATCAGTTGTCAACAGCTTCGTTGGCCAGCGCCTGGCAGGCACCCGGGATCCCCACTGGTCAAGTCCCTGGGACGGACACCGAGCAGGTTTGTCGCCAGTGACCAGGGTGACAGCCAGGGGTTGATCCGGGCGCGATCTCGCCTAGTACGGCGTCATCGTGAGAGCAGGACCTGAGCGAGTCAAGGACCTTCTTGGAGGTATCGAGCGATGGCAACTTTCTCGGCTGGTTTCACCGGCCGGCACAACCGCAGCAGTCCCCACGCCGAGCTGCCACCTGGCCAGTACGAAACGCAGGATTTCCCGGTGCTGTCGGCGGGAGCCACTCCACACGTGCCTGTCGATGCCTGGCGTTTGGAGATCGGGGGAGATCAAGGCGTCGTCAGGAGCTGGAGCTGGGAGGAGTTCCGTGCCCTGGACACCGAACAGGTCAACGTCGACATCCATTGTGTGACGCGGTGGAGCAAACTCGGCACCACCTGGACCGGAGTACCGGTCGATGCTCTGCTGTCGGACGTGGACCTGGACGGCGACTTCGTGACCGCCTTCTCGTACGGCGGGTACACGACCAATCTCCCGCTCGAGGACCTGCTCGACGGCAAGGCTTGGGTGGCGTTCGAGTACGAGGCCGAGCCGCTCGATCCCGAGCACGGTGGTCCCGCACGTCTGCTAGTGCCTCATCAAGCAACGTTGGGTAGGTAATCCGGTCGGCGGATCTTGGAGTCGATGGCGAAGCGTGTCTTGGCTTGCGCTCGCTTGTTCTTCCAGCGGATGTAGCCGGCGATCGCGTTCTCCTGTGCGGTGTGGCTGGGGTAGTCGCTGCCGTCGAGGGTGAAGTACCGCAGGGCGGTGAACTCGCACTCGATCCAGTTCAGCCAGGACGCGTTGCTCGGCGTGAACACCAACTCGATCTGGTTGTCTGCGCACCAGGTGGCGACCTCGGTCTTCTTGTGCGGTGAGAAGTTGTCGCACACGACGTACAGCCTGCCGGCCGGGAACCGGGCGCGGAGTTGCTTGAGGAAGCCGAGGAACTCGGTGAAGCGTTTGCGGTCGCGGAACCGGTAGAACATCTGCCCGGTGGCCAGATCCAGCGCGGCGAACATGTGCCGGATTCCGCCGGTGCGGTTGAAGGTGGCCCGCAATCGAGCCGGGCGTCCGATGGGAAACCAGCCCCTGCCCGGGCGCGGCTGCAGGTTCAGCGGACCGAACTCGTCAACACAGATCACCCGGCCGTCGGCTGGCGGATGGTCGTACAGGTCCAGGACGCGGGCCATCTTTTGGGTGAAGTCCGGGTCCTTGCTGGCCTTCCAGGTCTTGGTCGCCTGCCACCTGACGCCTGCCGCGCGAAGGATCTGGCGAACCGACTCGGTGCTGATCCGGATGCTCTTGTGCTCAGCCAGGTACTCGACCAGCTTCGACAGGCTCCACGTGGTGAACGGGCGCGCCAGTTGCTGCGGTGGGGTCTTGGCGATCCGGCAGACCGTTTCACGAACCGGGGGACCGAACCTCGCCGGCCGGCCCCCGCTCCATTTTGGGTCCAGCGCCGCGAACCCCTGCTCGTTGAACGCGTGGATCACCTCCCGCGCATACTGCGGCTTCATCGCGAACATCTCCGCCGCATCTGCCGCACTCCTGCCCTGCGCCGACGCCAGAACGACCCCGGCCCGACGCAACCGGACCCGATCCTTCGTGGTTCGCGTGATCTTCACCAGACGCTGCGCTTCCTCCGGTTCGAGCTGGCGCACGAACACCTCAGGCTGTCGAGCCATGACCACCTCCGGCAGCCAGCCTTCAGACCAACCAGCGGACCGGTCAACCCGACACGGTTACAACCCCAACGTTTCTTGGAGAGGCACTAGTTCCGCATCTGTACTTCTGGAAGAGCGCGAAGTGGCTGCGAGGACTGCGGTTGCACGATCAAGACGAGCCGGGTTTCTGGGAGCAGTTGGGTTACCACAACTACGGAGATCCGTGGCGCGAGGAGCGGCACTGGAACGACTGACGTCGCGCGCCTGCCGGTATCGAACCTAGGGAGCCTCGATGGACGCCTCGCTGACCTATCTCGACGGAAACGCTGCCGCCGGCCCGCTGTCCGAGCTGCTCGCCTTCGACATCACGACGGCGGTCGGCCGGTGCGGCGCCTGCCGTTCCAGCATGATGATGGCGCAATGCCGGGTGTACATCGGACCGGGCCTCGTTCTGCGCTGCGCCTACTGCGACGAGGTGCTGGCCCGTCTGGTCGTCGCCGGGAACAGCTCCTGGTTGGACATGACTGGCCTCGCCTGCCTGCAGATCAACCGTGCCGCACAGGGCCGATGACGCCAAGCGCACCCCGAGCGCCTGATCTCTACGGGAGAACGACATGACCGATCTGACAGTGACGAATCGACGGGTCGACAGCTCGGCCAACGAAGATCTGGCCGAACTCGCACGTCATGGCGCTACCGCCTTCGGCTACCAGGCCGACCTTCGGATCGACCGCAAGCTCGCCGAACTCCTGCGCCTGCGGGTATCTCAGATCAACAACTGCGCCTACTGCCTGAATGTCCACTACGGGGCCGCTCGGAACTTCGGCGTCCGGCAGCCGGTAATCGACACCCTCACTGCCTGGTGGGAGACAGACTTCCATGATGACGCCGCCCGTGCTGCCCTCGCTTACGCGGAGGCGATCACGCGGGTGGCCGACGCGACGGTCGCCGACGACTTCGCTGCACGGCACGACGCGCTCGCCGAGCATTTCCGGCCCGAGGAGATCCTCGAGATTATTGGGGTCGTCATCAACATGAATGTGTGGACCAGGCTGAAGCTCGCCGAGGGAGTTGCCCTCGGGCCGGCCGAACAGGCCGCGTCGTGAAGCCGCTCACGTGTGAGGCCGCAGTACATCTCGCAAACGATCAGCTCACCGGGTTGCTGCCGGTAGCCGACCGCGCGGCGTTCGAGGGCCACGTGGCCGGCTGCAACGACTGCTCGTGCCTGATGGACCAACTGCAGAGCACGGTGGGACTGCTTCGGTCACGCCCTCAGAGGCATCCCAGTGATTCGGTGCGTGCCATGATCGCCGACATGGACAGTGGCCGTGCCGAGCTGCTGACCGCACAACTGCCACATCTCTATGCGCTTGCTAGCGCCCTCGACGCCGACGCAGCCGACGATTTGGTGCAGGAGACCGTCGCGTCCGCGCTCGCAGACCCTGCGACCGATACGTCCGGTCCGGGCCTCGCCGCTGCCCTCGAGCGACTCGCCGCCATGCCCCTGCCCGACGTCCAGTCCCCGGTCGCGCCGGTGCCGGGCATGGACCCGGACGCCGACGCGGCTGAGGTGTTCTATCCCGACTTCTACACCGACGGCCCGGACGCCGGCGCGTGGGTCAATCCACCTGTGGCGTGGGGAGAGGCGCGGGTGCTCAGTCCTGACGACGCGCTCGTGACGGTCGAGACGTACAGCGCTGTCGCCGCGGCGCTCACCAAGCTCGATCCGGTCGACGTCGGTCTCCTCAGCCTGGTCGACATCGAGAGCGCGCCTTTGAGTCGGGCCGTCATCGAGCTCGGCCTTTCTCCGGACGAGGCGCGCGAGCGACTCGCGCGGGCGCGGTTCGCCGTACGGGCCGCACTCGACCGCGAATTGCGTCGGTAGTACTGGGCTCGCCCGACGTGCGCGTGGCCGCGGCAACACTGTCGCGGCCACGCGCACTCGACGAACGACGTCCTACCGCAGTGAGCTGAACGCGGCGCGTACTTCGGCGCAGAAAAGGTCTGGCTCCTCCCAGGAGGCGAAGTGGCCGCCCTTGTCGACCTCGTTGAAGTAGGCGACGCCTGGGTAGACCGTCTCGACCCAACTGCGCGGGGCGGCCCAGAGTTCGCCGGGGAATGTCGTGAAGCCGACCGGAACCTTGACCGGCGGCGGTGCCTGGCCGGCCGCCGCAGCCGCTGCCACGAAGCGTCCGAACTCCCAGTACCAGCGAGCTGCGGACGCGCCGGTGCCGGTCAACCAGTAGGTAGTGATGTTGTCGAGGATGTTCTGCTTGGTGAGATTGCCGACGGGCTGGTCCTCGACGAACGCCTGGGACATCTTGTAGTAGCTGTCCGTGTCGTGGTCGAGCATCCAGGCTGCCAGCCCGACCGGCGAGTCGAGCAACGAGTACCCGATCGTCTGCGGTCGGTTGGTCTGCTCGAGGAAGTAGCCGAAGCCGTCGGTCATGAACGCGTTGAGGGCGTCAAGCGCCGTGCGTTCCTGCTCGGAGTTGGCCGGCAGCTGGTCCTTGAAGGCGATCGCTCCGGCGAGCAGGTTGACGTGGATCCCGACCAGCCCGTCGGGCGCAAGCCGGCCCATAGCATCGGTGACCGACGCGCCCACGTCGCCGCCCTGGGCGACGTAGCGGGTGTAGCCGAGGCGCTCCATCAGTGTCGCCCATGCCTGCGCGATCCGGCCGGAGTGCCAGCCGAGCTCGGACGGCTGGCTGGAGAAGCCGTACCCGGGCAACGACGGCAGCACCAGGTGGAACGCGTCCTCGGCCCTGCCACCGTGAGCAGTCGGATCGGTGAGCGGACCGATGGTGTCGAGCAGCTCGGCGACCGAGCCGGGCCAGCCGTGGGTCATGATCAGCGGAAGCGCGTCCTCGTGCCGCGACCTGACGTGGATGAAGTGGATCTCGACGCCGTCGATCTGGGTCGTGTACTGGGGGAGCGTGTTCAGTCTGGCCTCGAACGTGCGCCAGTCGTATTCGTTCGCCCAGTACCGGGCGAGGGCCTCGACGGTCGCCCGCTGCACGCCCTGGGACCGGTCTGAGACGAGCTCCTTGGTCGGCCAGCGCGTTCCCATGATCCGCCGGAGCATGTCTTCGAGCTGTTCTTGCGGAATGTCGATCTGGAACGACTCGATGCCGGTCGCGGTGTCGACAGTGGTGCTCATGACGCCTCCTTGGCGCAGCGACCTGGTGGCGGCGCGGATCTCTGTCGAACGGCAGGTCCGTCCACTGGCAGGTCGTGGGGTGGTTCAGGATCTCCCTGGGGGAGTCCCGATGTGGTTGGTGACTCCATCAAGCCTGGTCCCACGGCTCTGTCCTCCGCCCCCGTTGCAGCCCCTGGTCTGCTCCCGGGTCTGCCCGGGGTTCTGCTCCTGTCTCACCGGACCGGTCCGCTTCGGTACGGCGCCAGGAAGGACGTCAGAGCGCTGAGCACCTCGTTGGGTGCCTGCTCGGCGACCCAGTGGCCATTCGGAACGTTCACGCCTTGAACGTCGTCCGCCACCAAGCTCATGGCCATCGCGGCGCCGCCCGGGACGCCTTCCTGCGCCACGATCGCCAGCACCGGCAAGGTGAGCCTGTTGATTGCCCGCACCTTGTTCTGGGCGGCGCTCTCCGGAATCGCGCGGTACCACCCGAAGCTGCCGCGCAGCGCATCGCGGCCGGACTGCAGGATGCGGATGTAATAGTTCACCGCGTACTCCGGCAGTTTGTTGACCCCGGCCCAGACGTCGAACTCCGCGCCGAAGAAGATGTCTTCTCGTCCCCGTACCAGCGCTTCGTTGATGTGGGCCGGCAGTTGGTTGAACGCGAGGTGCCACAGGCGCGCGTTCAGGTCCGGTGGCTGGAAGAGGGCGGGGGAGGGCGACACGCCGAAGACGGACGCCTCCGAAACAATCAAGCGGTCGATGCGGTCGCGGTGATCGGCGGCGAGCGCGTAGGCGATCGACAATCCGGTGTCAGTGCCGTACACCGCGAACCGCTGGTGCCCGAGCGCCTCCATCAGTGCGACCAGGTCATCCGCCTGGGTGGCGGTGTCGTACCCGTGCAGGGGCTTGTCGGACAAGCCGATGCCGCGCTGATCGACGGCGATGACCTGGAATTCCCGCGCCAGCGCAGGCATCAGCATGCGCCACGCGTACCAGGTCTGTGGCCAGCCGTGCACCAGCAACAGCGGCCGGCCGCGGCCACCGATGACCGCGTGCAGGCGCACGTCACCGATGTCGATGTAGCGGCTGGTGAAGGTGGTGCGAAACCCCGGTGGAAGGTGCGGTGCTCCCGAGACGGAGCCGGGACCTTGCGGGGCGTGCCCGCGTGTAACCGAAGGGACGGTGGCCGTTGCCGGCGCGGCCTGGGCCGCCATCGCGTTGCTCCCCAGGCCGAGTGCGAGAGCACCCGCCCCTGCGGCGCGGACCACGTCACGCCGGGAGATCCCGACGTCGACAACGGCTGCGGAGTATTCGTCCTCGTTCTTGTTGGACATGCTTGTTCCCTTCACAGGACATGGGGCTGCGGTGCGGACAGCCCAGCCTGACTCGCCCAGTGAGCGCGGCGCCCCCGTCACTCCCCCTGGTCCCGCCCCTGGTTGCTTCAGGACCTGGTTCCGACGAGGACGACCGGGCTGCGTGCGAGGCGCTGGACGGTGTCGGCCGTGGATCGACGAACGAAGCCGCTGAGCCGACCGGGCGCGCCGGAGCCGACGACAGTCAGGGCGGCGGACGCCGACTCTGCGAGGATCGCCGATTCCGCCAGGCCGGCAACGATGCGCCAGCGGACGTGGATCTCCGGGTACGCGAGCTGTAGCAGGCGAGCGGCCTCGCCGATATCACCACCTTTACGCGTCCTGGCATGGACAATCGTGAGGCCGGTACGACGACGCCGTGCGGCGCGAAACGCGAACGCGAGAGCGGTGACCGGTCCGCCGTTCTCGTCGACGCCGACAACGACCCGACCGGATGACGGACCGATCGCTTCCGGACCGGCCAACCCGATCACCGCGACGGCGCCTGTCGTTTGGCGGAACAAGTGCCGGGTCGACCATCTGACGAAGCGGTCGGACGAGTGATCCCGTCCGACGACCAGGAGACTCTCGCTGCCACCGTGCCGAACCAGATCGGCCACGATCGCCGAAGGTTTCCCCGGGCAGATGTACGGCGTGACCCGCAGGCTGGGCACGATGTGCCGCGCCAATCGCTCCGCGGTCAGGGCGACCCGCTCAGCCTCTCCGCGGGCTCGCACGTCAACGATCGGATTCCCGAACCCGTCGTCGGTCCCGTGCCATCGGAACGCATACGCGACCCGCAACTCCGACTGACGCGCGGCTGCCTCGGCGGCCGCCCATTCGATCGCGTCCTGGTGCGTTCGCAAATCGTTGACCAAGACCACCACCGGTCCGTCGTCAGCGCGCTGCGAAGTACCGGCCGCGGCCCCGGACGCGGCTTTCGTCGCTCGACCACGAAACAGCTTCATCGAATACCTCCGCCCTCTTCGTGGTTCCACCGTCATCGGCGGAGGAGTTTGAAGATCGCGGCCGTGGTTGTTCCGTAGACAAGGTGAGCGGTGAGATCCTTCGTGATGGTGCGGCGGTCGTACTCCCAGATCGGCTCGTAGAGATCGGCGGCCGGGAGAACGATGTAGCCCGATCCCCACACACCGGCTCCGAAGGGGAGGCCGAACCAAGCACGCGGTGTCTTCGCTGAGCCGGCGAGGATTCCGTAGGCGGCCCCGTTGAAGATGCCGTATCCCCAGTGCGTGAGGTTGTTGACCAAGGCCGAGCGCTCGTTGGGCAGCTCACGGCGGAACAGCCCTTCGAACAGCCGTCTCCCCACCCCGCGCCGGTGCCGGCGCCTGGTCCCAGGCGTCCACGTTGGCAGACAGCTCCCACCGTGGGAACCCATCTTTGCCGCCGTCCTTGCGGTAGCGGAGATACAGCAATGCGTCCATTGCCAACGTGCCGACGGTCCCCGCCAGAAGGCCGCGAGTCACGGCTCCGACAGGCGTGACACTGCGATTGACCTTCATCACTGCGCGCTCCTCTCAGGCGGGACGGCCGATCCGTCCGACATAACAAGAGCGTCATCTACTACTTGCGTTGTCACACCCGTGGATCACCCGGGTCTTCCTACGGGCCGTGTCACGGCGGAAGAACGGCGTCGATCCCGCCCGCCCCGAAGCGACCGTTCCGCACCTGTGCGCGGCGTCGCCTTGCGGCCATCGGACGTGGACAATCGCCGTGTAGCCGGATCTGTCATTGGCCCAGGCAACGGGTGCCGGCAGTTCCATCCTTGCCAGGGATTCCGACGGGCTCGAGCCAGGCCCACTCTGCTCGACGATGGCGGCGGCCTAGTGATGGAGGAGACGATGAGTGATCAGAGTCGGCGGGAGAGCGACCAGGTGTCGGCGCCGGATCGTGATGAGCGCCCGGACGGCGCACGGCAGCGTTCTGATCAGCCGTGGCGGACCGAAGGTCTTCCGATGGGGAAGGAGGGCCGGCCGCGGCTTCCCCGGTGGCTGAGGGTGACGGCCTGGATCGTGGGTGGCTACTTGGTGTTGTTCTTGCTGACCACGACGCAGGACCAGATGGCGGCCAGCGCGGAGACCATCGCCTACACCGAATTCACTACGCAGGTAGAGAAGGGAAACGTAGCCGAGGTTTTCGCGCGTGGTGACACGATCGAGGGTCGGTTGAAGCAGGCGGCGTCGGTCCCGGGCAAGACTGATACGGAGTACACGAAGTTCACGACCGAGCGGCCGACGTTCGCGAACGACAACCTGTACGGCGCGTTGGAAAAGAGCGGCACGACCGTCCGGGCGACACCTGTGGTCCAGGAGCGCGGGGCGCTGTGGAATCTCCTGATCTCGTTCGCTCCGATCCTGCTGCTGGTCGGGTTCTACCTGTGGCTGTTCCGGCGCCAGCAACGTGCCGCGACAGGTGGGCTCGGCGGGCTGTTGGGCAACGGACAGAAGAAGCCCGTGGATCCGGAGAGCGTCCGGACGACCTTCGCCGACGTAGCGGGAATCGACGAGGTCGAGACTGAGATCACCGAGATCGTCGACTATCTGAAGGATCCGGGCAAGTACCGAAGGGTCGGCGCCCGGGCACCCAAGGGCGTGCTGCTCGCGGGCGCGCCGGGGACGGGGAAGACCTTGTTGGCCCGGGCGACGGCCGGTGAGGCCGGGGTCCCGTTCTTCTCGGCGAGCGCGTCGGAGTTCATCGAGGCGATCGTCGGTGTCGGCGCGAGCCGAGTGCGCGAACTGTTCCGGGAGGCCCGGAAGGTGGCGCCGGCGATCGTCTTCATCGACGAGATCGACACGATCGGGCGGGCGCGCGGCGGCGGCCGGGCGATCGGAGGGCATGACGAGGGCGAGCAGACGCTCAACCAGATCCTGACCGAGATGGACGGCTTCTCCGGGACGGAGGGCGTGATCGTGCTGGCCGCCACGAACCGCCCCGACGTCCTGGATCCGGCGCTGTTGCGTCCCGGCCGGTTCGACCGCACGATCACCGTGCACGCACCGGATCAGGCTGGCCGCGAGGCGATCCTGAAGGTTCATGCGCGGGAAAAGCCGCTGACGGCGGACGTCGACCTCGCCGCGTTGGCCAAGTCCACCCCGGGCATGACCGGCGCGGATTTGGCGAACCTGCTGAACGAGGCCGCGCTGGCGGCCGCCCGCACCGGCCGTTCGGAGATCCGCCGACACGACCTGACCGATGCGCTGGAGAAGATCCAGCTCGGCACGGCCCGCAATGTGGTGATGCCGGAGGAGGAGCGACGTCGTACGGCGTACCACGAGGGAGGCCACGCGCTGCTCGGGATGATCCAGGCCGGCGCTGACCCGGTCCGAAAGGTGTCCATCATTCCTCGGGGCCGTGCGCTCGGTGTCACGTTGTCGACGCCCGAGATGGACCGCTACGGGTACGACGCCGACTACCTGCGCGGCCGGATCATCGGCGCCCTTGGTGGGATGGCGGCTGAGCAGGAGGTGCTGGGAGTGGTCACCACCGGCGCGGAGAGCGATCTCGAAACCGCGACCCGCATCGCACGATCGATGGTCGGCCGCTGGGGAATGTCCCAGGCCGTGGGTCCTGTGTCCGTCCTGCCGTCCGACGGCGATCCGCGGGCCGTCGCTTCCGACGCGTTGCTGAACACCGTCGACGAGGAGGTACGACGTCTCATCGAGGAGTGCTACCAGGAGGCGAGGCGGTTGTTGCGGGAGAACCGCGAGCGGTTGGACGGGATTGCAGCTGAACTCCTGAAGCACGAGACGCTCGATGAGGCCGACGCGTACGCGGCCGCTGGCATTCCGCACGACCTCCTGGCCTGATACCCGGGCCCTGGGCTGCGCGTCCAGGGTGCCGGGCCAGGGACCAACACTGGCGCGATGGCGGCCGGTCCGGACGACGCTGGAAGCAATGACCAGACGGAGCGGACGGGACGATCATGGCGCGGCACATCGAGGACTACGCCCTCATCGGCGATCTGCGCACGGCCGGGCTCGTCGGCGTGGACGGCGCGATCGACTGGTTGCTCCTGCCGCGTTTCGACTCGCCGGCCGTGTTCGCAGCGCTTCTGGGGCATGCAGACCACGGGCGGTGGTCGCTCGCCCCGGTCGAGCCGAGTCACAGCGGCAAGCGGCAGTACCGGCCCGAGACCCTCATCCTCGAAACGGACTGGACGACAGCCGACGGTGCCGTCAGGGTCACCGACTTCATGGTCCCGGGCTCGTCGACACCAGTAGTGGTGCGAATCGTGGACGGCCTGGTCGGCAGTGTGACGATGCGAACCCAGTTCGTGCCACGCATGACCTATGGCCGGGACGTGCCGCTCTGGCGCCGCAGCGTCGACGGGCGGCTGATCGCGGCCTCCGGTGAGGATGAACTGTGGCTCGATGGTGATGTCGCGCTGAGGGCCGCCGACGGGTCCTCGACGGCTGACTTCGTCATCGGTGCGGGGGAGCGGATCACGTTCACACTGACCTACGCGGCCACCGATGTGGCCAGCAGAGTCGTTCCGGACGTGGCCCTGGCTGACACCGAGGCGTTCTGGACCGAGTGGGTAGGCCGATCAACCTACGCCGGTCCATGGGTCGAGGAAGTGAACCAGTCGCTCATCGTCCTCAAGGCACTCACCTACGCCCCGACCGGCAGCATCGTGGCCGCCGCCACAACCTCACTGCCCGAGCAGATCGGCGGGTCCCGCAACTGGGACTACCGCTACGCCTGGTTGCGTGACGCCACGTTCACCCTCTACGCATTCATCGGTGCGGGCTTCCTCGAAGAGGCCGAAGCCTGGCGGGACTGGCTGGTGCGCAGCGTCATCGACAGTCCGTCGGATCCACAGATCATGTATGCCATCGACGGTGCCGAGCACGTTCCCGAGCAAACGCTCGACTGGCTGCCCGGATATGAAGGCTCAAGCCCGGTCCGGGTCGGGAACGCCGCCGCAATCCAGCATCAGAACGACGTCTGGGGCGAGGTTCTGGACATCCTCTTGGCGGTGCGCGAAGCCGGCATCCCTGCGACCGCTGAGCAGGAAAAGATCGAGCACGCCCTGCTCGACCAGATCGAACGGCACTGGCAGGAACCCGACCACGGGCTCTGGGAGGTTCGAGGGCCCTGCCGGCACTTCGTGCACTCGAAGGTCCTGGCGTGGGTTGGTGTTGACCGTGCGATCCGGATCCGCTCGCTCGCGCACCAGGGCACCGATGAGTCGCGTGAGCTCGAACGGCTGGAAGCGATGCGCCGTACCATCGCGCTCGAGATCTGCGACCGCGGCTACCACTCAGGACGCCAGGCCTACACCCAGTCGTACGGGTCGCCGAAACTCGACGCGGCCGTCCTGCTGATGCCGCGCTACGGCTTCACCTCCTGGGACGATCCGCACATGGTCGCGACCGTGAACACAATCCAGCGCTGTCTCACCGATCAGGGACTCGTCCAGCGGTACCTCGTCAGCGACGACGGTAACAATGTCGACGGCGTACCAGGCGGCGAAGGCACCTTCTTGGCCGCATCCTTCTGGCTCGTCGACGCTTTGCACGGCATCGGCCGCACGGACGAGGCAGTCGAGATGTTCGAGCGTCTGCTGTCGCTGCGGAACGACGTCGGTCTGCTGAGTGAGGAGTACGACCCGACGACCGGACGCCATCTCGGAAACACTCCACAGGCATTCAGTCACGCGAGCGTGGTCACCACCGCGCTGACTCTAAGCGCGGCCGCGGACTCGGGCCGAGGCTCGTCAGCTGCCCCGGCCGAACCGTTCACCGATGTCGCCTAGGAGTAGATCGGTGTCGAGAACGCGAACGGGCGAGAGGCGGTGAACTGAATCGCGATCTGACGGGTACCGCAAGAGCAGACTGTCACGCGCAACGGGCAAGCCTGGTCCCTAGTGTCGGGGGCGGCCTGTTCCGCCCCCTTGTTGGCGGCTGGAAGGAACGAGCGATGGGCAACACGATTGCACCACACGGGCTGCATCACGTCACGGCGATTGCCGAGGATCCGCAGCGCAACGTCGACTTCTACACGTCGGTTCTCGGGCTGCGGCTGGTGAAGCGGACGGTCAACTTCGACGCGCCGGACACGTACCACCTGTACTACGGGGACTCGTCGGGCCGCCCGTCGACGCTGTTGACGTTCTTCCCTTGGCCGGGGGTGCCGAAAGGCAGGCAAGGCACCGGTCTGACGACGGCGACGGCGTTCAGTGTGCCGCCGGAGTCGCTGGGCTGGTGGCAGCGGCGGCTGCAGACACTTGGCGTCGACGCGGACGCGCCGGTCGCCCGGTCCGACGAGGAGGTCCTGCGGCTGCGCGATCCCGACGGCCTGGTCATCGAGCTCGTCGCGTCCGACGGTGACACCCGGTCTGGCTGGGACGGTGTCGCGGCCATCCCGTTCGACAGCGCGATCCGAGGGCTGTTCTCGGTCACCATGACCGAGCAGTCGCTCGACCCCACGGCCGAGATGCTCGCTGGGATGCTGGGCATGCGGCACGGCGAGGACACGTCCGACGGCTCGCGGTTCGTGATGTCCGGGGGAGCGGAGGGTACGGCGGTCGATGTACGGCCCAGCAGCGCTCGGCGCGGACTGCAGGCGGCGGGAACGGTCCATCACATCGCCTTTCGGGCACCGGACGGCGAGACCCAGGCGAAGTGGCGCCTCGAATTGATGGAGGCCGGTGTCCAGGTCACCGAGATCATCGATCGGCAGTACTTCACCTCGATCTACTTCCGTGAGCCGGGCGGGGTCCTGCTGGAGATCGCGACCGACCAGCCGGGCTTCACGGTGGACGAGCCGCTGCTGGAACTCGGTCAGCACCTGAAGCTGCCACCGTGGCTCGAGCCGAGCCGCGAGCAGATCCAGGCCTCGCTGCCGGCACTGCGCGTACCGCCACCCCCAGAGCCGGGCTCATGAGCGAGGACGTCCTCGCGCGGCCGCACGTCTGGATGCCGGGTTCGTCCGCGCTGCCGCTCCTGTTCCTGCACGGGACCGGTGGCGATGAGCACGACCTTCTCGTGCTGCGGCAGTACCTGGCACCCGACGCGCCCGTGCTGTCACCGCGGGGGACCGTGTCGGAGCAGGGGATGGCCCGGTTCTTCCGGAGGCTCCGCGAGGGTGTGTTCGACGAGGACGACCTGCGGTTGCGCGCCGACGAGCTCGCCGGCTTTCTGGCTGCCGCCGAGCAGAAGTACGGCGTGGCTCCCGGCTCGTGGCTCGCTGTCGGCTTCTCGAACGGCGCCAACATGGCATCCGCCTTGCTCCTCCGCCACCCGGAGTCGCTCGCAGGCGCCGTTCTGCTGGCCGCCATGGTGCCGTTCGTCGACGACGAGCCGCTTGATCACGCGCTGGCCGGGAAGCGGGTGCTCATCGTCAACGGCGACAGCGACCCGATGGCCACCCCCGCCCAGACCCACAGGCTGACCGACCAACTACGTCGCCGAGGTGCCGACGTCGAACTCCTGACCTTCCACGGCGGCCACACCATCGACCCGGCCCAACTCACCCACATCAAGCACTTCATCGACGCCGCCCAGCGGAGCTGACGGCAGCAGGGTGCCCCTGCATTCGTGCCCCGTTAGTGGCACGCGTCCCCGAACGTCGCAAGATGTTGCCGCAGGCAAGTTCCCGCTACGTCCCTGCTACGTGGGACGCTGAAAAGCCATGACCACGGCTGATCACCGATGAGAGACAAGACCGCAGGTCAGCGGTCGTTTCGCCCATCCCCGGCTGAATCCCAGTCAGGCTTGAAGAGATCTACACCATCTTCGAAGGCACCTCCGAAATCCAGCGCCTAGTCATCTCGCCTGCCATCTCCGGCGTGCGCATCCAGTTGACGTTTCCGCAGGTCAGACAGCCGCGAGTCGACAGCCTTCCGCGTCCGCTCGTGTGACGACCGCAGCATGTGGGTGTAGAGCTGGAGCGTGAACCCTGCGTCGCCGTGGCCCATGTACTGCGCCAGCTCCTCGATGTTCACGCCGTCTGCCAGCGTGATGCTCGCGTAGTAGTCCCTGAGTGCGTGCATGCCGTTCTCGCGACTCGAGAAGTACTGCCGCCTGCCGCGGACGTCCTTCGTCGGCTCTGGTATGACGCCCGCCTGGAAGAGCGCCGGCTTCCACACGAGCACGTCATACGCCCGCGCCCGGATGCGCTTGTCGTCAGTCCAGCCGAACAGCAGGTTGACCGTGTGTGGCTTCCCGTCAACCTTCTCCCACGGCAGCCAGTAGGGCCGAGGCTTCATGGCGTCGATGTACTCCGTCAGCATCACGGCCACCCCTCCGACATCGGCACCGTCCGCTCGGTGTCGTTCTTCGGCAACGCGAACACGAACTCCCGCCCCAACTTCTTCACCTGCCGCCGAACTCGGATAACCACCTCCTCGAAATCGACGTCCTCCTCGGCCATCCCGAACAGCTCGCCTGCCGCAGCCCGCGCGCAGCGCCGATGGAGGCGATCGGCCAGTACTGCGCCGGATGCCCTTCCACGATCCGCAGCACAACCTCGTCGCTCCAGGCGGTAGTCTTTCCACCCTTCTCCGCCGGCACCTTGACCACTCGCGCCTTTGCCGGATTCCGCTTGATCGCCTCATCGTCGACGGCAACCTCCAGCGTCCCGTGCATCACGAGATACGCCGTACGCGCCGTAGAAGCCCCGAACCGCGCATCGAGTCCAGCCACCCAAGCCGCAATCTCAGAAGGCTTGATCGTCCGCAACTGCCGCCGCCCAAACACAGGTACTACGTGGAGCCGCAAAGACGACTCGTACTTGAGTGCCGTTGCCGGATCCACCACCCGGGACGCCAGCCACCTCTCGGCAACCTCCTCAAACCGAACCTTTCCGGCCTCCGGATCGATGTACTCCCCACGCTCCCGATCCGTCTTCGTCCCAAACGCCTAGATCGCTCCCGCCCCTCCGGATCCACCCATCCCGCCAACCACCGCTTCCCCCGCCCCCACTTAGCCGTACGAACCCGCTCGCTCGAGCCGTCGCCCTGCTTCACCGCCCGAGTCCACTGATCCTTCACGTACGCCACTGCCGCGCCCACTCGTCGCCGATTTGCGGCAGCTCAACGTCTGGAGAACGGGGGAATTGAGTCGTCGGCGTGCGGCGACACTCAGTCCAGGCTGAGTGCGCGTGCGGATGAGCGCGAGCGCCCAGGAAGAGCGCTCGAACGAGGAGCCCTCCGGTGGCCACGAATTGCCGTCTACCCATGACCGATGAGAACACCAGCGGTCGCCGCGGGCCCTCGAGGAGCCAGGCCTGCCGCGTGCCGATCTCGGAATGGCAGTACTACCTGGCGCACCCGACAAGGATCCAATCGTCCCTGCACAGTCCTTGTCGGACGGCTTCGTAGCAACGGCAGGAAGCGGGGTGTTCATTTCGGCCGCGACCGAGTCCGGCGAGACGTCGCTCATCGCAGAGATCCGCCAAGACGTACCCCACTCGACACCGATCCCTGGGAGGACGTCTCCGTACAGGTCAGCGCCGATCCACTACTCATCTGCAGCTCCGGATGTACGCCTTCGCGCCTTACCAGGTGGCCAGTGCGCACGAACCTAGGTCGCGAACCACCACCAACCGGCTTTTCTTGTAACGGGCCTCAGGGCCAGCCTCGTAGGCAGTAACGGTTCGGGACGATGACTGGTTGGAGGTCACGGTCCTGCGGGCAACTCGTCGTGACCCCTGTCGCCCTGTGCGCTGCTGGTCGCCGGCTGCTCGGTTGCGGACACGACTGGGCTGCGTCGCCAGTAGGTGATGAGAACGACGATGGCGATCAGGCCGATGCCGACCAGGCCGCCCACCGTGACGACGAATGGGTCGCCGGAAAGATGCTTGGCGTCCGAAAGCCGGTCAGAGAAGGAGTTCAGGCTGCCGTGCAGGAACGCGACGACGAGTACGCTGCAGCCCGCGGCGACGTACAGCCGCGTCAAAAGAAGGGACAGGCCGATGCCGAGGGTGGTCATGAGAACGAGCACCCCGAGCGGGTCCTTGCCGGGGTAGTTGAGCCCTACTAGCAGCAGAAGCAGGTGCCACGGCGCCCAGATAAGCGCGACGATAACGGATGCCGTGACTTCGCCGAGGGGGAGCAACTTGGGGAGCAGGTAGCCACGCCAACCGTACTCCTCGCCGAGCGCGAGCGCGGAGCTGATCGGTGTACCGATGACCAGCAGGAGAAGGAATACGTACCAGAACGGCCTATTGGTGCCTGGGTCGAACTCGCCGATGCCGGTAGCAACAGAGATGCCGATCGTGGACATCACCAGTGCGACCGGGCCGAAGACAGCGATGAGGTAGTAGTGCCATCGCCGGACGACGCCCAGAGAACCCCTCAACCCTTCCTTGCTGATGAACAGGCGCATGACGAGGGCGGCGGCCGCGGGAGCGAACATACCTAGTGCGGTGTAGGCGCCTCCGCCATAGCTCGTCGGCGTACGCCAGCGCGTCAGCGACTGCAGCGCGTCTGGCCATATCGGTGTCCAGAAGGCCCAGGCGATCGCGTAGCTCAGTGCCACGAAGGTGACGACTTCCCGCCATTGCACTCGATCCTTTTGTGACTGCCGATGAGTCGGTGGACCTGTGGGGCCGACCCGTCCTGCTCTGGCCATCCTGCGTCTCCTTTCCCGGCACCTGGTGACTCCGCGGAGTGCTCGCGATCAGATGCTCGCTGCGCGAGTTGCACGGTGGTTGCACGAGGGCAGGCGGTACGCCGCTCTTCGCTTCTGTCCATGTACCAGCTCCGTGCCGCAACGGCCGTGCAACGGGGACGTGGACGGTGTGGACGTTCGCAATCGTGGCTCAGCCGGCCGCGGCACGTCTATCTCAAGGAGATGAAGATGATCAGTAGGACTCTGCGGGTGGTGGTCGGTGTCGCGGTCCTGGTGATCGGCGGCTGCCTAGCCGCGGCCGGAGGGGTGCTGACTGCAACCACCGGCCCCGACGACACCATGCGGACCGCGTACCACCCGGTGACTGCAACGAGCCGAGCCCTTGTCGCCCGCGCGGCTAACGTCTCGCCTGGCGCGGTGCCCGGCAGCTTCGGTGAGTTCACGCTGCGCATCGACGCGCGTGCCAACGACGAGCCGCTGTTCGTCGGGGTGGCGCCAGCCTCAGCGGCTGAGAGCTACTTGTCTGGCGCTGCGGTGCAGACCGTGCGTCGTCTCGATCTCTGGCCGTACAGGCTGCAGACCGCAGACACGCCGGGTACCGCGAGGCCGCTGCGGCCCGAGAGGCAGTCGTTCTGGGCTGCTTCGGCCAGCGGCCCGTCGCCGCAGTTGACCTGGTCTGTTACGGACGGAGAGTACCGCGTTGTGATCATGAACACCGATGCGTCACCGGGATTGGATACAGAAGTCAGGTACGCCCTGACCATGCCGTGGCTGTTCGAGATCGGCCTTGGCTCACTCGCGCTGGGCGGGCTGCTCACCGTTTCCGGCGTGTTCGTGATTCTGCGCGCGAGGCGTAAGACAGCCTGAGCCTTGGATGCGCCGGAGGTCTGTCGACGACGGGTGAAGACTGACCCTCTCGCGACGGTTGAAAGTGAACCCCGTGCGTGACCCTGTGAAGGGTGATGACAGTGGAGGACTGGGCTGAGATCCGTCGGTTGTACAGGTCGGAGGGCAAGGCGATCAAGGCGATCGCGCGTGAGCTGGGGATCTCGCGGAATGCTGTTCGTCGTGCGCTGGCGCGAGACACGGCGCCGAAGTATGTCCGGGTCTCGAGGGGTTCGAGGGTTGATGGGGTCGAACCTCAGATCAGGCAGTTGTTGAAGGAGACCCCGACGATGCCGGCCACGGTGATCGCGGAGCGGATCGGCTGGCAGCATGGGTTGACGGTGCTCAAGGACCGGGTCCGGGTGCTGCGGCCGTACTATCTGCCGTCGGATCCGGCGTCCCGGACGGAATATGACGCGGGGCATCGGGTGCAGTGCGATCTGTGGTTCCCGCCGGCCCGGGTGCCGCTGGGAGCTGGCCAGGCAGGATCACCGCCGGTGCTGGTGATGACGTCTGGCTACTCGCGGATGCGGTGGGCGTTGATGATCGCGTCGCGGCAGGCACCGGACCTGATCGCGGGGCACTGGCAGCTGCTGCAGAATATCGGCGCGGTGCCGCGCGAGCTGGTCTGGGACAACGAGTCCGCGGTGGGGTGTTGGCGGCGCGGCAAGCCGACACTGACGGACGAGTTCGAAACGTTCCGCGGCAGCCTGGGCATCGGGGTGCATCTGTGTCGGCCCCGCGACCCGGAGGCCAAGGGGCTGGTTGAGCGGAACAACGGCTACTTCGAGACCTCGTTCCTGCCCGGGCGGACGTTCATCGGGCACCGCGACTTCAACGCCCAGCTGACCGACTGGCTGGTGCTGGCCAACGCCCGGCACTCACGGCGGATCGGCTGCGCGCCGACGGCACGGTGGGCCACTGACCGGGCGGCGATGCTGGCGATGCCGCCGACGGCTCCGTCGATCGGATGGTCGGCCCGGGTCCGGCTGCCGCGGGACTACTACGTGCGGATCGCGTCCAACGACTATTCCGTCGATCCCGTCGTGGTCGGCCGGTTCGTCGACGTCAACGCGGACCTCACCACGGTCACCATCACCTGCAGCGGCACGGTCGTGGGCAGGCACCAGCGGTGCTGGGCCAGGCACCAGACCATCACCGACCCTGCCCATCGAGAGACCGCGAAGCGTCTTGCCCACTACGCCACAGCGGGCAGAGACCACGCCACCAGCCGAGCGACCGGGGCTGAGGTCGTGGTGGAACGCCGAGACTTGTCGGTCTACGACACCGTGTTCGGCCTGACCCACCCGGCCGGGCAGGCCGGGCACGCCGGGCAGGCCGGGGATCGCGCCGGCGGAGAGGTGGCGTGATGGCAACCCGCGCGAGCTCGCCCGGCAAGCCCGGCACGGTCGTCAAGACCGAACGAGACCTGAGTGGTGAACTGGCGTTCCTGACCAGGGCGTTGAAGGCACCAACCCTGCGCGAAGCCGTCCCACGACTGGCCGAACGAGCCAGGGCCGAGTCATGGACGCATGAGGAGTTCCTGGCCGCATGTCTGCAACGCGAAGTCTCAGCCCGTGAGTCCCACGGCGGCGAGGGCCGGATCCGGGCCGCTAGATTCCCCGCCCGCAAGAGCCTCGAGGAGTTCGACTTCGACCACGCCCGCGGACTCAAACGCGACGTCATCGCCCACCTCGGCACACTCGACTTCATCGCCGGCAAGGAGAACGTGGTGTTCCTCGGACCACCCGGCACCGGCAAGACTCACCTCGCCACCGGCATCGCCATCCGCGCCTGCCAAGCCGGCCACCGCGTCCTGTTCGCCACCGCCGCCGAATGGGTCGACCGGCTCGCCGAAACCCACACCGCGGGCCGGCTCCAAGACGAACTCCGCCGCCTAGGCCGCTACCCACTACTCGTCATCGACGAAGTCGGCTACATCCCCTTCGAACACGAAGCCGCGAACCTCTTCTTCCAACTCGTCTCGTCACGCTACGAACGAGCATCCCTGATCGTGACCAGCAACAAAGAGTTCGGCCGCTGGGGCGAAGTCTTCGGAGACGACACCGTCGCCGCCGCCATGATCGACCGGCTCGTCCACCACGCCGACGTCATCGCCCTCAAAGGCGACTCCTACCGCCTCAAGAACCACAACCTCGGCCGGATCCCCACACCGACCGACGACCAACCATGACAACCAGCAAGGGGGTTCACTTTCAACCGCCGCAAAGGGGTCCGTTTTCAACCGTCGTTGACAAGGTCCCGATGAGCATCGCCAGGCATCTGTCTGAGCAGCGCATCGGCGTGGCCTTCAGATGTCGTTGCGCGGCGCGCATCTGTGGGCCCGGGGCGGCTCGGTGCAGCGCCGGGGGAGGGAGATCCCGCTCGGGGATCGCGCGATCCCCGTCCCCGGCAGTCCAGGACGCCAGTTGAGGCAGACCACTGGGCTAGGTTCGCCGCGGCAGGTGCAGCACCTGGCGACAAGGATTCGCGGCAGGTGTGCATGCGCGGAGACGAGCCCATCTCTGCCGGAGCGAAGGATGGGCTGTACCCGTCCGATCACCCGCTCGGGGCGGCTTGCGCCCTCGGCCAGGTTCGCGGAGTGCCGGGTCCAAGCCCTGGTTCGGTCGCTTTCCACGGCCTCCGGTGACGACTGGGCGCAGCTCTGATGTCCATCGGTGCGAGGCCAACGAGTGAACCGTAGCTCTGTCGATCCGCGCTGTGTATTGGCCGTCAGGAGCCGCTTGGTCTCGCTGTGCCGGACGACATCGCGCGGTTGTAGTGGACGACGTCAAGGTCCCTCGCCTCGGACCACCAGGATCCCGCTGGAAGCGACCATGGCCGACGAGCACCGCGCCGGCCTGACGACCCAGCTCGTTGTCGTGTCAGCGGTGACTGCCTCGCGCGCGCTGCTAGGGCGTCGAGCATCTCGCATGGTGTGCTGGCTGGACCGGTCGCATCTGCCAAGGTCGTGCTCACGGCCATCCGGTTCGCCCAAGCTGTACGGATAGTTCCAGAGACGTACCGACAGCCCACCAGGTCCCCGAACGCTTCGGCATCCGGGCGGGCCCGGATGCCGAAGTCTGGCGGGTTGGGCCGAACCGACGGGCCGGTCCCCTGTGGTGAGTGGAAACCTCGCCGTGTCGACTCGACGTCAGTTCACTGATCGGCCCGCGTCCCCGGCTTCCTGCCGCAGGTCGGACTGTGTGCTCGTGTTGGTGCAGGCGACATCGGCCGCCGGCAGTTGTCCCGTCACCAGGTACCGGGTGACGGTCGTGTCGACGCATGTGTTGCCGTATGTGAGATACACGATGTGCTTCTGAGCGTTGCGCAGCGTGACTAGGCGCGAGTTCAGGAGCAACTCGTGCAGGCGGTGGGCGCCCGCGGCTGGTGTGGCGGTGTCAAGTTCCGACTGGACCAGGAGGATGCCCGGCGCTGCGTTGCCGGGTCCGATCGTGGTGACCGGTTCGATCGGCCGGTAAGGCCAGAAGGTGCACGGTTTGACCGTTGCAGCCGTCGCTCCGTAGAGGGGATAACGGTGGCCGTCCCGAATCTTGTCGCGGCGGTACAGATCGAGATCCCCCGTCCACTTCACGTCGTCGCAGATGATCGCCAGTTGGGCAGCGACTGCGTTGTCGTGAGGCGGCGGAGTCAATGCTCCGGCGACGTAGTCTCGAACCGCAGGCTGCAGCCGGCCGCCGTTGACCATGACGCGGATCAGATCAGACAGCACCGGGTACAAGCGGTCGTCGTACATCACGGCGAAGGCGATCATCCGCAGGTGTTCGCCGGTCAATCTCATGTCGTCCACGGGCAGCGAAACGCGGTTGCCGTCGGCAATCAGCCGGTCGAACCGTGCGCGCACTGCCGGTCCGCTCGTCCCGACGACGTACTGCTCGTTGCGCCCGGCTGTCCAGGCCGCCCAGCGGTTCAGGCCGACCTCCACGGCAGGTGACATCGCACGCGTCAAATCGCGCCACACCACGTCCGGGTTGACAACACTGTCCAGCACGATTCTGTCGGCGTGGGTGCCGAACATCTGCGTGTAGACGCTGCCGAGGTACGTCCCGTAGGAATAGCCCAGGTAGGACAGCTTGGGCTCACCGAGCGCGCCACGGATCACGTCCATGTCCCGGGCTGTGTTGCGGGTCGTCATGAACCGTAGGAGCGGCCCGTTCACCCGCGCGCACTTGGCTGCGATACCGGCCTGCCTGTCAACGTCAGCGGCGAAGCTTTGCGGTGGCAGCAGCAGATAGTTCTGCTCCTCCGTGGTCAGCCCGCAGGTGATGGGGGCGGACCGGCCGACCGACCGCGGGTCGAAGCCGACGAGGTCGTACCTGTCGCGTGCCTCGGCGGGCATGGCCGCTGCGAGCTGCGGCGGCAGTAGCAGGCCGGCGTTCCCGGGTCCGCCCGGGTTGATCAGGAGAATTCCGCGACGCAACCTCGGCTGTTGCGACTGCAGCCGGGAGATCGCGATCGAGATGGTAGGCCCGGCCGGCCGGCCGTAGTCGAGAGGGACGGTGACCGAAGCGCACTGAAGCGTAGGGGCTCCTGCGCAACTGCTCCAGATCAGGGTCTGCCGGTAGAACCGCTCCAATCCTGTCGGTACCGTTGGCTCTGGCGACGGACTGGTCCCCGGCGTTCCGATGTCGCTGCTCGTCGAAACGGCGACCGGGGCCGTCCCGACCAGCATGAAGAGCGCAGCGAGCACTGCGATGAGGGGGAGCAGGGGACGTCTGGGAACATTCATCGGTCGCTCCGATCAGTAACGCACGCCCGGCGCCCGGACATGCATGGATTGAACGGCGGACCACCCCGCCCGAGGCCCTGGTTCCCTCGGCGGATCTGCTGCGAGGCCACCGTCTTCCGACCATCGCCTGCCTCGTTGCACCTGGCTTGCACTGACGAATGGTTCGACAGCGCAGGAGTGGCGTCTGCGCGGCGATCAGAGACCGTACGCCTCGAGCATGCGCAGCCATACTTCACTGACCGTCGGAAACGCCGGTACGGCGTGCCACAGCTGGTCCAGCGTGATTCCCGACGTCACGGCGACCGTTGCCGCGTGTAACAACTCGGCCGTGCCAGGACCCACGAAAGTCGCACCGACGACGACGCGGCGGTCCTCGTCGACGACGATCTTCGCCCGTCCGCGAACGTTGTCGCCGAGGACGTAGGTGCCAGCGAGCCCGGCGAGGTCGTACTCAACAGCGCGAAGCCGGAGTCCCCGGGCCCGAGCTCCCGCCTCGGTGAGTCCGACCGAGCAGACCTGTGGGTCGGTGAAGAGGACGTACGGCGCCCCGTAGGCATGGGCATGGTCGCGCAGTGACAATGCGGTGTCATCCGTGCCGCGAGCTCGCGCTACCAGCACATCGCCACACACGCGTGCCTGGTACTTTCCCATGTGGGTCAGGAGCGATCGTCCGTTGAGGTCGCCCACCGCGTAGAGGCAGCCGCCCGGGCAGTCTACGGCTCGTAAGCTGTCGTCAACGTTCAGCCAACTGCCGGGGGTCAAGCCGACTGCCTCCAGGCCGAGCCCGGCAGAGGCCGCCTTCCGGCCCGCCGCGACCAGAATCTCGTTGGCTTCCACGCACGATGCGTCTGCCAGGTGGACCGTCACCTCGCCACCCGGCTCGGGGCGATCGACTCGCGCCACCTGGGCGTTGAGTCGTACGTCGATGCCGGCGTCGAGCATTGTCTCGGCGAGCAGCTCACCGGCGAAGGGTTCGGCTCGCCGCAACAACGAGCCGCGGGCCAACACAGTGACCTGCCGGGCGCCGTGGCCGCGCATCGCTTGAGCCATCTCGCAGGCTACGGCGCCGCCACCCACAATGATCAACCTCTCCGGGATCACGTCGGCGCCGGTGATCTCCCGGTTCGTCCAAGGGCGGGCCGCGGCCAGCCCCGGGATGTCAGGAATGATCGGCGTACTTCCGGTCGCCAGGACGATGGCGTGTCGCGCGCTCAGAGTCAGCTCCTGACCGTCCGGCCGCCTCACCGCGACGGACCGGCTACTGGTCAGTCGACCCCACCCGCGGATGAACCTCGCGGGCAGGCCCTCGATCCAGCCGACCTGGCCGGTGTCGTCGAGTTCCGAAATCGCCTCGTTGCGTCGCCGCAGGACCGCGTCGACGTCGACCGCCGCGAGACGCATGCCAGGCACTCGAGACACCTCGGCCGCGAGAGCCAGCGGTCGGAGCAAGGTCTTGCTCGGAATGCATGCCCAGTACGAGCATTCACCGCCCGCGAGGCGGTTCTCGACGACCGCGGCAGTCAGCCCGCCGCGGACGACCCGGGACGCCACGTTCTCTCCGGCGGGTCCTGCCCCGATCACAATCACGTCGAACTCGTCGTGCGCCACGTCGCACCTCCTCGTCGGAACGGAGGCTGCCGCCATGACTTGCACAGGCGTTGCACATGCGGCTAGACCACGGTGCATCACGGCCTTCGTGAATGACCACGAGCCGGGCCGATGTGCCTGCTCGGGGTGAGAGGCGTAGTTCGGTCGGTGCCCGGGAACAACAGACGGTTGAAGCGGTCGTCGTACTGCTCTGCCGCGTTGAGTCTTCGTGGAAGCAGGCCGAGCTCGTTGAACGCGTCCGCTTGGCGTTGTTGAGCCTGGATCGCAGCGCCGTCGATCGGGACAAGGTAGGTGGTTCCTCGCCGGACCGTCTCGTGGGCCACCTGCGGTGGCAACTGGTTCACGCGTGCATAGACCGCGGCCCAGGCCGCCTCGCTCCTGGCCGCCCACGCGATCGCGGCCTTGATCCGTTGCAGGAAGTCCCCAATCACTGCGGCGCGCCGGGGATCGGCGAGCGCTGCGTCGGTGGCAACCAGGACGTTCGATCCGGACAAGAGCCCTTCACCGGTCCGCAGGATGTCCGCGACCCCGGAGCTCACCGCGGTGGCAGCGAACGGATCGACGAGTACGGCGGCCTCGGCGTCGCCGCGTCCGAGGGCGGTGATGGCCTCGGGTGCCTGCAAGTTGAGCTGCCGCACGTCGTCATAGGCGAGACCGGCCTCCCTCAACGCCTCGAGCAGGAGGTATTGGGTGATCGTGCCCGGAACGATGGCGACTGGTTTCCCCCGGAGGCCGGCCATCGTCCGCACCGAGGACCCGCGCCTGACCAGCAGAGAGACGTTTCGCGCACCCTGCGGCGCGCGGGTCATGGCGACGATGTGTACGGCGACGCCGGCTGCCTCGGCGAAGATCGGTGGTGTGTCCGCCATGTAGGCGATGTCGGCCGACCCGGCGCTCTGTGCCTCGATGGCCTGTGCCCCGTTCTCGAAGGAGCTCCAGGTGATGGCGTACGGAAGGTCTTCGAGTTGTCCGGCCGCCTGGAGGAGCGGCTTCAGGTTCGAGCGGATCTGTCCGACCCGGAGAGCGTCGGCTGGACCGGCGACCGAGTCCGGATGGGCGTGTGGAGAGTCAGGCGAACAGCCTGGAACGATGATGAGCAGGACTACCAGCAGGGCGCGTAGGTACTTCATCTCACGCCCTTCTGAGCCAGTCCCTCGGCAACGCCGAGACCGGCAAGCAGCCGACCTCGAAATGCGGCGAACTCCGCGGTGCCGCGATCCCGGGGGCGAGGCAGCGGCACGGCCACGTCAGCCGTGATCATGCCGCCGTCCATCGTCAGAATGCGGTCCGCGAGCCCGAGCGCCTCGTCGAGGTCGTGGGTGACCAGGAGTGTCGTGGTGCGATGGCGCTCGACCACGTTGCTCAGCAGCGCCTGCATGTGTGAGCGGGTGAGCGCGTCCAGAGCTCCGAACGGCTCGTCGAGAAGAAGTACCTCGGGGCCGCGGGCCAGTGCCCGTGCGAGGGCCACGCGCTGGACCTCGCCGCCCGACAGCTCGCGAGGCCATGCGCGACCACGCGCGGCCAGGCCGACTTCGGTCAGAGCGCGTGCCGCGGCAGCCTTGGCGGCGCGGCCGCGCAGACCCAGGGCCACATTGGCGGCCACCCGCTGCCACGGTAGGAGGCGCGCATCCTGGAACATCAGGCTGAGCCTGGGGGAGACGGCGACCTCGCCATGAAACTCGTCATCGAGACCGGCCAGGATGCGCAGCAAGGTTGTCTTGCCGGCTCCGCTGTGCCCGATGACGACGACGAACTCGCCCCGCTCCACGCTGAGGTCGATCCCGCTCAGCACCGAGCGGGCGCCGTATGAACGCTGAATTCCGATGGCGGTGACCATCGGGGCGCTGCGGTGCCGGAGCGAGTTCATGGGCGTGTGTACTCCCGTCGCCACGACAACAGATGGCGTTCGAGGAGCCGGACGAAGCGGTCCGACAGCCAGCCGAGCAGCCCGTAGACGAGCAGACAGACGAACATCACGTCGGTTCGGAAGAACTGGCGTGCGTCGGTCATCAATTGACCCAGACCGCTCGACGCGTTGATCTGCTCACTCACGACGAGCACCAGCCAACCGAGGGTGAGTGAGTAGCGGAGGCCGACCAAGAGACCCGGTAGCGCTCCGGGTACGACGATGCGACGGACGGCTGTCCACCGTCCGAGCTGGAGGGAGCGGGCCAGTTCGTCGTACGACCGGTCGACCGAACGGATGCCTGCGAAGGTATTGAGGTACACCGGGAAGCAGGTGGCCCAGGCTATGAGCAGGACCTTCGGCAGCTCACCGATACCGAACCACAGGATCGCCAGTGGCACGAGCGCGAGGGCCGGCAGGGCGCGGAGGATGTGAACCGGAGCATCGATGAGGTCTTCGCCGATCCGGAAGAGACCCGACAGCAGGGCCAGCATGACTCCGGCTGAAACGCCGAGAACGACGCCAGTGGTGACGCGCTGCAACGACGCGGCAATGGCGTCGGGTAGCTGCCCGGAGCGCAGAAGCTCGATGCCGGTGGCCAGTACCGCGTCCGGCCCGGGAAGCCTGCGACTGTTGTCCCCGGCTGTTGATGCGGCGACCCACCAGATGCCGATCAGAAGGGCAGGACCGAGGAGCCTGCGGATCGCGGACGGGATGCGCAATCCCTTCCGATGTCCCTGACCGGTGAATCGGCGAAGGTTCGGCACAGCGTGCTCGAGTCCCGAGCCAACCCCGCCCGGCCCTGTGCCAGCGGCATTGATCTTCACCGTCCCCTCCCACCCCGGAGCGCGTGGACAGACGCCCGGAACTTTTCGACTGTACTTGCTGATTCCCCCCGCTGACAGGTGCGCCGCGGACAGCCGATGTTGCATAGGGGGACGGGAACTGCCAATCTGAAAACCCCTGCTCGGCGGATGTGGGAGGCATCGCCGACGGCGCGTGCGAATGCGGAGGGTTCCGGATGGCGACACCGCTGCGAGGGCGCGAGGCCGAGACCGCGCGACTGGTGGAGCTGCTCGATCGGCTCGACGCCGGCCTGGGAGCTTCGGCTCTGATCCTGGGCGAGGCCGGAGTCGGCAAGAGCCGGTTGATGGACGAGCTGACCGCAATGGCCGGGCGGCGCGGTCAGCGGGTGATCCGCATCAACGCGGATGAGATCGATCTGATGAGTCCGCTCAGTACCTTGTTACGCGGGCTGACTCGTGCGGACGCACTGGCCGGAGTCGGCCCGCTGCTCGACGAAGCGGCTGCCTCCCGGCCGGCCGACATCTGGTTGCTCACCGAGATCCAGTCTCAACTGGAGCGAGCCGCCGGCGAGGCACCGCTGGTGGTGATCGTCGACGACGTGGATCGTGCGGACGATCTCAGCCTGCACGCGGTGCGATTGCTGAGCGACGCTCTCGAGACCAGCGCGATAGCGTGGTTCCTGACAGCGCGGGCGGAACCGCCGCCGAGGTTGTCGAGGCTGCGCGGGAGCATCGCCCGCAGCGGTGGGCTGATCGTGACGTTGCGGTCGCTCGGGGACGCTGATGCGATCCGGCTGGTCGAGGACATTCTCGGTTCCCAACCGCAGGCGTCGCTGGTCGATCTAGCGCTCGCCGCTGGGGGTAATGCATTGCTCCTGACCGAACTCGCGCACGGTTACCTCATGGAGGGGCGGGTTGCCGTCGGTGCCGGCGCGGAGGGAGGGCTGACTCTGCCGATGCGCGTGCGGGAGGCCATCCGATCAAGGGTGACGGCGATGCCACCGGACGCCATCCGCGTTCTCGAGGTCGCGGCGGTTCTGGGGCGCTCGTTCCGCGTGGCTGATCTGGCCGCGGTCATCCAGGCGAATCCAGCTGAGGTCATGAGCGCTCTGCGCCCACTGCTGAGCGAAGGCATGATCACTGAGCGCGCCGGTCAGTTGCTGTTCCGGCACGAATTGGTGCGGGAGGCTGTTCTGGCCGACCTTCCGGTCGAAGCCGTGCGGCTGGTGCATCACGACGTGGCGACAGTCCTCCTGGCGAGGGGTGAGCCACCCGTCGACCTCGCGAATCACCTGCTGGCCGGGGCGGGGCCAGGCGATGGGGGCCTCGCCGTGGCGCTCCTGAGGGCCGGCGAACGTTTGGTATCGACGTCACCCGGGCGCGCAGTCCAGCTGGCACAGAAGGCGCTCGAAACTTGTTCTGGTGAGGCCGGACGCTGGCTGGAGACGGCGCCGCGAGTGTCGATGCTTCTCACCCAGGCAGGCCGGCTCGACGAGGCGCTCGACGTACTGTCAGTGGCGTCCGCGCGCGGGCTCGACGGCGACAGCGAGGCGTTGGGGCGTGCGGCGCTGTGTGATGCGTTGTGGCGGCAGAGCCGGACGGCCGAGGCCGTGTCGGTGATTCGCCCGGTGCTGCGACGCGAGGACATTTCTGCCTCCGGAAGGCTTCGCTTGGAGGTTGCGTGGGCCCGCACGCGGGTGCTCGGCGGCCAGCCGGGTGAAGCCGTCGATCAGTTGGCAGCGTCGATCCGCGCCGCCCGCGAGCTGGCCGACACCGGCGTCCTGACTTCCGCGCTCGCCTCGCGCTCGATGGCGTTGCGGTTCGTGGGCCGGTTTGCCGACTCGTTGGCCGACGCCCAGCAAGCGGTCGCCGTCCAGCGCACGGACTCGGCCTGGCAGGGGGTCGACCCGCGGGTCTGGCTGGCGCGCAGCTTGGCTGCTGCGGACCGAGGCGAGGAGGCGGAAGCCCTCTGCCGCGACCTGATGCGCGACGCCAACGACTCCACGAGGGCTCGCGATCTGCCCGCGGTGAGTGCGACGTCGGCGCGGTTGCTCCTCTCCCGAGGGCGGGTTGCCGAGGCCAGGACGGAGGCGGAAGCGGGTATCGCTGCGATGGAGGCCGGAGGGAGCCGTGAGCTCGCGGCCGATCTCTACGCTTGTGCGGCGCTGACGGCGTGGCTCGAAGCCGGGCGGAGCGCGGCCCTGGACGTGCTCGAGCGCATCGATCGCACGACGCAGGACAACACCTACGGGATGAAGCACGTCGAGCTCGTGCGGGTACTGATCGGCGGTGGGCACGACGCTGCCACGACCGCGGAGCTGGTGGCACCGATGATCTCCGGGCTCGCGGAGTCGTACGGGCAGTTGGTGTTCGATCCTTTCCACGGACCGTCTCTGGTGCGGTGCTTGGTCACCGCCGGTCTGACCGCGGAGGCCGACATCGTCGTGCGGAAGTGTCGCGACCTCGCGGCGATGAATCCCGGCATCGCGTCGTGGCGGGCGGCGGGCGATCAGGCTGAGGGCCTGAGGCGGGGTGACGCCGAACTGCTGCAGGCCGCGGCCGACGGCTTCGAGAAATGCGGCCGGCTACTGGCCGCAGTGCTTGCTGTCAACGACGTCGCGTCGTTGCCGGGGCGTCGCCGCAGCCGCACCGACCGCGAACGGGTTGCGGCGTCGCTGCGCGGAGTCGGCGCGAACGCACTGGCTGGGCAGGTCGTTGCTGGGCGGCAGCAGCGGCCCAGGCCGGGGCCGGTCACCGGATGGGCGAGTCTGACCCCGGCGGAGTTGCGCGTCGTGGAGCTTGCGGCACTGGGCGCGACGAACAAGGAGATCGCGCAACGACTGTGGATATCGCCGTACACGGTCGACACCCACATGCGTCACAGCCTCGCCAAGCTCGGTCTACGGTCGCGAGTCGCGCTGGCCCGACTGGCGGTTGAGCAGCGGGCAGCCGATCCGACAGCGGAGTGAATGCTCACGACGCGACGGCCGTGGTTGTCCCGAAGCTCGCCCGGTACGCGGACGGATTCATGCCTGTCTCCCGCCGCAGATGCATGCGGAACGACGCTGCGGTGGCGAATCCGCACCGCTGAGCGACGTACTCGACCGGGTGGTCCGTGGTCTCCAACAGTCGGCAGGCCTCACGCAGACGCTCGGCGAGTAGCCATTGCCACGGGCTGACCCCGGTCTCGGACCGGAAGACCCGGGCGAACTGTCGGCGGCTCAGGCAAGCCTTGGTGGCGAGAAGATCGAGCGTGAGCGGCTCGCCGAGATGATCCAGCATCCATGCTCGTACGGCCGCGAGGCCGGCGTAGGAGCGGACCGGCACCGGCCGGTCGACGAGTTGCGTTTGATCTCCCGACCGAGGCGGGGAAAGCACCGCGTAGCGGGCGGCGGTGGTTGCTGCCATCACCCCATGGTCGCGCCGGACGAGTTCGAGGTAGAGGTCGATGCCTCCGGCCAGACCGGCGCTGGTGAAGAGCCGACCGTCCTCGACGAAGAGGGCGGTCGCGTCGACCCGCACGCTGGGAAACGTACGCCGCAGGAGGTCCGAGTACCGCCAGTGCGTGGTCACCCGGCGGCCGGCCAACAGACCGCTCTGGCCGAGAGCGAACACCCCGGTGCCGATACCGACAATACGGGCACCACGTGCCGAGGCCGACCTGAGGGCTGCAGCGATCTTCGGCGACACACCGGACGTCGGATCCGCCACCCCGGCGAGCATGATCGTGCCGGCGTCTCGCAGTACGGCGAGATCGTGGACAAGCTGCATGCCATACGAGGCGGTGCCGGTCAGCGGACCGACCTGATCACCGCATACCCGGACGCGGTACGTTCCGCCGGGTTCACCGAGTGGGGAGAACACCTGTTCGACGGCCGCAACGTCGAAGGGCAGGACCCCCGGCTGAACCACGACGGCCACTTCGTGGGGTGTGTGATCCGGCATGACTGAGTCTCCTTCGCTCTCGCTGCCGCGCTTGCGGCAGTGCTTCGAGACTCGTCGGCTCGGGCTGCGGGCACATCACGCAGGTTTGTGATCCTGTGGTCGCGGGGGTTTTGCGAATCGATCGGGATTGCGGGGTGCGCAGGTGCCGGAAGATCACGCGAACACGTGATCCGGCCGGCACTGTCATGGCTCACACCCCCGGTTGGCGTCCGCCGTGACCGGCTGCACGTGTGGTGCGAGGAACTGCTCAGGTGCCGAGCGGTACAGAGATGACGAGTACGTCGTCGTGCGCATTGATGCTGTACCGCTGGGCGGCTTTGCTGATCATCCGGCGGACCGCCGGATTGCCGGGCTCGGCAATTCCGATCGCCGTGCGGATCCCGGCCCGGCCCAGGGCCTCGAAGAGTGCTTTCGTCAGGAGAGTGCCGACTCCATGGCCTTGCCAGGCGTCGTCGACCCACACGGCGAACTCCGCCGTACCAGCGCCCATCGATGCCGCAGAGGCCACACCGAAGACTCTGCCGTGGTTCTCCGGGTCGCAGGCGTCGCGGGCGCCGAGCGCGAGTTGCCGGCCCTCGACGATGTCGTCGAGGTACGACTCCGGAAAGACAGCCAGAGCATGGTGGAACCGTTCGCGCCGTGTCCGCGGACTGCTTCGCTCGAACAGGTCGAGCAGTGCCTGCCGGTCGGCCGGTCCGAGCTGATCCGAGATGACGCAGCTCAGCGCAGGGGCGAGGTCATGCGTCGTGGTCACGAGCCACCGCCGAGCAAGCGGTGGCTGGCGGCAACGATGTGCCGGGCTCCCAGGCCGACTTCGTCGATGAGTTCTGGTGGGCTCCCCGACCCAGGCCGTACGCGGACTGCCAGATGCTCGACGCGTGCCGTCGTACTGGTGCTGTTGAGCGCCGCCAGGACCGCGTCGCCCAGACCGCCTTCCGGGTGGTGGTCCTCGGCTACGACGAGTCGGCCATGCGTCGCCTCGGCGGCGTCCTGAAGGGTCTTGCTGTCAATCGGCTTGACGGAGTACAGATCGATGACGCGGGCAACGATACCCTCCGTCTCGAGGAGTTGCGCTGCCTCGAGGCAGCTATGGGTCGTGACGCCGGCGCCGATCAAGGTGACCTGGTCGTGCGACGAGGAGCGCAGGAGCTTCGCCCCGCCGATCGGAAACGGCTCGCCGGGCTCGTACAGCACCGGATAGGCGCCCCGGGTCGCGCGGAGGTAGACGACACCGGACCGCTCCGCCATCGCTTGCACCAGGTACGACGTACTCGTCGCGTCGCTCGGGTAGAGGACCGTCGAGCCGTGGACCGCGCGCATCATCGCGAGGTCCTCCAGCGCCATCTGCGATGCACCGTCGGGGCCGACCTCGACCCCTGCATGCGTTCCGACCAAGCGGATGTTCGCTCGTGACACCGCCGCCATCCGGATGAAGTCGTGTGCACGGGTCAAGAAGGCGCCGAACGTCGCAGCGAACGGGATGAAGCCCCGGACACTGAGCCCGATGGCCGTGGCAACCATTTGCTGCTCGGCAGTGAAGACGTCGAAGTACCGTTCGGGGTGCATCGCGGCGAACGCGTCGGCATGCGTGGAGTTCCCGACCTCGCCGTCGACGACGACCAGCCGGGGGAGTGCACTGCCGAGCGAAGCCAGCGTGTCGCCGAAGGCGGTCCGGGTCGCAATGCGCGAGCCGGCCGGATACTCCGGCAACGTCACCGGTCGGTTCGGATGCGGCGGGGCGGGTGGACACGCCGCCGGGAGCGACCGCGGCAGCGACAGCTCGCGGGGGCCGCCGAGCTCGGCGATCGCCTGCTCGGCGATGTCCGGCGGCAGGACCTTGCCATGCCAACCTTCGGCGTCCTCGAAGCCGGTGAACCCGTGCCCTTTGCGGGTCTTCGCCAACAGGACGGTCGGCTGGTCGAGGTCAACGGCTTCTTGAAGGGCGGCGTCGATCGCCGCGACGTCGTGACCGTCGACCTCGAGATGCCGGCACCCGAACGCCGCCACCCGACGGGCGTAGGCCGGCAGGTCCCATTCCAGTTCCGTCGGCCCGCGCATCCCGAGACGGTTGACATCCACGAGCACGGTGAGATTCCGGAGGCGGAAGTAGGCGGCCTTGTCGAGGGCCTCCCACATCGAGCCCTCCGCGAGCTCGCTGTCACCGCACAGCACCCACACCCGGTACGGTGCCTTCTCGAGGTGCATGCCGGCCAGCGCGATGCCGACGGCGTCGGGCAGGCCCTGACCGAGCGAGCCGGTCGCGACGTCAACCCACGGTAGAGCCGGTGTGGGGTGCCCTTCCCATGGCGACCCGATCCGCCGGTAGGTGGTCATCAGTTCGTAGTCGGAGACAACACCGGCTGCCTTGAACATCGCATACAGCAGCGGCGACGCGTGTCCCTTGGACATGACGAGGTGATCGTTTCCCGGATTCGACGGGTGCTGCCAGTCGTAGCGCAGGTGGCGTGCCGCGAGCACTGCGAGGAGTTCCGCCGCCGACAGGCTCGACGTCGGATGACCGGACCCTGCAGCGGTGCTCATCCGGATTGCGTCGACCCGGAACTGCTGACCGAGTTCGGCGACCTGGTCGAGGTCGTCGGAGGGCGTTCGGGACTGGGGGCTGCGCGCGTGTGAGGACATCGCGTCGACTCCTTCGGTCATGGCTCATGCGGTCGCTGCCAGGATGCGGGGCCCTGTTGCACTTCGATTGCGCACGGCTGCGGCGACGGTGCCGGCAGAGCTGAGTGGCCCGGGTCTCGCATGACCCGGGCCACCTCCACGTCGCTCACTTGATCAGGTTGTGCGCCTTCAGAGTCGCGTGTACCGCCATCGCGAGCTTGCCGATGGAATTCGGTTCGGAGAAGCTGTTGACCCCCATCGCCATGATGACGCCCGACTCCGGCAGATAGACGTGCAGGACGCGCGTGCCCAAGGTCCCACCCTGGTAGCTCCAGAATGTGCCGAGAGGGCCGATGGTGCTCTGCTGCACGCCGAGCCCGAACCCGGCCGGTTCCGCTGCTGAGGTGCCGTCGATCGGTTCGCCGGTGCGCACCGATACCAGGCTGGTCAGTGCGGCCTGCTGCTTCGGCGGCAGCAACTGTCCGGAGTACAGGGCTCGAGTCCAGACCGTCAGGTCGTGGAGCGTGGAGAGGATCCCGCCCGCGGCACGTGCCCAGGACATGGTGGAGGTGCTCATGTCCTGGCCGTAGAGCCGATCCATCGGCCCGGATCCCCGGACGGCGAAGTAGCCGGCGGGCTCCCTGGCAGTGACCTGTCGCGGGTAGAGGTGGGCACGGTAGAACGTGTTCTTCAATTGCAGCGGGTTGATGATCCGTGAGTACAGTTGGCGCGAGTAGCTCGTGCCGGTCACCTTCTCGATGATCATCTCGCTCAACACGTAGCCCGTGTTGGAGTAGTGCCACTTCGCGTCCGCCGGTGGCAGGTCTGCCACGTAGGAGACCAGGTCGACCTTGCTGAGGTAGCGGTTGGGATCACTCGCGAAGTCGCCCAGCATCTGCGTGGCCGGGTCGTCGTAGGTCCTGATGCGGCTCGTCATGTTGAGCAGGCTTCGGATCGTGACGTCGCGCCATTGCGGGTACTGCGGCAACCACTTCCCGAGCTTGTCCTCCATCGACAGCCGGTGCTCTGCCTCCAGTTGGAGCAGGAGCACCGCGGTGAACGCCTTGGTGTTGCTTCCGATCTGCCAGACGGCGTCTGCGGGAACCGGTCGGTGGGTCTCGAAGCTCATGGTGCCCGCTGTCACGTCCACCGTCGACCGATGGCCGGGCAGGCTCAGACTCAGTCCGACCGCGGACGCGTACTCCTCCACGCCGTGCTGCTTCAGATAGGACTCGACGTGGCGCCGGAGATCGCTCTGGAGGGTGGCGGGGTGATCGGCCGATGCGGTCGCCGGCCGGTCCAGGGCCCGAGTGTCGCCGGCCGATGCTGTGGGCACCGCGACCGCGCCGAAGGCAAGAGCGCCGGCCAGTACGAATCCGGCCGTACGGCGACGGTACGAGAGACTCGTCCGGTGCATAGCTGGGTTGTGTTGGGAATCGGCGTCGGGCATGACGCCTCCTTTCGGGTGGGTCCCCTGGCGGAACTCGATGTGGTTGCGTAGGTCAACGATGGTCAGGCGGCTGTTCCGGCGAGCGCCGGAACACAGGCGTCCGCTGTGAAGCCGAGGAGCGGCCGCAGCGGCGTTGGGGTGGCCGCGCAGAGTGCGGCACGGAGCAGTTCACTCTCGAAGGCGAGAAGCTCACCATCGGCCAGCAGAAGTCCGGCGTCGACAGCCCGGCGAAGAGCAGTGACCGTTCCCTCGGGCCCGACGCGGACCGCTTCGGCTCCGGTGAACCGGAGCCCGAGTGCGGCTATCTTGGTGAGTACGTCGACGACCGCCGGCCCGGCGTGCTCGATCCGGTCGATGGCGGCGTCTACCAGGGACTGCGGCAGTTCGGCCGTGAGGTCAGCACCACGTCGGGCGGCGCGAAGTGCCTCGACGACGAAACGCGGATGTCCTGCTGTCAGTGCATGAATGCTGTCCGCGAGATGGCCAAGCTGGCTCCGCTCGGCCAGCAGTGCTGTCGCCGTCCGGTCGAGTGGTGCGAGGCACATGGCCGCCGCGGGGCCGAAGGGGTCGGGCCGAAAGGCGAGGTCGGTCGTCGCCACCAACGCGATCGGTGCGTCGGCAAGTCGCTGCCGCACCGCTGTCAGGGCTGACAGTGTGAGCGGATCGGCGTAGCCGGCATCGTCGAGCGCGATCAGTACCGGTTGCTGGGAGGCGATCCGGGCGACGAACTGCACGACTCCCTCGACCACCCGCGTGCGTCGCAGGGAAGCTCGCCGGCTGTGCGCCGTACCGGCTGGAACCGACTCCGCGAGGTCCGGCACGAGCCAGCAGGCCACGTCGCCGAAGTCGCCCACACTCGCACGAATGACGTCGGGATGCGCGGTCGCGTAGTACGAACGGAATGCGTGTGCGAGGGAGTGCAACGGAAGCCGGCGTGTGCCGGGCGCACAGCACCCCGTGAGCACCTCCCCACCGGTTGATCGGGCGAACCGGACAATCTCGGTCAGCACGGCGGTCCGTCCAGAACCTGGTGTGCCCCGGATTAGCAGGCTGCGGCCCGCACCCTCGACGGCTTCTTGCCAGACGGTCTCGCTCCGAGCGAGTACATCGTCACGGCCGACCAACGCTCTGGACGGTCGAACCGTGGACGCGTGTGGCTCCGCTTTTTGCCGAGGCTCTGGATCCAGGCCGCGCAGAATTCCTACATGAAGCTGGTCGGTCGCGCGATCGGGCGACGTACCGAGTTGCTCGCTCAGTTCGTTCCTGAGCCGCATGTACGTTCGCAGCGCGAGCGCGGGCCGGCCGGCCCGGTGGTGGGCCGTCATGAGGGCTCGGTACGCCACTTCGTCGAGGCTGTCGTCGGCGATCGCTGCCTCGGCGAAGGCTCGGGCTCGGTCATAGTCGCCGACTGCGTCGGCGGTCGTCCATGCCAGCTGGCGAGCCTGCCGAACGAGCGCGTCGTACTCGGTCCGGGCGCGGGCGAGCCAGTCTGTCGTCACCGAACCGGCGAGGAGCCCCAGGCTCAGCAGCCTGACAGCCCGGCGCGCCGCCGCGTCGGCCAACGCGGGTTCACCAGCGTCGAGCCGTCGCTGACTGGTTTGGACAAGACGGACTGCCTCGTCGAGGTCGACAGTCCATCGCGAGGTGTCCAGGCGGTAGCCGTCGTCGAAACGCTGCAGATCGCGGCCGATGATCCGTCGCAACCGGCTCACCAGTGAAGAGATGACCTGTGCGGCCGCATCCGGTGGCCGATCCGCCCACAGTGCGTCGATGACGGAATCCAACGGAACGACCCTGTTACGGCGTACGGCGACTAGCTTGAAGAGCGTGGCCGCTCGTCCGTTCGGTACGGCGACGCGGACGGGCGGGTCGCCGGTCAGCAGTTCGAACTCGCCGAGCAATCGCAGTGACATCGCCATGGTGCGGCTCTCCTTCGCCGGTCGTCTCCGGGGGGACACGGTCAGACTCCGGCGCTGGGAGGGTGCTGTGAGAGGGACTTCGAGGGCATGTGGGGCAAGAAAGGGGTCAAAGGTCACGGGTGTGCTCCGGTGGACCGGAACCGGGCGCGGTAAGCCGTCGGTGTGATCCGGACGGTGCGCACGAAGGCACGTCGCAAGGCTTCGGGCGAGCCGAAGCCTGCTTGCCGGGCAATGGTCTCGATCGACTGATCCCCGGTCTCGAGCAGGTTCTTGGCGTGCTCGACCCGGACCTGCTCGACGTAGCGCGCCGGCGTCGTACCGACCTCGTCGCGGAACATTCGCGTGAGCTGGCGCACGCTGACGGCGGCCCGGGCGGCCAGCGCCGCCAGGCGATGGTCACCTGCGGGGTCGAGCACGACAGAGTCGAGCACGGGACGAAGGTCGTCACAACGCTCGCATTCCGCCCGGACCCGGACGCTGAACTGCGATTGACCGCCGGGCCGCTGCATGAACACGACGAGTTGCCTGGCCACTGTCCGGGCGAAGGCAGCACCGTGATCGGCCTCGACCATGGCGAGGGCGAGATCGATACCCGCCGTGATGCCGGCCGACGACAGGTACTTGCCGTCCTGGACGAAGATCGCGTCGGCGTCGACCTCGATGGCAGGGTAGTCGCGGGCCAGACGGTCGGCGAGCGCCCAGTGTGTGGCGGCGCGGCGGCCCCCGAGCAGCCCGGCCTCGGCCAGGACGAACGCACCGGCGCACACGGCGGCGACCCGGTCGCTCGTCGCGGCCAGCCGCCGTACCTGCGCGAGAAGGTTTTCGTTCGCGGCGGCGAGGTCAGGGCTGCCAGGAATCACCGTGATCGCCGTGTCCCGATCGTCGATCTGCTCCAGCACGAGGTCGGCCATCAGCCGTACGCCGCCACTTGTCCTGACGGCGCGCCCGCCGAGCGAGGCGAGTTTCACGTCGTACCGCGCGCCGTGTTCGTTCGCGACCGTGAACACCTCGACCGGGCCGGAGACATCCAGGAGACGGACGCCGTCGTAGGCCACGACGATGATCTTCGAGCCGCTCATGTGACGAGCAGCACCGACGTCGGGGAGTTCAGTGCGACCTCGAGACTGACGCTCGTGCCGAAGAGCGACGCGAACCTGTTGTGGTGCCGCGGGCCGAGCACGATCAGATCGGCGCCGAACTCCCGCGCCCTGGTGAGGATCGCCTCCGCGACGTCCTCGTGCAGCACGTCGATGACTTCTCCGTTGGCGACGACACCCTCAGAGCGCAACTGGGCCAGCCGATGGTCGACCAGACCCTGTGCGGACTGGTCGTCCTCGAGGTCCACCACCTGATCGTAGACGGCTTCGGCTTCGTCGGCGTGCACCAGATGGACAGCCGCGCGACTTGCGCGTCCGAGGTAACTGACGACCTCTATCACCCGGTCGGTGCGGTCCGAGTCGTCCACGGCGGCGAGGATGCACTTGAACATGATGGATTCCTTTCAGGAAGCGTGATGGTCGCGCTGGAAGAGCGCCGCAACGGCAGCCAGGATCAGGAGCGCAGCCGAGAGCCAAAGACCGTTGGTGATCCCGCCGGCGCTGTCCGACAGCAGCCCGGAGACAAGCGGCCCAATCGCCTGACCAACAGAGAAGGCGACGGTGAGCAAGGCGATGCCGGCAGTCCAGGAGCCGTGGGGGAGCATCCGGCGGGCGATGACGGTGGCTGCGGTCGGTCCGGCCATGAAGCTCGCGCCGAAGACAACGGCCGAGACCATCGCGGCCGGGATGCCCGTGGGGAGCAGCAGCAGGGGGAGCACGCCGAGGAACACCAATACCGCGACCAACGCAGGTGCCTGCCCCGCGCGCAGCCGGCCGGCCAGGTGCCCCCAGACCGCCAGCGTGGCAACCACGGACGCGAGGCCCAGGACGACGAAGTACAAGGCGATGGCGGATCCGCCCAGACCCTCGGATTTGAGCAGGGCGATGACGAACGTCATGTAGCTGACGTAGCCGGCGCCGTACAACAGGTACCAGACGAAGGTCGGGGCCAGTCGGCGCAACTGATGACTGGCGAGGACGACGGAGTGCGCGCCGCTCGACGGGGTGACGGATCGTGCCCCCAGCCACGCGGGCACCAGCGCGACCAGGGAGATCGCTCCCATCAGCAACCACCCCAGCCGCCAGCCGGACGCGCCTGACGTGAGCGAGATTGGAACCACCAGTCCCGAGATGACCACTCCGATACCGACTCCGGCCATGTACACGGCGACCATCAGGGCCGATCGGCGTTGGGTGGCTCCGGTCACGATGTGGGAGGCGAGCACCGAACCGACGACGAAGGTCACGGCCGTCGCCAGGCCACCGACGAAGCGCAGCGCGAGCAGCGATGCGAAGTTCGTCGTCGCGGCGGTCGCCAGCAACGCCAACGCGCTCACGGCCAGGCTCCACAGGAACACCTGACGGCCACCGGCCTTCCGGGCCAGGAGCGCGGCGGTGGCGGCGCCGATGATGTAGCCGAGGGCGTTCGCGGTGTTCATCCCGCCGGCCTGCGCGTAGGTCCAGTCCAGTACCTCGTGCATAGGAGGAAGGAGAAGCGCATAGGCGAAGCGGGTGAAACCCAGCGCGACGACGCTGCCGGACGCGAGGGCCAGTGCAACGAGCGCTTGGCGGGCGATCGTCGGCTCCGCCGTGGTGGTGGTCATGGGGCAACTCCCGGGGATGTGCACATGGTCGATTCCTTCCGTTTCGTGGAACATCAGTTGTCAACACCGGGATGCCCTGCGCCGATGTCCACTGATCAGGACGCGAATCCCTCGGATCTGGCCACGGTTTCAGGACTCCGGAACGAGGCGGCGGGCGATCGCCTCGCCGAGGGACGACCAAGCTTGGGAGAAGGCCTCGACGCCGTCGATCTCGAGTTGCGTCATCACGGCTTCGAGTTCCACCCCGGCTTCTGTGAGAGATCTGAGTTCGGTGCCGGGGTCCGGCCAGGCTTCGTCGGGCGTCGGCGCCGCATGACGGGCTGCGGCAGCTTCGAGTGTGGCCAGAGGCATGGTGTTGATCGTTCCGGCGACGGCGAGGCCGCTGAGGTACCGGGTGGCGTCGTAGGCCGGATCCTTGACGCCGGTCGATGCCCAGAGCAATCGCTGGGGTCGGGCGCCTGCAGCCCGCAACTCGCCCCAGTCCGCACTCTGGATGCGCTCGGCGAGAATGCCGGCGGCGCGGCGCGCGTTGGCGAGACCGGCCCGGCCCCTCAGCCCGGGGTGCCCACTCAACTGCAACAGTTGGTCGACCGCGGTGTCGACGCGGGAGACGAAGAGCGATGCGACGGACGCGATCCGCCGCAGGTCGTGACCAGCTTCCGCCGCGCGTGTCATGCCGTCGACGAACGTGTCGAAGACTTCGGCGTACCGCTGGGCGGAAAATATCAGCGTCACATTGACGCTGATCCCTTCCGCCAGGCACGCGGCGATCGCGGGAAGGCTCTGCCTCGTCGCGGGGATCTTGACCAGCAGGTTGGGCCGGTCGACCTGCCACCACAGTGCCCGGGCGTCCGCGAGCGTCGCGTCGGGGTCGTAGGCGAACCGCGGATCGACCTCGATCGAGACGAGCCCGTCATCCGTCTGCTCGTAGAGAGCCCGGAAGAGGTCGCAAGCGGCGCGGACATCCCACGTGGTCAGCGCCCGCCGAGCCTCGTCCACGCTGACTCCACGGCGCCGCAGTTCCTTCAGTTGGTCGTCGTACGCGGGTGACCCGATGATCGACCGCGCGAAAATCGCCGGATTACTGGTCACGCCGGTCACCGACCGCTGCCGCATCAGGCTCGTCAGGGTCCCGTCGAGCAACGCGGCGCGATGCAGGTCGTCCAGCCAGACCGAAACCCCACGCCGTCGCAGATCACTGAGCAAATTCGCCATACCATGAGGCTGTCGACGCGCATTGCACCCACCTTGCACAGCCATCCGAAGCGGGCGAGCACTCAGTCCGCTTGGTGTCACAGGTGGCGGGGCTGTTCGGACTTGGGGGCGAGACTGTTTGCAGGTGAAGAGGCTTCTACCTCGGCTGAAGACAGGGATATGAGTCATGAACAGCTCCGTCGCACCGCACGGTTTGCACCATGTGACGGCGATTGCGGAGGATCCGCAGCGCAACGTCGACTTCTACACCACGGTCCTGGGGCTGCGGCTGGTGAAGCGGACAGTGAACTTCGATGCCCCGGACACCTATCACCTGTACTACGGCGACACCTCGGGCCGGCCGTCGACGCTGCTGACGTTCTTCCCCTGGCCGGGAGTGCCGAAGGGAAGGCAGGGGACCGGTCTCACCACGGCGACGGCGTTCAGTGTCCCACCGGAGTCGATGGGCTGGTGGCAGGAGCGGTTGCGCAGCCTGAAGGTCGACGCCGATGCGCCGGTTGCCACGTCTAACGAGGAGATCTTGCGGCTGCGGGATCCCGACGGGCTGGTGATCGAGTTGGTGGCCTCGGAGGGGGACGGCCGGTCGGGGTGGGACGGTGTGGCCGCCAGTCCGTCCGACAACGCGATCCGCGGGCTGTTCTCGGTGACGATGACTGAGCAGATGCTCGACCCGACGGCGGAGATGCTGGCCGGAATGCTGGGCATGAGCCACGGCCAGGACACCTCCGACGGCAGTCGGTTCGTGATGTCGGGGAGCGCTGAGGGTACGGCGGTGGATGTGAAGGCCAGCCGGTCGTCGCGTGGGCTGCAGGCGGCGGGAACGGTGCATCACATCGCGTTCCGGGCACCGGACGGCGAGACCCAGGCCAAATGGCGCGAGGAGCTGATGGATGCCGGGGTCCCGGTCACCGAGATCTTGGACCGGCAGTACTTCACCTCGATCTACTTCCGCGAACCCGGCGGTGTCCTGCTGGAGATCGCGACCGACCAGCCAGGCTTCACGGTCGACGAGCCGTTGCTGGAGCTCGGCCAGCACCTGAAACTCCCGCCCTGGCTCGAACCGAACCGGGATCAGATCGAGGGTGCGCTCCCGTCACTGCGCGTCCCCCCGGTACCGCAGTCGAACACATGAACGAGCGGCCGCACGTGTGGCTACCGGGCACGTCCGGGCCGCCGCTCCTGCTGTTGCACGGCACCGGCGGCGACGAACACGACCTGCTCGTACTGCGGGAGCACCTCGCGCCGAACTCACCCGTGCTGTCGCCGCGCGGCACCGTGACGGAGCGCGGCATGGCCCGGTTCTTCCGCAGGCTGCGCGAGGGCGTGTTCGACGAGGACGACCTCCGGCGGCGCGCGGACGAGCTCGCGGCCTTCCTCACTGCGACCGAGCAGAGGTACGGCGTACCAGCCGGGTCCTGGCTCGCCGTCGGCTTCTCCAACGGAGCCAACATGGCGTCCGCCTTGCTCCTGCGCCACCCCGAGTCACTGGCGGGCGCCGTACTGCTGGCCGCGATGGTCCCGTTCGCCGCGGATGAGCCGGAGGATCACGCCCTGACCGGCAAGCGCGTCCTCATCGTGAACGGCAACAACGACCCGATGGCCACGCCCGAACAGACCATGAGGCTGGCCGAGCAACTGCGCCGCCGTGACGCCGACGTCGAGCTCCTCACGTTCCCCGGTGGCCACACCATCGACCCGCGCCAGTTGCCGCACATCCGGAAATTCGTGAACGCGCGCGCACCGAGTTGACTGCCTGAGCAGAAAGAGGCGGCAAGAGTGAACGCGGAACTGGTGCAGCAACGGTACGACGGACTCGAGGAGGCGCTGGCGGTCTTTCCTCGAGCTGCACCCGCGGCTGCTGGCGATCGCTCGCCGGATCCTCGGCGGCGGGATCGAGGGCCGAGGACGTCGTCCGGGAGGTATGGCTGCGCTGGCAGCAGGCGGACCGCGCAGTGGTCGAGAGCTTGCAGGCGCTCCTGATCACGATGACCAGCAGGCTCGCCATCAACTTCCGCCAGTCCGGGTGGAAGCGGCGCGAGGTCGCGATGGACCGCGTCCCCGAGGACGCGGACGTGAGCGACGACTCGGTCGCGCGCGGGACACGGCGAGGCGCTCGAGCGCGCGGTGCAGCTGATGGCGGCGAGGCTGCCGCCGAGCGAGCGTGCGGCGTACGTGCTCCGGGAGGCGTTCGGCTACCCGCACCGGCAGATCTCGGAGATCCTGCAGCTCAGCGCAGCCAACGCGCGGCAACTGGTCTGCCGGTCCCCTGCCCGGCTCGAGAGCGGCGGACGCCAGGCGCCGAACTTGGCGGCGCACGATATCGTCGCCTGACGCCGGTTCGTTGCCGCCCCCGGCAGACCGTGGTTAGTCTGGCGCATTGGGCGGAGGGCAATGGGGATTCACCTGCAAGGCCGGCAGCGTGAGTGTGCGACTCTCGATCGGCTCGTGGCTGGTCTGAGAGCCGGGCAGAGCGCTGCGCTCGTGGTTCGCGGTGACGCCGGCATCGGCAAGACGGCTCTGCTCGACTACCTCGAGCAGCACGCAGGACCGTGCCGGGTCGTCCGGGCATCCGGAGTCGAGGCCGAGCTGGAGCTGGCGTACGCCGGTCTGCACCAGCTCTGCGCCCAGCTTCCGGAGCAGCTGCCCGACCCGCGCTACGAGGCACTCGGTACGGCGTTCGGGCTGACGGCCGGGGTTCCGCCGGACCGCTTCCAGGTCGGTCTCGCGATGCTGAACCTGCTTACCGACGTCGCTGACGACGCGCCGCTGATCTGTTTGATCGACGATGCCCAGTGGCTGGACAAGTCGTCCGCCCAGACCCTCGCGTTCGTGGCCCGCCGGCTTCTTGCCGAGCGGGTCGCGCTCGTCTTCGCGGTCCGGACGCCTCACGACACAGACGAGCTGGCCGGCCTGCCGGAGCTCCGCGTCAGTGGGCTGGATTTCAGTGACGCGCGAGCGCTGCTGGGCTCGGTCCTGACGGGGCTGGTCGACGACCGGGTCCGGGACCGGTTCGTGGCCGAGACGCAGGGCAATCCGCTGGCGCTGATCGAGTTGCCGCGCGGCCTGACGCCGGGGCTGTTGGCGGGTGGCTTCGGGCTTCCCGCCGTACCGGAGGCGGGTGCGCTGACCGGCCGGATCGAGCAGGAGTACCGGAACCGCCTCGAACCGCTGCCGGCGAAGACCCGGCTGCTCCTGCTGACCGCCGCGGCCGATCCGATCGGTGACGCGGCCCTCCTGTGGCGGGCCGCCGCCAGGCTCGGAATCGGTGCGGACGCCGCCGCGCCGGCCGAGGCGGCCGGGTTGATCGAGATCCGGTCCCGGGTGCGGTTCCGGCATCCGCTGATTCGCTCGGTGGTGTACCAGGCGGCCTCGGCGGCCGATCGGCGGAGCGCGCACGGCGCCCTGGCCGACGCCACGGAGGCCATCGACGACCCGGACCGCAAGGTCTGGCACCGAGCCCACGCGGCCGTCGGCCTCGACGAGTCGGTGGCGTCCGACCTGATGAGTGCGGCCGAGCGGGCGCGGACCCGCGGCGGTGTCGCGGCGGCGGCCGCGTTCCTGGAGCGGGCCGCGGAACTGACCCCGGACGCGCACCGGCGTGCGGAGCGGGCGCTGACCGCGGCGGCCGCGAAGTTCCGGGCCGGCGAGGCGCAGAGCGCGTACGAGTTGGTCGGCGCGGCCGAGATCGGCCCGCTGACCGCCCACCAGCGAGCGCACCTCGGGTGGCTTCGAGCCCAGATCGTTTTCGCGCGCCGGCGCAGCCGCGATGCCGCCCCGTTGCTGCTCGCCGCGGCTGACCGGCTCGAGACACTGGACGATCCGATGGCGCGTGCGGCCTACCTCGAGGCGCTCGGAGCCGCGATTTTCGGGGGCCGGCTCAGCGATGTCGAGAAGGCGGCCGGGGCCGCCTGCGCGGCTCGGCCCGCGGCCGACCAAGGGCCGATGGATTTGCTGCTGAACGCAGTGGCCACCCGCTTCACGGAGGGGTACGTCGCCGCGGTACCGCTGCTGCGGCGGGCGCTGGCCGCACTGCGGGCAGAGTTCGCCGGCGGCGAGCCTCGCCTCGAAGAATGGTTGTGGCTGGCGTGTCCCGTCGCACCCGAGCCGATCGCGCCCGAACTCTGGGACGACGAGGCGTGGCACGACCTGGCGGTCCGTGCGGTCGAGCTCGGCCGTCGGCTCGGTGCGCTCAGCGTCCTGCCCATGGCGCTGTCGCTGCGGGCGGGCGTGCACCTGCACGCCGGCGAGTTCGCCGCTGCGGCGGCGCTGGTTTCGGAGTCCGACACGATTGCCGTGGCCACCGGCAGGGCGCCGCTCAGCTACACCCAGTTGATGCTGGCGGCCTGGCGCGGCGACGAGGACGCGGCCGTGAAGGTCATCGAGGCCGGTGTCCGGGAGGCTACGGAGTCCGGGGAAGGGCGGGCGCTTGCCTTGGCCAGGTGCGTCACAGCGGTCCTCTACAACGGCCTCGGCCGGTACCACGCCGCGCTCGAAGCCGCGCGGCAAGCGGTCGAGCAGGAGGACCTCGGGTTCTACGGCTGGTCCCTGGCGGAGCTTGTCGAGGCGGCAGCACGCAGCGGCGAACGGCGTACGGCGACCGAGGCGTTGCGGCACCTCGAGGAGCACGCCCGCGCCGCCGGCACCGATTGGTCGCTCGGTGTGCTGGCTCGCTCGGCGGCGCTGCTCGCCGAAGGCCAGGCCGCCGAGGCGTTGTACCACGAGGCGGTGGAGCGCCTCGGCCGGACGCGCATCGCCGTACACCTGGCGCGTGCGCACCTGGTGTACGGCGAATGGTTGCGTCGGGAGGGGCGGCGCCAAGACGCCCGGTTCCACCTGCGCATCGCGTACAACAGCCTGGCCGACATGGGCGCGACGGCGTACGCCGAGCGTGCGCGGCAGGAGCTGGCGGCCACCGGTGAGACCGCGCGGAGACGCCAGGCAGACGCGCGAAACGTTCTGACGCCCCAGGAGGCGCAGATCGCGCAGTTGGCCGCCGAGGGGCTCACGAACCGGGAGATCGGCGGCCAGCTGTTCCTCAGCCACCACACTGTGGAATGGCACCTTCGCAAGGTGTTCAGCAAGCTCGCTGTCACCTCGCGCAGACAGCTCAACGCCGGGCTGATCGCAGACTCCAGCCCGCTCTCGACGGTGTGATGTTCTAGCGCGACACCGCGTGGGCGGCCTGCCCGATCACCCGGGTGACGGTGCCGGGACGGGTCATCAGGCCGAGGTGCCCGGCTTCGTACTCCGTGATCGTCGCGCCGGCCCGCTGGGACATCTTCCGCTGTTCGGCGGCCGGGATGATCTGGTCATCGGTGCCGATCAGGCTCCAGGACGGGATCGTCTTCCAGGCCGGGGTTCCGGACGGGTCGTTGAGCGCTCCGAACGCACCCGGCCGCTGGGTCGCGAAGACGAGGTCCTTGTCGTCGTGGTCCAGCCCGGTGGCGAACGAGGAGAAGACGGCCGACCGCTTCAGGTACACGTCGGTGGTCGCGGTGGGCGGCTGGTCGGCGGGCACCAGATCGAACACGGTTGCCGGATCCACGGCGAGCGCGGAGTCCGGGCCCACGAGCTGGAACGGAGTCTCGCCGGCTTCCGGCGCGAAGGAGTTCACGTACACCAGGGCCTTGACGTTCGGCAGCCCGGTGGCCGCGTTGCTGATCACGAAACCGCCGTACGAGTGACCGACCAGCACGACCGGTCCCGGTACCGTCTCCAGGAAGGCCCGCACCGACGCTGAGTCGCTCGCCACCGAGCGCAGCGGGTTGGGGAGGGCACGGACCGCGTAACCGTCGTCCCGCAGCCGCTCGGTGACGCGGTTCCAACTGGAGGCGTCCGCCCACGAGCCGTGGACCAGCACGATGGTCGGCCTCGTGCCACGCTGTTCGCCGGCGACGCTCTGAGCCGGATTGAAGCTCGCCATGGCCAAGGCCACCGCGGCCAGCAGGAACCCGAGGGTGCGCCATCGTCCTGGCGTACGGCGAGCTGGGATGGTCAGGGGATTCTTCATGGATCTGTCCTGTTCCGTGCGATGAACTGCCGGCCGCGTGCCGGTCGGCTGCCTATATGTCCCAGCAGCGGCTCGCGATGTGACAACTCGGCTCCGATGTCACAGCTCGGCCGGGTCCGCGGTCCACGTCGTTGCACCCCGTTCCCGGGATCGTTCGTGGGATTCGGTGACCTGGCGGCAGAGTTCCAGGAGTTCGGGCTCGTTCTCGACCTGTTGTTTCGCCTTCGGGCCGAGCGCGGTGAGGTAGTCGCGGGCGTCGACCAGGCGGAGGTAGATCCGTTCCCGTTCGGAGGGGTCGGCGGTGTATTCGGAGTCGAGATACCTGCGGGCGTCGCGGCGGATCCTGCTGATCGCGTTCTGGGTGCGGCCGCGGACGCTGAGCAGCGACGCGACGATCGTGGCGACCAGGATCGCCACGATGACCGTCAGCGACAGGCCGGTGCCGATCTCGGCGACGTCGAGATGCTTGCCGTTGTTGATGAACGGCAGGTTGTTCTCGTGGAGGGCGTGCAGGATCAGTTTGACGCCGATGAAGGCGAGGATCGCGGCCAACCCGAACGACAGGTAGATCAGCCGGTCGAGCAGTCCGTCGAGCAGGAAGTACAGCTGCCGGAGCCCGAGCAGGCTGAACGCGGTCGCGGTGAACACGACGTACACGTTCTGGGTCAGGCCGAAGATCGCCGGGATCGAGTCGATGGCGAACAGGAGGTCGGTGCCGCCGATCGCGGCGATCACGAGCACCATCGGGGTCAGTACCCGGCGGCCGCCCTCGACGGTGACCAGCCGGTCCCCGTCGAAGTGGTCGGCCGTGTGGAACAGGCGGCGGCTGATCAGGATCATGAGGTTGTCGGGCGAGTGGGACTCCTCGGATTCGGGTCTGAGCATGTGGCCCGCGGTGAGCAGCAGGACGAGGCCGAAGAGGTAGAACACCCAGGAGAACATGTTCACCAGTGCCGAGCCGAGGAAGATGAACCCGGTCCGAGTGATCAGCGCGAAGACGATGCCGATCAGCAGGACCTTCTGCTGATTCTCCCGCGGCACCCGGAAGCTGGTCACGATGACGAGGAACACGAACAGGTTGTCGACCGACAACGCCTTCTCGGTGATGTATCCGGCGAAGTACTCCGAGCCCATCGCGGTCCCGCCGAGCACGAAGGTGCCGAGCCCGAACAGCAGCGCGATGCCGACGTACGCCGCGGACCAGATCGCGGCCTCGCGCAGGGTCGGGACGTGCACGGACCGGACGTGGAAGAAGTAGTCGAACGCCAGCAGCGCGAGGATCCCGGCCAGCGTCAGAATCCAGACCAACGGCGACACAGTCATCGTTGCCTCCCTGCGCGGTATCCGGCCCGCCGGTGGCGATCGATCCAGTGCTCGCAGCTGCGTGGGGTCATCCAAAATCCGTGGATCAGCACGATGGTCCTCATAGAGTGCGTCCTCTCCGCAATGTTGTCCCGTCTGCCGAGTTGGTCCGCACATCCCGAGGAAGTGTGACGCGCTACCGCGGCCTGCCGTTCTCTGCCCAGCGCTTGAACCGCGTCGCAGCCGGCGTCACACATCGAAACCCGGCCCGGTCCTCATCTCCGAACAGAGGAGGCATGGGATGACAGTGCGGGTAGGGATCAACGGTTTCGGGCGGATCGGGCGCGACTTCCTGCGGGTCGCGCTAGCGCGGAGGACCAGGGCGATCGAGGTGGTGGCGATCAACGACATCACTGACACCGCCACGCTCGCGAACCTGCTGCAGTACGACTCGACGTACGGGCCGCTGCCGGAGCGGGTCGGGCACAGCGGCGACACGCTGACCGTCGGGGGAGCGTCGATCCGGGTGTCGGCGCACCGCGACCCTGCTGAGCTGGACTGGCGAGGCTCCGGCGTGGACATCGTGATCGAGTCGACTGGGCGCTTCGCGACCCGGGAGGGGGCCGGCGCGCACCTCGCCGGAGGGGCCCGGAAGGTGATCCTCTCGGCGCCCGGCAAGGGCATCGACGCGACGTTCGTGCTCGGCGTGAACCAGGAGACCTACGACCCGGCCGCGCATCACATCATCTCCAACGCGTCCTGTACGACGAACTGCGTCGCGCCGATGGTGTCCGTCCTGCACCGGGCATTCGGCGTCGAGCACGGCCTGATGACCACGATCCACAGCTACACCAACGATCAGGTGATCCTCGACTCACCGCACAAGGACCTGCGGCGCGGACGGTCCGGCGCGGTGAACCTGATCCCGACCACCACGGGTGCGGCGAAGGCCGTCGGCCTGGTCATCCCGGAACTGGCCGGGAAAATCGACGGTGTCGCAGTTCGGGTCCCGCTGGAGGACGGCTCGCTCACGGACCTGGTGGTGGAGCTGAGCGAACGGGTGACGGTCGAGGAGATCAATCAAGCGTTCGCCGACGCGGCGTCGGGCTACCTCAAGGGGCTACTCCGGTACAACGAGGATCCGATCGTGTCGCGCGACATCATCGGCGATCCCGCGTCCTGCATCTTCGACGCGCCGCTGACCCAGGTGAGCGGCAGCATCGTCAAGGTCTTCGGCTGGTACGACAACGAATGGGGCTACAGCAGCCGTCTGTTCGACCTGGCCGAGCTCGTAGCCCAAGGCATGACGCCATGAGATGGCTGCACCGGGGCGCGTGCCGAACCGAAGACCCCGAACTCTTCTTCCCGATCGGAACCAGCGGCCCGGCTCTACACCAGATCGAGGCCGCGAAGCAGATCTGCGGCCACTGCGAGGTGGTCGATGACTGCCTGGAGTGGGCACTACACACCGGCCAGGCCGCCGGCGTTTGGGGCGGCCTCTCCGAAGACGAACGCCGCGACCTCAAGCGCCGTACGCGCAGCCCTCGGACAGCGAAGACTTAGCCGAGCAGGCACTTTCGCAGACGGGCTGTGGTGCGTAAAGCTAGGGTCGGCTGTTCAGGATCCAGGGGCGGGCGACATGAGCGATTCCCAGAACGCAGAACTGCAGCTCCGCTGTGAGCTGCTCCGGTCGTTGCATCACGCTGACGCTCCGCTGCTGTTGCCGAATGCTTGGGATGTGGCGTCGGCTCGTGCCGTCGTAGCTGCCGGCTTCCCGGTTGTCGCGACCAGCAGCGCCGCCGTGGCCGCGGTCCTCGGCTACGAGGACCAGGAGCGGGCGCCGGCCGACGAGATGTTCGCCGCGGCCGCCCGGATCGCACGCGCGGTCGATGTACCGGTCACCGTCGACGCGGAGGCCGGTTACGGCATGGAGCCGGCCGACCTGGTGGCGGCGTTGCGGACCGTCAGCGCCGCCGGCTGCAACCTCGAGGACACCGACCACCGCGCCGGCGGCCTGCGGGCACCGGCCGAGCACGCCAAGTGGCTGGCCGCGGTTCGGGAGGCCGCGGCCGAGACCAACTACCCACTGGTCGTCAACGCCCGCGTCGACGTCTTCGTACCAGCACTCCTTGCCGGTGCCGACCCCGACGTGATGGCGCCGCTGGTGCCCGAGGCCATCGAGCGCGCGACGGCGTATCTGGACGCGGGCGCCGACTGCCTCTACCCGATCGGGCTGTGGGAGCCGGGCGCGGTACGCGAGTTCGTCTCGCAGGTCGCGGGCCCGGTGAACGTCGTACGGCTGCCGCCCTCACCACCCCTGGCCGAACTGGCAGCGCTCGGCGTGGCGCGGGTGAGCTGGGGACCGTTCCTGCATCTCGCGGCGATGGCGCACTTCGGGGAGGAGCTCGCCGCGCTCCGGGACAGCTAGGCCGATTCGAGGCGGCTCAGAGGGAGGGTGCCGAGTTCCTTTCGCGAGGTTATCTCGAGCTTCGCGAACACCTTCCGCAGGTGCCAGTCCACGGTGTGGCGGCTGATGTACAGCTCGGCCCCGATCTCGGAGTTGGACAGGCCGTCCCGCGCGAGCCGGGCTATCTGGGACTCCTGGCTGGTGAGCAGGCCGAGGGCACGGTCGCTGCGGCTGTGGGCAGCGCCACCGGCGGCGACGAGCTCCCGCCGGGCGCGTTCGCCGTACGCCTCGGCTCCGAACTGACTGAACAGCTCGTTCGCGGCGTGGAGTTCGTGGCGTGCATCGGTCCGGCGGCTCTCCTGGCGCAACCACTCGCCGTACAACAGCCGCGCCCGGCCCAGGTGGAGCGGGACGCGGGTCTGTTCGAGCCGCTCGATCGCCTCGCGGTACAGACCTTCGGCGGTCCGCCGTTCGCTGAGCAGCGCTCGCGACCACGCCTGCACGCCGAGCGCCCAGTCGGTTCCAGCGGCGCTCGTTCGCTCCCGCACCTGTCGCAGGGCAGCCGCGGCTTCGTCCCGGGCGCCGCTGCGGGCGGCCGCCTCGACCAGCTCGACCAGGGCGAAGCCGTAGAGGCCCAGATCGTCGTACTCACAGGCTTCCCGGGCCGAGGCCAGCGCCACGTCGTGACGCCCGACGGCGTTGTGCAGCAAAGCGTTCAGGTAGCCGCTGCCGCCGATCCATCGGGTCTCGCCACGCGCGGTCGCGTCCTCGAGATCGACGCGGAAGGCCTCCAGCAGTTCCTTCGGATCGACGCCACGCCAAGCGGCCAGCAGCATCGGCGGATAGTTCACGGCCGCGCCGCCCGTCGCCTGGGCGATCCCGTTCCCTTCTTCCATCAGCGCGGATGCCGCCGCGAACTCGCCGGCATGCACGTGCACGACCGCCCGGTAGCCGAGCGCGAGGGGCAGCGAGGTGAGCGCGCCGGTCTCGCGGCACAATCGAACCGCTTGAGCCGCCAGATCGTGCCACTTGAGGTCGTCCCACAGGTCGCCCGCGACGAGCCACGGCAGCCAGAACCAGCTCAGGACGTCGTTGTCGTCGGCAACGGCGAACGCATCCAGCGCCTGCCGCAGGGGCCGGACAGCGGCCACGTAGCCATCGGTGAAGCGGGTGGCCAAGCCGTCCAGCAGAAGGTCCGTCGGTCGCGTCCCATCTCGCTCCGGGAACGCGTTCCGCGCGGCGACGGCGATCTCGTACGCACCGACGGCTCCGTGCAGGCGGCCGGCGTACAGCGTGGCACCGAGCGCCTCCAGGTACGTGTCGCGCGCCGTCTCGGCATCCAGCGGCGCGAGCCGCTCGGCCGCCGCGAGCAACGGGCCCGGAGCATCGACGCCACGATTCACCACGAACGTGATCTGGGCCCGGAGGCGAGCGATCAGGGCGCGGTCGAGGTCGTCCATCGGACACCCCTCTGCCAGTGCCAGCAATGCCGTCGCGGCAGCGAACGCGCCGGCCGCGAATCGCGCCCGGGCGGCGGCGAGAATCCGCCGGCCACGCCGGCGGGGATCCGGGGTCAGTTCCGCGGCCCGTTCGAGGAACGCCGCGGCAGCGGCGACTCCACCCCGGGCTCGCGCGCGCTCTGCGGACTGCTCCAGCTGATCGGCGACGGATTCGTCCAGCCTGGTCGTCGCATGTCCACGATGCCAAGTGGCCCGATCAGGCTCGAGTCCGGCATCGATGGCGGCGGCGAGTGCGGCATGAACCTGCAGCCGGTCGCTCGCCGAGGCGGCCCGGTAGATCGCCGAGCGCACCAGAGGATGGCGGAACCGGACGTGGGTTCCGAGCTCGATCAGCCCGTCGCGCTGTGCAGCCTCCGCGGCATCGCGCGCCAGTCCCAGCACCGCCGCCGACCGCCACAGCAACGTCACGTCGCCCATGGGCTCGGCGGCTGCCGTCAGCATCAGCTGCCGGGTGTCGGCCGGAAGTGACTCGACCTGGCGCCGGAAGCTCCGCTCGATCTGGGTCGCCACCGGCGCCGCGTCCGGGAGCTGGTAACCGCCGGCGAACTCGGCCGGAGTCAGGCCCTTGGGAAACTCGAGGAGCGCGAGCGGGTTGCCACGCGACTCCGCGATCACCCGATCCCGGACCCGCTCGTCCAGACGTCCCGGCCAGGCCGCGTCGATGAGCGCACGCGACTCGCGGTAGTCGAGTCCGCTGAGCGCCAGCTCCGGAAGCCCGGCCAGCTCCCGCAGCTCACTGGACTGCCGGACCGCGAGGACCATCCCGACCGATTCGGCATACAGGCGGCGGGCGACGAAGGCGATCGTCAGCAGTGATTCCCGGTCCAGCCACTGGGCGTCGTCGATCACGCACAGCAGGGGCCGTTCCTCCGCGGCCTCGGCCAGCAGGGCGAGTGCGGCCAGCGCGACGACGAACCGGTCGGAAGGCCCGTGGGGGCTCAGCCCGAACGCCGTGTCGAGCGCATCACGTTGCGGTGCCGGAAGTCGTTCCTTGAGGGGAAGGAACGGCGCACAGAGCTGATGCAACCCGGCGTAAGCAAGCTCGGTCTCGTACTCCACCCCGGTCACTCGCGCCACCCGGCAACCGGACGCACCGCGCTGCGTGTACTCCAGCAGCGCGGACTTTCCGATGCCGGGCTCACCGCGCAGGACCACGACCTGACTCTGACCGGATCGCACGGTGTCCAGGAGCCGATCCACGAACCGGCACTCAGCGTGCCGACCCAGTAACCCGTGCGCGGGATGTTCGGTCGGCATAGCAGGACGCTACCGCCCGGCGTGCCACCGCGCCATCAAGCCGCGGAAGTTGCCGGCGGCACGTGATGAAGCTGATTCGCCTACGCGAGACGTTCTCGGAACTCGGCGTCACGTCCCGCCGCCGACCAGGCGGCGCTGAGGGTGAGTGCGGTGGTGATCAGGCCGGCGTGGCTGAAGGCTTGCGGTGTGTTGCCGAGGTGGTGTCCGGTGGCCGCGTCGTACTCCTCGCTCAGTAGGCCGACGTCGTTGCGGAGGGCGAGCAGTCGCTCGAACAGTTCGGTTGCCTGACCGGTCCGTCCGGCGCTGTGCAGGGCGTCGGCGAGCCAGAAGGAGGTCGCCAGGAACGTGCCCTCGCCGCCCGGTACGCCGTCGACGTTGTGCCCCTCGTCGCTCACCGCGTAGCGGAGGACGAGGCCGTCGTCGGTGAGATCGCGCTGGATCGCATCGATCGTGCCGGCTATGCGGGCGTCGGCCGCGGCAAGGAAGCCGTAGCGCGGCATCAGCAGTGCGGCGGCGTCCAGTCTGGGTGACCCGTACGACTGGGTGAAGGCGCGCCGTCGGCTGTCGTAGCCGTGGTCGAGAATCTCCTGCCGGATCGTGCGGCGCAACGCCGTCAGCCGGACAAGCTCGGCAGGCTCGTCCGCGCCGTGTTCCTGCAAGCGGCGGACGGCGCGGTCGATGCCGACCCAGGCCATCACCTTCGAATGCACGAAGTGCCGACGTGGGCCTCGAACTTCCCAGAGTCCGTGGTCCGGCTCCCGCCAGCAGCTTTCGATGCGGTCGAGCAGCACGCGTTCCAGCTTCTGCTGGTCCACCGAGTCCGGCACGCCGGCGGCGCGAGCGGCCGAGAGTACGTCGAGCACCTCGCCCCACACGTCGTTCTGCTGCTGCGTGGCCGCGGCGTTCCCGACCCGGACCGGTAAGGAGCCGGCGTAGCCGGGCAGCCAGTCGAGGGTCTGCTCAGGGAGATCACTCGAGCCGTCCACGGCGTACATGATCCGCGGGTCGGCCGGACTGGCGGAAGAGACTGCGCGGACCAGCCAGTCGCGCCAGGCAGCGGCCTCGTCGAGGAAGCCGGTGGCCAGGAAGGCGTGCAGGGTGAATGTTGCGTCGCGCAACCATGAGTACCGGTAGTCCCAGTTCCGGGAGCCACCGAGCTGCTCCGGCAACGAAGTGGTCGCGGCGGCCAGGATGCCGCCGGTCGGGGCGTAGGTGAGTGCCTTCAGGACGACCAACGATTGATTGACCTCGTCAACCCACGGGCCGGCGTACGTCGACCGGCTCAGCCAGTCGGACCAGTACGTCTCCGTGGCGACCAGCGCCGTACCCGCCGCCGGAACAGCCACGGGCGGCTCGTCGGCAGGCGCATGCGTGAGGGTGAACGCGACCCGCTCGCCCGCGGTCACGGAGAAGTAGCCTGTCCAGGCTCCGGCGTCGATCGCCAGGTCGATGTCGCTGTCGAGCCACAGTTCGTCGCTGCCGGAAGCGGCGACCAGACGGCCGTCACCGCTCGCCCGCACGGCCGGAGCGTCCTTGCCGTAGTTCATCCGCGGAACGATGTCAGTTCGCATCCGGACGGCGCCCACCAGACCTTCGATGATGCGCACCACCGTCGGTGTTGCAGCTCCCGGAACCATCAGATCGATCACCCGGGCCGCGCCGTCAGCGGTGATCCAGTCCGTTTCGAGGATCAGGGAACCGCTGCGGTACCGGCGACGTGTGCACCGGTCGTGATCGACAGGCGCCAGCCGCCACGTCCCGTGTTCGCTCCGCCCGAGGAGAGCAGCGAACACGGCGGGAGAGTCGAAACGCGGCAGGCTCAACCAGTCGATCGCTCCATCGGCACCGACCAAGGCAGCCGTGCGCAGATCACCGATCAGCGCGTAGTCCTCAATCTGCGTGGTCATGATCGTCCTCGTCCAGTCGGCCTGGTCACCAGTCAGCGCCAGGGACGTGGCCAGCGGGAGGCGACACGCTCCCACTCACGGCCCCAGGCTTCGGCCCGGTAGCGGTCCAGCGGACGGACGGCGAGGCGGTACACGAAGGCCAGCGCAGGCCATCCGAAGACCGGCAGGCTCAGCCCGATGGCGAGCGCCGCGGCCGTGCTGTTCGGGGCCACGGGAGGCGACTCGCTGAGGCGGCCGTCGCCGTTGCGCCACAGTCGGACCTCGGTGCCGGCCTGGGTTCCAGCCGGTACGTCGGCCGTGCCGTCATGCGGCGTACCCGAGTCGTCGACCCAGCGGACCCGGACGGTCGCGGTACTCGGGCCGTCGACCGCGAGGCCGGGGTCCGGCGTGTCGTCCAAGGCCACAGCGCGCACCGCGACGGCGTGCGCCCGGACCTCGGCCGCCGAGCGCTCGACGTGCTCGTGGACGACGACGCCGAGCGCCAGGGCGGCGGGAATCAGCAGCAGCGCCGCCAGAACGAAGGTCATCAGCAACACGGCCTCGACCCGGTCGACGCCGCGGCGCAACGGGTTCTGGCCGAGTGCGCACAGCCTGAGCTGCATCGCCACGAACAGCTCTGCGTGGTGCTGGTGCGAGCTACTCATCGCCGTCTCCTCTCCACTCGCTACTCAGACCGGAGATCGACAAGTCCTGTGACGCTCGGCACGCCTCCGTCACGAAACCGGCGGCTGCGCGGACTCCGCCGGGCAAGAACGCACGTTCCGGACCGGAAAGGAATTCTCATGAGCAAGCATTTCCTCGAGCGGGAGGCGCAGGACTTCGCCGACGCGACGGCGAACCCTCCGTACCTGTACGAGCTGGGTCCCGAGGGCGCCCGCAAGGTCCTCGACGACCTGCAGGCACAACCTGTGGACAAGCCGGACGTCACCGAGAAGTGGATCACGGTTCCAGTCGAGGTCGGCGACGTCCAGGTCCGCATCGTGAAGCCCGCCGACGCGAGCGGCACGCTGCCGGTCGTCCTCTACATGCACGGCGGTGGATGGGTGCTCGGGAACGCCGGCACCCATGACCGGCTGGTCCGCGAGTTGGCAGTCGGCGCGCGGACCGCGGTCGCGTTCGTTGAGTACGACCGGTCGCCCGAGGCGCAGTACCCGGTCGCCATCGAGCAGGGCTACGCGACGGCGCGGTGGATCACCGAGCACGGAGCCGACGAGGGCCTCGACGCGACCCGGCTGGCGGTGGCCGGCGACTCCGTGGGCGGCAACATGACCGCGGCGCTGACGCTGCTCGCCAAGCACCGGGGGAACGTCACGTTCGTCCACCAGTCGCTGTACTACCCGGTCACGGACGCCGGGCAGGACACCGACAGCTACCGCGAGTTCGCCGACGGGCCGTTCCTCACCGCGAAGGGCATGGCCTGGTTCTGGGACTGCTATCTGCCGGACGAGGGCATGCGCTCCGAGATCACCGCGTCGCCGCTGCGGGCCGGGCTCGACCAGCTCGCCGGGTTGCCCGAGGCGTTCCTGATCGTCGACGAGAACGACGTACTGCGGGACGAGGGGGAGGCCTACGCACGCCGGCTGACCGAGGCCGGCGTACGAACCACGTCGGTGCGCTACAACGGCATCCTGCACGACTTCATGATGGTCAACCCGCTGCGTCCGTCGGCCGCGGCGACCGGCGCTGTCGAACAGGCCGTCCACGTGCTCCGCAAGGCGCTCGGCACCGAGTGAGCCGGTCGCGACTACGCACGTGACTACGCGTCGGCCACGTGGTTCGCGCCCGGCTACGTAACTCGTAGCGGTGCGGACCACGTGCCGCGCGGGACGCGGTGGCAGCGACTCCGCTCGCAAGGTGGTGGCAACGGCGGGCCACCGGCCCGCGACGCGGAGGGAGCCGGATCATGAGCACGCCCGTACCGTCGCCAGCACGTGAGGATCTCGACGAGGCAGTACGGACCTTCGTCGAGATGCGGCCGCGACTGATGGCCATCGGCTACCGGATGCTCGCCAGCCGGACCGAGGCCGAGGACGTCGTACAGGAGACCTGGGTCCGGTGGCAGAACCTCGACCGGACGCAGGTGGTGGACCCACCGGCGCTGCTTGCGACCATGACCCGGCGGCTGGCCATCAACGTGCTCGACTCCGCCCACCGCCGCCACGAGTCGTCGGTGCCGCTCATCGACTTGGCGACGACCGAGCGGCACCGCGGCGACGCGGGTCTGGACCCGGTGGCGGTCGCCGAGACCCGTGAGGGCGTGGAGCGGGCACTGCACGTCGTGCTGGAGCGGCTGAATCCCCGCGAACGCGCGGCGTTCGTGCTCCACGACGTGTTCGGCTACCCCTACGGGCAGATCGCCGAGTTTCTGAACCTGCGTCCGGCGAACTGCCGGCAACTCGTCAGCCGGGCGCGCGCGCATCTTGCCGCGGACCGGCGCGCTGTCGTGAGCGTGGCCGGCTACCGGCGCTTCCGGGACGAGTTCGCCGTCGCCGCTCGGTCGGGCGATCTGTCCAGGTTCGAGGATGTGCTCTCCGAGGAGCTGGCGAGCTGATCGCGATCCGTTGCGCCCGTCGCCCGGGCGCGGATAGGCTTCGAGGTTGGGCGGTGGCATATGGCGAGCAGGCACCCAAGCCCTCGACTCGAGGGTCGGCAGGCGGAGTGCGCGACTCTCGACCGGATGGTGGCGGAGCTGGGGGCGGGACGCAGTTCAGTGCTCGTGCTCCGGGGTGAAGCCGGTGTCGGGAAGACCGCGCTGCTGGAGTACCTCGCGTCCCGCGCGTCCTCGTACCGGGTCGTCCGTGCGGCCGGTGTCGAGTCCGAGGTGGAGCTGCCCTTCGGCGGTTTGCACCAGCTCTGTGCCCAGCTGGGCGAGTTCCGCACCGGCGTACGGCGTACCGCGTTGGACACCGCGTTCGGTCTGGCTCCCGGGAGTGCGCCGGACCGCTTCCAGGTCGGCGTGGCGATGCTGAACCTGCTGGCCGAAGCCGCCGAGCGCGGGCCGCTGGTCTGCCTGGTCGATGACGTGCAATGGCTCGACCAGGTGTCCGCGCAGACGCTCGCGTTCGTGGCGCGCCGCCTGCTCGCCGAGCGGGTGGCGCTCGTGTTCGCCGTCCGTGAGCCCGGCGGTTCCGACGTACTGACCGGTCTCGACGAGCTCTTCGTGACCGGTCTCGGCTACGCTGACGCCCGCGCACTGCTGGACACGGTGATCACCGGCGTGGTGGACGAGCGGGTCCGGGACACATTCGTGGCCGAGACCCGCGGGAACCCGCTGGCACTGCTCGAGCTGCACCGGGGTCTGTCGGCCGGACAGCTGGCCTCGGGATTCGGACTCCCCGGCGGCCCCGGGCTGACCAGCAGGATCGAGGACGGCTTCGTACGGCGTCTCGACCAACTGCCTCCCGAAACCCGGCTGTTGCTGCTGGCTGCGGCCGCCGAGCCGGTCGGCGACGCCGCCCTGCTGTGGCGGGCGGCCGAGTATCTCGATACCAGTCCCGACGCGGTGTTCCTCGCCGAGTCCGCGGATCTCGTCCACATCGGCGCCCGGGTCCGGTTCAGGCATCCGTTGATCCGCTCAGCGGTGTACGGCGCCGCGTCCCCGGCCGAGCAGCGCCGGGTGCACAACGCCCTGGCCCTGGCCACCGACGCCGAGGTGGATCCCGACCGCCGCGCCTGGCACCGGGCCTACGCGACCGCCGGGCTGGACGAAGAGGTCGCGGCCGAGCTCGAGAGCGCCGCGGGCCGGGCGCAGGCACGTGGCGGTGCGGCGGCTGCGGCCGCATGCCTGGAACGCGCCTCGGAGCTGACACCGGATCCGGGTCGTCGTGCGACCCGGGCACTGGCAGCGGCGGCCGCGAAGTTCCGGGCGGGCGAGCCGGACGCTGCCGACGCGCTGCTGACGATCGCCGCGCTCGGGCCGACGGACGAGTTGCAAGCCGCACACGCCGCCCGGCTGCGCGCGCAGCTCGCGTTCGCCCGGCAGCGCGGAGGCGAATCCGGCACGCTGCTGCTGGAGGCTGCGAACCGGCTTGCCGACCTCGACGACCGGTTCGCGCCCCAGGCGTATCTCGAAGCACTCGGCGCCGCGGTTTTCGCGGGGCGTCTCGGTGCCGAGCGCAGCCTCGAGAAGGTGGCCGCCGCCGCCCGCGCCGCGCGGCAGGCGGCTGCGCCGGCCGGGCCGATGGACCTGCTGCTGGACGCGGTGGCCACGCAGTTCACCGACGGCTACAACGCCGCCGTACCCTCGCTCCGGAGGGCGCTGCACGACTTCCGCGACGCTGCCCAGCGCGGCGACGAACAAGTGGTGCAGTGGCTCTGGCGAGGTTGCCCGGTAGCGGCCGAACTGTGGGACGACGACGCCTGGCACGACCTCTCCTGTCGTGGACTCGAGCTGGCGCGCGGCCTCGGCGCTCTCGGCGTGATGCCCGGGGCGCTGACCTATCGCGCGGCGCTCCACCTGCACGCCGGGGAGTTCGTCGCCGCGAACCTGCTGCTCACCGAGTCGGATTCGATCGCGGCGTCGATGGCCAGCGCGCCGGCCCGGGAAGCCCGCTTCCTGCTCGAGGCATGGCGCGGTGACGAGGAGACGGCCCTTGCGTCGATCGAGCTCGGTGTCCGGGACGCGCGCGCCCGTGGCGAGGGCCGGGCGCTGAGCCTGGCGGATCACGCGGCCGCCGTGCTCTACAACGGACTTCGCCACTACGACAAGGCGATGGAGGCGGCCCGCAGCGCCTGCGCGCAGGAGGACCTCGGCATCTTCGGCTGGTCGCTCGCCGAATGGGTGGAGGCCGCTGTCCGGAGTGGAGCTCCATCGGTTGCGAGCGACGCGCTGCAGCGACTGCGGGATCGTACGAGTGCCGCCGGTACTGACTGGGCACTCGGCATCCTGGCCCGTTCGGCTGCGCTGCTTGCCGACGGCCGGCGCGCCGACGATCTGTACCAGGAGGCGATCGAGCGCCTGAGCCGTACCCGGATGGCCGTCCACAAGGCGCGTGCGCACCTGCTGTACGGCGAGTGGCTGCGGCGCCAGGACCGGCGTCAAGTGGCGCGCGACCAGTTGCGGACCGCGCACGACAGCCTGAGCGACATGGGCGCCGTGGCCTTCGCGGAGCGCGCCCGCCTGGAACTCGCGGCAACTGGCGAGAAGGCACGAACCCGGAGTACCGACGTACGGCAGGAGCTGACCGCTCAGGAGGCCCAGATCGCCCATCTCGCGGCGGCCGGGCTCACCAACGCCGAGATCGCCACCGAGCTGTTCCTGAGTCGGCACACCGTGGACTGGCACCTCCGCAAGGTCTTCACCAAGCTGGCTGTCAGGTCACGTCGGCAACTTGCACCGTCACTGATCGACGCGGCCTCCGTCGTCGAGGCCTGATCACCGCCGCATCGTCACAAACCACGTTGTTGTGCGGACTTCCATACGGGACCACAGATCCGTTGGGAGGACGCATGAGGCGAACGTTCACGGCTGTCGCGCTCGGAGCGGTGCTGGCGGCCGCGGCGGCGTGCGGCAGCGACGACGCCGGGACCGGCATCGAGACCCGCGGGCCGATCACGGTCTGGTACTCCAACAATCTCGAAGAGGTTGCTTGGGGCAAGCAGATGGTGGCTGCCTGGAACACGGCGCATCCGGATCAGCTGGTCACCGCGCAGGAGATCCCGACCGGGAAGAGCTCGGAGGAGGTGATCGGCGCCGCGATCACGGCCGGCAATGCGCCGTGTCTGATCTTCAACACGTCGCCGGCGTCCGTCTCGCAGTTCCAGAAGCAGGGCGGCCTGGTACCGCTCGATTCCTTCGCTGACGGGACGTCGTACGTCGAGGGCCGTTCGGGCGAGGTCGCGCAGCAGTACAAGTCGTCGGACGGCAAGTACTACCAGCTGCCGTGGAAGTCGAACCCGGTGATGATCTTCTACAACAAGAAGGCGTTCGCGAAGGCCGGTATCGACGCCGGGAACCCGCCGCTGGGGACGTACGAGGAGTTCCTCGCCACGTCGCGGAAGATCGTCGCCGGCCGCGGAGCGCAGTACGCGATCCTGCCGGCGCCGAGCAACGAGTTCTTTCAGTCGTGGTTCGACTTCTATCCCTTGTTCGCTGCCGCGACCGGCGGGAAGCAGCTGATCGAGGACAAGCACGCGACGTTCGCCGGTGACGAGGGTAGGGCGGTCGCGCAGTTCTGGCGGACGATGTACGCCGAGAAGCTCGCTGGGCAGGAGAAGTACACCGGTGACGCGTTCGCGGACGGCAAGGCCGCGATGGCGATCGTCGGCCCCTGGGCGGTGTCGGTGTACCGCGGCAAGGTCGACTGGGGCGTCGCCCCGGTGCCGACGCCCACGGGTACGGCGGCCGATGCGACGCACACGTTCTCGGACGCGAAGAACGTCGCCATATATTCGGCGTGCAAGAACCGCGGGACGGCCTGGGACGTGCTGAAGTTCGCGACCAGCAGTGAGCAGGACGGCAAGTTCCTCGAACTCACGGGGCAGATGCCGCTGCGGAACGACGTCGCGTCGGCGTACCCGGAGTACTTCACGAAGAACCCTGACTACCGGACGTTCGCCGAGCAGTCCGCCCGCACCGTCGAGGTGCCCAACGTGCCGAACTCGATCACCATCTGGCAGACCTTCCGGGACGCGTACTCCAGGTCTGTCATCTTTGGCAAGCAGGATCCGGGCGCCTCGCTCGACGAGGCCGCGAAGCGCGTCGATGAACTGGCGTCGCAGCCATGACCGTGACCGATCGACCGACGATCCGCGACGCGCCGGACCACCGCGTGCCCGCGCGGCGCGGCCGGCCCGGGCGGGTCAACGGCCGGCAGCCGATCGGCGCTCTGCTGGTGACGCCGTACCTCGTCTTCCTGCTCGTGGTCTTCGCTTATCCACTCTGCTACGCGGTCTACATCTCGTTCCACGACTACTTCTTCGCGGCACCTGGAGCCGTGGTCGACCGGCCTTTCGTCGGGTTGCAGAACTACCGCACTGTGCTCGCGGATCCCGCCGTACGCCGGTCCTTCGTGAACGTGGGCATCTTCTTGGTGATCAACGTCCCGCTGACGGCTGTGCTGTCCTTGACGCTCGCCGGGGCGCTCAACAAGGCGGTCCGGTGGCGGACCTTCTTTCGGGTCAGCTACTACGTGCCGTACGTCACGGCGTCGGTCGCGGTCGTTGGCGTCTGGCTGTTCCTGTTCAACTCCGACGGCTTGGTGAACTCGATCCTCGGTCCGCTCGCGCCGGATCCGTCGTGGCTGGTCAGCTCGGCGCTCGCGATGCCGACCGTGGCCGTGTACGTCACCTGGAAGCAGCTCGGGTTCTTCATCCTGCTGTACCTCGCCGCGTTGCAGAACCTTTCGAAGGATCTCTACGAAGCGGCGGCTATGGACGGTGCCGGGCGGTTCGCCTCGTTCTGGAACGTCACCGTTCCAGGGGTACGGCCGGCGACGACGCTCGTGGTCCTGTTGGCGACGGTGACCGGCGCGAATCTCTTCACCGAGCCGTACCTGCTGACCGGGGGCGGCGGCCCGGACGGCGCGTCTGCGTCACCCGTCCTGATCATGTACCAGCGCGGCATCGAACAGGGGAGTCCGGACATCGGCGCAGCGATCGGCATCCTGCTCGTGATCGGCGTACTGCTGCTCGCCCTGGTCGAACGGCGGCTTGTCGGGAGGGACGACTGATGAAGCTCAGGTTCGTGACGTTGCTCCTCGGCGCCTTCGTGTTCCTGTTTCCCTTTTACTACATGCTGATCGGATCGCTGCAGGCCGAACCGGACCCGTCCGTCGGAGGAGCGTTTCCGCGGCCGGACAACCTCACCGGCCGCAACTACGCGGAGATCGACGCGGCGATCAATCTCGGGCGCACGCTGATCAACTCGGGAGTCTTCACCGGCGGCGTCCTGCTCGGCACGCTCGTCGGCGGCGTCCTCGCCGGCTACGCGCTCGCCAGGTTGCGGTTCCGCGGTCGCGGCGCGGTGTTCAACCTGATGCTGCTCGTCCAGGTCGTCCCGTTCCAGCTGCTCACGATCCCGCTGTACGTGCTGATCGTGCGCAACTACGGCCTCGCCGACTCCTACCTGGGCATGATCCTGCCGTTCGCGATCAACTCGACCGCGGTGTTCGTGTTCCGCCAGTACTTCCTGCTGTTGCCCGCCGAACTGTTCGACGCCGCCCGGGTCGACGGCGCGTCGGAGCTGCGGATCCTCTGGAGCGTGGCGATCCCGCTCGTGAAGCCGGCGCTGCTGACCGGTGTCCTGCTGACCTTCATCGGCCCGTGGAACGAGTTCCTCTGGCCCTTCCTGATCACCAAGCAGCAGGACCTGCAACCACTCGCCGTCGCGTTGTCGAACTACCTGACGACGGTCTCGGCGCGCGCCGCCAACCCGTTCGGCGCCGTCCTCGCCGGGGCCTGCGTGCTCGCCGCGCCGGCCGTCGGCCTGTTCATCATCTTCCAGCGCCAATTCATCTCCCAGAGCATCGAGTCCGGAGTGAAAGGTTGACCGCCATGACGATCCGCTGCACGCTGACCCGGAGCGGCGTACTGATGCGACCCGAGCCGGGCAACGCGTTCGAGGTCGAAGGAGTGCTGAACCCGGCTGCCGGCCGGACCCCGGACGGCGAACTGCACCTGCTGCCGCGGTTGGTGGCCGCAGGCAACGTCTCGCGGATCGGGCTGGCCCGGATCGAGGTCCGCGACGGCGTGCCGGCCTGGGTGCAGCGCCAGGGCATCGCGCTCGCCCCGGAGGAGGGCTGGGAACGCGGCCGGCACCACTCCGGGGTGGAGGACCCGCGCGTCACCTTCATCGCGGCGCTCGGACTGAACGTGATGACGTACGTCGCCTACGGTCCGTTCGGGCCGCGGCCGGCGCTCGCGGTGTCGTTCAACCTCCGGCAATGGCAGCGCCTCGGACCGCTGCACTTCGAGTACCAGGCGTCGCTGGACGCGGACCTGAACCTGTTCTCGAACAAGGACACGGTCTTCTTCCCGCGTCCGGTCCCCGGCCCGGACGGCGACCTGTCGTACGCGATGCTGCACCGGCCGATGTGGGACCTCGGACAGGTTCGCACCGGGGAGGGCGTGCGGCTGCCGGCCGGTGTCGCGGACGAGCGCCCCGGGATCTGGGTGTCCTTCGTGCCGGTCGCCGAGGTCGAGCGCAACCTCGGCAACCTGGTCCATCTGCGCCACCACCGGCTGGTGGCGTTGCCGGAGTACGCGTTCGAGGCGCTGAAGATCGGTGCCGGGCCCCCACCGCTGTGGACGCGCGACGGCTGGCTGGTCATCCATCACGGGGTCACCGGCGAGCAACCGGAGGGCTTTGACCCCACGAAGCAGCGCGTGACGTACGCCGCCGGCGCGCTGCTGCTCGACGCCGACGACGTCACCAAGGTCCTGGACCGGACGCCGGAGCCGCTGCTCTCGCCGCAGACCGAGGACGAGCGGGTCGGCACGGTCGCCAACGTCGTGTTCCCGACCGCGATCGAGGAGATCGAGGGCGTGCACTACGTCTTCTACGGGATGGCCGACGCCAAGATCGGCGTGGCCCGGCTCGACGGAGCCTGACATGCGCAACCTCGACGACGTAGTGAAGGCCTACGACCTCCGGGGCACGGTGCCCAACCAACTCGACGAGGCACTGGCCCATCAGGTTGGGGCGGCGTTCGTCCATCATTTCGGCGCGCGGACGATCACGGTCGGCCACGACATGCGCGTCTCCTCGCCAGGACTCGCCGCGGCCTTCGCGGCGGGCGCCAACAGCCGCGGAGCCGACGTACTCGCCCTCGGATTCGTGTCGACCGACCTGCTGTACTACGCCTCGGGGCAGCGGGACGTTCCAGGCGCGATGATCACCGCGAGCCACAACCCTCCGGCGTATAATGGGATCAAGCTGTGCCGGGCAGGAGCCGCGCCGGTCGGCCAGGACACCGGGCTCGGCGACATCCGGAAGCTCCTCGAGCGTGGCCTGCCGCCGTATGACGGTACGCCGGGCCGCACGGACACCCAGGATCTGCTGCCGGCGTACTCCGACTACCTGCACGGTCTCGTCCCGCTCGGCAGGATCCGGCGCCTGAAGGTGGTGGTCGACGCCGGGAACGGCATGGCCGGCCGGACCGTGCCGGTCGTCCTGGAACGTCCGGCGCTGGAGATCGTGCCGCTGTACTTCGAACTCGACGGCACCTTCCCGCACCGTCCGCCGAACCCGATGGACCCGGCCAACCTGGCCGGCCTGCGTGCCGCGGTCCGCGAACACGCGGCGGACCTCGGCCTGGCGTTCGACGGCGACGCCGATCGCTGCTTCTTCGTGGACGAGACCGGCGAGCCCGTGCCGCCGAGCAGCATCGTGAGCCTGATCGCGGACCAGGTACTCGCAGACCGGCCCGGCGCCACCATCGTGTACAACGCGATCACCAGCCGAGCGGTCCCCGAGCGGATCGCGGAGCAAGGCGGCCGATCGGTCCGCACGCGCGTGGGGCACTCGTTCATCAAGAAGGTGATGGCCGACACCGGCGCCGAGTTCGGCGGCGAGCACTCCGGGCACTACTACTTCCGCCGCTTCTGGAACGCCGACAGCGGCATGCTCGCTGCGCTGCACGTCCTCGCCGCCGTGGGCCGGACGGACGTCCCGATGTCCAAGCTGACGGCAGGTTTGGCGCGGTACGTCGCCAGCGGCGAACTCAATCTCACCGTCGGCGACAGCGGAGCCGCCCTGCGGATGGTCGAGGGCCGGTTCGTCGCCGACGGCGCAACGGCCGATCACCTCGACGGATTGACTGTCTCGCTGCCCGGCAGGGCGTGGTTCAATCTCCGCCCGTCGAACACCGAGCCGCTCCTCCGACTCAACGTCGAAGCGGGCGACACGGCAACGATGGTGCGCCTGCGCGACCGGGTACTGGCGATGCTCGGGCAGGCTCGTCCGGCGAGATAGGCCTATCGGGCAACAACCTGCGCGGAGTATCGTCCGTCGCATGGCTGCGCGGACGACCGGCAGTTCACTCGCCGGGCTGTTGGGGCGTCGGAGCGAATGCCTTGCACTCGACCACCTCCTGGCCGGTACGCGATCCGGGCGGAGCGCGGCGCTGGTTCTGCGTGGCGAGGCCGGGATCGGCAAGTCCGCCCTGCTCGACTACCTGGTCGAGCAGTCCACGGGCTGCCGTGTCGTGCGGACCGCCGGCGTCCAGTCCGAGATGGAGCTGTCGTACGCCGGTCTGCATCAGCTGTGCGGACCGCTGCTGGACCAGCTCGGCGAACTCCCGGCTCCGCAGCGTGACGCACTCGCCACGGCGTTCGGACTCGAGGACGGCGAGACACCCAGCCGCTTCCTGGTCAGCCTGGCCGTGCTGAGCCTGCTCGCCGACGCCGCGGCGGACCAGCCGCTGGTGTGCGTCGTCGACGACGCGCAGTGGCTCGACCACGCCTCGGCACAGACGCTGGCGTTCATCGCCCGCAGGCTGCAGGCGGAGTCCATCCTGTTCGTCTTCGGGCTCCGCGATCCGAGCCCGGGCGGTGAGATCCTCGGTGGCCTCCCCGAGCTCAGGATCGATGGGCTGACCGAGGGCTACGCGCGGGCCCTGCTCAGCTCGGTCGTCATCGGAAGGCTGGACGACCGGGTCCGGGATCGCATCGTCGCGGAGACGCGCGGCAACCCGCTGGCGCTCCTCGAGCTGCCGCGGGGGTTGACCGCGGCCGAGCTGGCCGGAGGTTTCGCGCGCCCCGACGCGCGTCCGCTGTCCGGCCAGATCGAGCAGGGGTTCGTCGACCGGATCCGCACGCTGCCGGCCGGCACCCAGCGCCTGCTGTGCGCGGCCGCGGCCGAACCGACCGGCGACGTCACACTGCTGCTCCGCGCGGCCGAACGGCTCGATGTCGCGTCGGACACCACTCTCACCACCGACGTGTCCGGTCTGCTCACCTTCGACAGCCGGGTCCGGTTCCGGCACCCACTGGCTCGATCGGCCGCCTATCGCGTCGCTGATCTGGAGACCCGGCGCGCGGTTCACCGGGCCTTGGCGGAAGCCACGGACGAGCAGCTCGACCCCGACCGGAGAGTCTGGCACCTTGCCCGCGCCGCCTCGGCAACCGACGAGGCGGTCGCCGCCGAGCTCGAACGGTCCGCCGATCGAGCGCGGGCGCGAGGCGGAGTCGCGGCCGCGGCGGCGTTCCTCGGCGGCGCTGTCGAGCTGACCCCCGACCCCACGCGACGCGGTTCGCGGGCACTTGCGGCGGCACAGGCGAAGTACCAGGCAGGAGCGTTCGACGCCGCGCTCGAACTGGCCGCGACAGCGGAGCTGAGTCCACTCGACGAGCTCGACTCCGCCCTGCTGAGCCTGCTGCGAGGCCAGATCCTGGACACGACGAGGAGTTCGAGCTCGGGCGTGCCGCTGCTGCTCGACGCGGCCGGCCGGCTCGAAGCCCTCGATGTCGCGCGCGCCCGCGCGACGTACCGGGACGCGTTGCATGCGGCGATCAACGCCCAGGGCTTCGCCGGTCCCGACGTACTCGCGATTTCGCGGGCTGTGCTGTCTGGCCCGAGACCTGGGCGGCGGTCACGCGAGCAGCTCCTGCTGGACGGCGTGGCGACGATGATCACGCAGGGGTACGCCGCCGGCGCGCCGACGGTGCTGCGGGGACTCAGGGGATTCGAGGAGGGTGAGCTATCGGTCCAGGACGGGCTCGGGTGGCTTCCACTCGCGTCGCGGATGGCGGGGGAGCTCTGGGATTCCCGGCGCTGGAGCAGCATCACTGGCGACCTTGTCGACGTCGCGCGCGATACGGGAGCGCTCGCGGCGCTCCTGCTCGCGCTGCTGTTGCGGATCCCCAACCGCGTCGCCGCCGGCGACATCGCCGCAGCCGAGTCGGTCGCAGCGGAGATGGCGGCGGTCGGCGAGGCCACCGGGGCCGGATTCCTGGTCCCGTACGCCGCGGTGTTCATCGAGCCGTGGAAGGGCAACGAGGCGGCGACACACCGCGCCATCGTATTGCTCACCGAGCACTTGTCCACTCGCGGCCAGACCAAGACCTACGGCGATACCCAGTGGGCCGCCGCGGTGCTCTTCAACGGCCTAGGCCGCTTCGACGAAGCACAGGCGGCAGCCCGGCGGGCGAGTGAGAACCCGGACGAACTCGGTCTCGCGTCGAGAGCACTCGTCGAGCTCGTGGAGGCGTCCGCGCGGCTCCGGCAGCCGGAGGAAGCTGATGACGCAGTACGGCGGTTGAGCGCGATGGCCGCGGCCGCGGACACCGACTACGCGCACGGCATCGCGCTCCGCTGCCAGGCCCTGGTGAGCGACGACGCCGGGGAGTACTACCAGGAGTCGATCCGGCGGCTCGGTGCCACCGAGATGCAGCTGGACCTCGCGCGGACCCGGCTCTGTTACGGCGAATGGCTGCGCCGTGCCGGTCGTCGTACCGATGCGCGAACCCAGCTCGCCGAGGCGCACGAGGCGCTGAGCTCTTTCGGGGCCGCCGGGTTCGCGGAGCGCGCGAGGCGCGAACTGCTGGCCACCGGTACGGCGGTACGCCCACGGGCGGTGGCGACGTACCAGGCACTCACCGCGCAGGAGGCGCAGATCGCGCGGCTGGCCGGCGACGGGCTCACTAATCCCGAGATCGGCGCCAGGCTTTTTATCAGCCGTCACACCGTCGACTGGCACCTGCGCAAGGTCTACGCGAAGCTCGGCATCACCTCCCGCCGCGAGCTCCGCGCCGTACTCCCCGACCTCGCCCTCACCTCTGGGTGACGCAGAGTTGATCAAATGTTGGACGGCCTTGTCCGTGGCCGGACCGCGAGTCATCGTGGGGAGATGGACAGGTCAGATGAAGAGCGTGCGATCGGGGAAGTGGTCGACCGGCTGGCCAAGCAGTTCCCCGCGGTTCCCACCGACGAGGTCGCGCAGGTCGTGAGCCAATCCCGTCCCGAGTTCGACGACGTCCCGATCCGGGACTTCGTCCCGCTGTTCGTGGAGAGGGGCGCGAAGGCGCCGCTTGCGGCAGCGGGCATAGTCACAATTTGCGTACGACGCGGTGAAGCGCTTGCCGGCCCCAGCTGAGGACTGGTGGCGTTACTGCTTCGCATCTCGGCGCGGTGAGCAACCCGACGAAGAGGAGGCGGCCGGTGTCGGACAGCGTGGAGCAGTCGCTGCAGGAGGCGGGCGCGGCATTACGGCAGGCGGTCGAGGTCGTGCGTCATCGTGCGGTCGACGACATCGCCGCGAAGGGCCTGGTCGCCGAGTTCCACGAACTTCGGACGGTGATGTCCGCGGCGTCGCTGCTGATGCTGTCGTTCCGGCTGTCCCGATTCGCGGACCTCCTGCACGGACCGTCTCCGACACGGACGTCCTCGCCAAGGCCGACGCCGACCTGAACGCCGCGTTCGAGCACCTCAACGCCGCATCCCAGAGCCTCACCGCCCTCCGCCAGAAACTCGACATCTTGCACTGAGCAGCCCTCACGCCGCAGGGTGTCGCCGCTGGTGGCGGTTGTCCAGATGGCGGTTGAGTTGTGCGCCGCTCCCGGATTGTCATCGTCGAAGAGCTGAAGGCACCTCGCGCCCGGCCGTCGAAAAGTTGTCTGTGGCATCCGTTGAGTCGCCGTGGTCTGGGACAGACGTCCTGGACTGTCGGATCCAGGACTGGACGGAGTGGTCACGTGGACGAGAAGGTTTCGAGCGGCGACGTGCGGCTGCGCGTGGTGGAGCTGGTGACTCGCGCCGAGGCGATCGTTGAGCGGATCGAGGCTGCGGCGCCCGATGGACGTTGGGCGATGACGGCGTTCAGCCGGTATCGGTTGTGCGAGTTGCTGGAGATCATGCCGTACGTCCGGTACGACGGGGAGGCCGAGGGGGATCCGGCTGTGCTGCTGGACGAGGCTGCGGAGTTGGTGGATCGGATCGAGGTGTCTATCGAGGATCTGAGTTGGCGGCTGGCGCTTGGTGATGCGGTGCGGACGGCGGCGGCTGACATTCGGGCGGTTCGTGATGCGCGCGACGTATGAGGACCTGCTTCGTACGGCGCGGCGGACCGCGGTGAGTGCGAAGCGTGGGGTGTATCCGGACGAGGCGCAGGTGATGGCTGACTGGCAGGCCGTGTTGTCTGCGACGAAGTACCACCTGCGATGGTTGCGTTGCCGTCTTCGGACAAGTCCTCGCGGCGAGCCTGGGCCTTCGGGTCGCTCGGACAACGCGCTCGGCCGGCTGGCGCAGGCGATCGGGGCTGGTGCCGACCTCCTGGCGGTGCAGGACGCCGCGGCGTCCTCGGCGTTCGAGGTCCGTGAGGACTTGATCGCGGCGCGGGCAGAGGTGGCTTCCATCGCGCTGATTGGCGCCCGGGCGGCCGTCCGGAACACAGAGGCACGGACGCATGGCCGGACGCATCTGCTGCGCGTGGCGGAGGAACTGGCCGTCCTCGCCGACGCCGACGTGCGGCGTGCCGGCCTTGGCGGTCTGGCTGGTTTGGCGGCGAGTTGGCCGACGGCACTGGTAGGTGATCTGTCGGCTGTTGCGGCGGCCGCAGCCCGTTGGGAACGCGCGCACGCCTCCGAGACACCGCAGACGGTCCTGACGCGGGACCTGCGGTCGACGACGGCGCAGTTGCGCACCGTCGTCAGCGTCGCCAGGCACTTGGTGACCAGCCTGTTGTCGGCACCCAACGCCGGTCTCGACCGGGCCACGCGGCACAGTCTCCTGACCGTCAGTAGCGAGCTGCAGGGCTTCGAGGCGAGTTCCCAGGGTGTTCAGGCTGGATGGCGTCGGCGACTGGCGGATTTGAGCGGTCCGAGCCAGTCACCGGGTGAGGAGGCGTACGTCGAGTTGAAGCAGGCGGTCGACAGCGCACTTCGCACCGGCAACAGGTTCCGCGACGCCGGCGACTTGGCACCCAATCCCAGGGCCGCGGCGCAGCTGATCGATGTTGCGGACGAGCTGCTGTGGGCTGCCGAGCAGATCTGCCGCAACCAGCAGAGCACCGTGGAGTGGCTGATACGGGCCGGCCGCATCTTCGTACCTCGGCGGGAGGCGGCATTGGTCGACCTCCGCTATCTCCGTCGCCCGACCGGTGGTTCACGTCCGCTGCAGGCCAAGTGGGTGCGAATCGCGCGCTGGGAGTGCTTCGAGGAGCTGACGAACGACTTGGCTGACGCTGCTCGGTATCTGACGACGGCGTCGGGTGCTGTGCGGCGGCTGGCCGGGACCTCGACCCGGTCGCGTCGGAGGGCGGAGCTGGTCACGAGGATTCCGCAGGTGTACCTCGAGGACGTATCCCAGATGAACGATCCAGGACAGGAGTTCGCCGGTCTCGTCCGTTGAACTCCAGAACCGATCCAACGGGAGGTTGCTGTGGGCAATGGAAAGGTAACGGCAGAGGATCTCCACCGGGTGCTCGACGCGGAGGTTCGCAAGCTGCGGTCCGGATCTGACTGGTCCAACCTGCTGGAGGTCGCGGCGCTGCACCCGACGTACGGATTCGGGAACCTCATGCTGATCAACCTGCAGATGCCGGATGCCACGTGGGTTGCGCGAGCGGACGCGTGGGCGCGGCTCGGGCGTCAGGTAAAGACGGGACAGGCGATCAAGATCCTGACGCCGATTCGTTCGCGGACAACTTCACCCGCTGCGGTCGAGTCGGCCGGAGAGGCAGGGCCCGCCGCAGACGTCGAGCAAGAGGTGATCGGCTTCAGGGTCGGTTCGGTGTACGACGTCAGTGCGACATCTGGGCCGCCGATCTCCTACCCATACCTTGTGGCCAACACCGGCTATGCCGTGGCGAGGACGCTGTGGGAGGGCCTGGCGAGGGAAGCCGCGGCGGACGGATTCGCCGTGGATGTGCGTCCGCTTGGCGATGGGTCCGCGGGTTTCACCGACTTCGACTCCCGGCGAATAGTCGTGGCGGATCACCTCAACGACTTCCGTGCTATCGAGCGGCTTGCCCACGAGGTCGGGCACGTCCGGATGCATTCACCGGATCAAGGCGACGGGAAGGCCTGCACGGGGCTTCGCGAGGTGGAGGCTGACTCGGTCGCC